>CAYIBQ010000033.1:0-7756 GCA_964361695.1 uncultured Candidatus Saccharibacteria bacterium | reverse complement strand
CACCTATCGCGCACAAGCCCGTGACTTGCCCGGCGTTCTTACGTTCGGCACATCCGTAGCCGACGCAAAGCGGATGGTAAAAGACGCGATTGAGCTACATTGCGATTGTCTGATTGACCGGCATAAGCTCGTGGTGGATGATACGGGAAAAGTTGCCGGGCGTACCCCGCGCTCGCGCGTGCTCGTACCCGCATAGACATCCCTATGGGGCTGTTGCCTTCCTTAAAATCCCGTGAAGTTATCGCCGCCTTACTCCGGGCGGGTTTTCATGTCATACGGCAGAGTGGCAGCCCTATCCGATTGCAGTACACCGGAGATCCGCAGCGCCAAGTAACCATTCCGCAACATTCGACTTCCCTGCCCTTATGGCTCATGCGCGCCATCCTCCGACAGGCAAAAATATCAGTCAAAGAGTTCCGAGCACACCTCGGAAGAAAATAAGTTCATCGGGCCCTTAGCTTAGTGGTAGAGCACCCGGTTTGCATCCGGGAGATGGGGGTTCGATTCCCCCAGGGTCCACCAGATAATTTATTCTCGTAGCATTGTATGAGGAGAAAGATGAGTATTTGGGAAATAGTAGGATTACTGCTGTCACTCGTGGGTTTTCTATTACTCTCTTTTTCGGTAGTAGAAAATCAGGGACACCAGGTAACGACATTGCACGGACAAATCATAGGATATGGTACATATGTAATTCCACGCATTGCTAGGATCGGTTTTTTAGTGACCTCATTCGGGTATGTCCTGCAAATGCTCGGTGTGCTCAAAATACAGGAGATCTCTGCGAGAGCGCGAAATTGTTTGTATATATTGCTCGCTCTTCTAGTATGCGGGATCGCCATAAGCGCAATGTATCCTCTACTAGGTACATATGCACTGCTTCTCTTGGATCCCACGAGCATCGTAAACCAATAAAGGGATTTCTTAAGTATTGTTCACAGACATTTAAAAATCTCTCTTAGCTGCCATAACAGCCATAAAAAAACTATCCTATGCCCATCGTAAACATTTACTATCCGGATGCTCACAAAGAAGTGATGCCCACCGATGTGACGGCACAGCTGAAAGAGAGTATCGCCAAAGAACTTATGTGTGGAGATTTTGCCCTGAATCCTGCGGATATTAGCGTGCGCCTGCTGGACGTGCGGGGTGCTATGATCGGCTCCGTTGAGATAGATATTTTCGCAAAGCATTTTCCGACCGTGTGCGTCGGCAGGACGAGATATGCAGAAATGTCGCGGTCTTCATCACAAAAGAAATTCCCTCCGCGGGCGAGCCGTACGTCTGGCTCATCCTCTCCGAACTCGGCCACAGCGCGTGAAATGCAAAATAAGATATGACAAAAGCCAATTATTTTTACGCATACCTTCTCCCCGATGGCGACCAGGGAGTGGCGACAACGTGGGAGGAGTGCGAGGGATACGTGAAAGGAGAGCCAGATGCGCGGTTTCGTAAATTTCGGACGCAGGAGCAGGCCGAGCTATGGCTCGTGGGAGGCGCTGACTATCGCGCCAAGGCCGCAGTTGAGGCGGGCATTTATTTTGATTCGGGCACCGGACGGGGCCGGGGCGTGGAGATAAGCGTCACTGATGAAAAAGGAAACGATCTTCTGTGGAAAGTCGTGCCAAAGGAAAAAATAAACCGATACGGCAAGCACTGGATCTTTGGCGACGTGAGCAACAACCGCGGAGAATTGCTCGCGTGCTTTTACGCCCTGCAGATCGCCCTCGCCGACGGCATCAAAAACATATTCGGCGACAGCAAGCTCGTGCTTGAATATTGGTCAAAAGGATATATAAAAAAAGAAGACGTGGATCCCGAGACCGTAGTGCTCGTCAAACGAGTAAAAAAGTTGCGTGATGAATTTGAAAGTGACGGCGGCACGCTCGCACGCGTCCACGGAGATGAAAACCCCGCAGATTTAGGATTTCACCAATAACATCAAATATAGTCATCTAATACGCTCGAGCGTATTAGATGACTATATCATAGAGGGTTGGGGGATGGAAAAGGCACTGGTTTTCACCAGTGCCGTGTTGTTGCCTGCCCGAGACCACGAGTCACGAGCGTGGAAACTTTTTACTCGACGGCAGACCTATCGAGGGCTGCCGTGGGGAGATAGTACTTTATCTCCGTTTCTACCTTGAACTGGCAACCATTCGCCAGTCGGACAGCATCCTGAAACACCTCGTTTGCGCTTGCAAACGAAGCGTCCAATCCCGCCGCCTGCTCCAGGTCTCTTGTCGCCTCGGCGTAGCCAACCGCCAGAGCACCATCGGCGTACTTGGCGGCGATCGCTTCCAGCTTGATTCGAAATCCTTCGGCCTCGGCCGCAAACTCGGCCAATTTGGCCCTAACCGCTCCGACTTGGATACGATACATCGCGTCGCTTACTTTTTTGGTGACATCAATGCCAAAAATTTCCTGAAACCGATCTTTTGCGTCCGCCATCTTTTTTATCCTCCGGATAAGAACATCCGCGAATCCCTCGCGGCGGGGTAAAACCAAAATGTCAGCGAACTGTATGCTGATTATAGCATGCGGATTTGGATATGTCAATCCCTTCCATTGCCTGCTCTGTTGTATACTGGAATACATGAAAAAGGCGCACATTTGGATACTTTTGGGGATTTTGGCGCTCGGAGCTTTTTTTCGCTTTTATCTCATCGCCGAAGTACCCCTTGGCCTCTACCCCGACGAGGCGATGAACGGCAATAATGCGCTAGAGGCGCTCGCAACCGGCGATTTCAAAATATTTTATCCTGAAAACAACGGCCGCGAGGGTCTTTTCATAAATATACAGGCGCTGTCAGTAGCGACGTTCGGAAACACGCCGTGGGCTTTGCGCATCGTTTCGGCACTGTTCGGCACACTCACGATCGCGGGTGTTTATCTTGCGGCGCGGGAGATATTTCAGCGGAGAGGTCCCGCGCTTCTCGCCGCATTTTTTATTGCAACGTCCTATTGGCATATCAATTTCTCGCGCATAGGATTTCGCGCGATCATGGTGCCTTTTTGTGCCACCTTTGCCCTGTATTTCTTGCTCAAAGGATTGCGTCGCGGATCCACGCTGGATATAGCGCTTGCAGGCATTTTCACCGGTCTGGGATTGCACACTTATATCGCATTCCGCCTCATGGCGCCTGTATTTGCTCTGCCGCTCGTTTGGTATCTGTGGCAGTGGAAAAAAGCACGCGACCGCACGCAAAGCGGATGCGCGCCATGCGCTGTCGCACTATATGCATTTATCGTATTTGTTGTGGTACTGCCGCTCATCATTCATTTTGCCCAAAACCCGCTTGATTTTTCCGACCGCGCCAATGGCGTATCCGTGTTTGCCGCCGCATCTCCGCCAAAAGCATTTGCCAAATCCACGGCACTCACGCTTCAGATGTTTTTCTTCAGCGGCGACTGCAATTGGCGACATAATTTCAACTGCGCTCCCCAACTGCATCCAATCGTTGCGCTCTTTTTACTCGTCGGCATCATCGCACTATGGAGGTTGAACCTCCATAGATGGAAGAAGGCAGTTTTAGCGACATGGGTCATATGCATGGCATTCCCTGCGGCTCTTACGCGCGAGGGCATCCCCCACGCACTCCGCACGATTGGGATGATTCCCCCGCTTGTCCTGCTGGCGGGACTTGGCGCCGATCGGGTATGCGTGGGCGTCGGACAGTGGATAGAAAAAGAAAAAGCGTGCTGGCCGCAGTATACCGGACAGCTCGGACGCTTACGATATGAACTGCTCTTTCTTTTTGTTCTCGTGCTTCTTGCTGTTCCGTTCATGACCTACCGCGCATATTTCCTCCACTGGAGCAATCATCCCAAAACATACGAAGCATTTGATACATCCAACTATCATATGGGGCAGTATCTTGCCGGACTGCCGAAAGAGATAAAAAAATATGTCGTGGTCAATGCTAGAGGCGTGGATGTCCGTGGTATTCCTATGCCGTCGCAGACCGTCATGTTTGTGACTGATTCTTTTACGCCAGCAGGACAGTCAGCGGCCGATATTCACTACATAGTAGTTGAACCGGGTCATGCCCCCCTCCCCGCAGAGATCACCTCCGCAGAAAAAACAGTGATCGCGTTTATTGATGGCGCCGATATTCCCGGCATTACCGCCTCCCAAGCTGTGTTGCCGACATTCCGTCTCCAGGTTCCCGGCGACTTTGTCATCCTGCAAAATTTTTGACAATTCCGATACTTTGGTATAATGATCACGATGATAAAATCTCACGCGCCCGCAGTCGCACTGGTGGTCATCATGCTTGTTCTCATGGTCGGCTCGGCATGGAACGACGCCGCCACCGTAGACGAGCTTGCCCATATTCCCTCGGGCTTTGGCTACATCACCCAGCTGGACTATCGTCTGAATCCCGAGCATCCCCCACTCATCAAAGCGATCTCTGCCGCGAGCGCCGAGTTGGCAGTGCGCCCGTATTTTCCCACCCAGACCGCGCACTGGCGCGAAGAAGTAAACAGCCAGTGGTCTCAAGGCGGCGCATTTCTCTATGGGTTTGAAAATGATGCTGACCGGATTATTTTTTGGTCACGGCTTCCTCTCATCCTGCTTACCGTTTTTTTTGCGTGGCTGTTTTATGCCTGGACACAGAAACGCTTTGGCAAAACCGTGGGGCTGATGACGCTCACGCTCACTGCTTTTTCTCCGACATTGCTTGCGCACGGACGGCTCGTTACTACGGATATGGGGGCGACGCTCGGCTTTTTTATCGGCATCGCAAGTTTTATCGCATTTCTTGAACGGCCCAACTGGCGCAGAGTTGCCATGGCTGGCGTGCTGTTCGGCATAGCCCAGCTTTTGAAATTTTCAGTCGTGCTTCTTATCCCCGTATACGGCATCCTCCTGATCGCATGGGTCGCCTCGCTCCCTAATCTGTACCTCCGTGAGCGCGTGGGCATCTTACTGCATATGGCGGGCAGAGCTATGATTATCGGCCTCATTGGCGTGGTCATCATTTCTGCGGTCTACGCGATCTTTGTCTGGAATTATCCTGCAGAGCGTCAGACGCGCGACACGGAATTTTTGTTGAGTTCTTACGGCTTCCGCCCGGCGGTTAATCTGGATATAGCATTGATAAAAAATCCCGTCACGCGCCCATTTGCCGAATACCTGTTGGGTTTTCTTATGGTTCAGCAGAGATCCGCAGGCGGCAACACTGCATATTTCCTGGGAACAGTATCTGCCGCAGGGTCGCGATGGTATTTCCCCGTGCTCTATGCGCTCAAAGAGCCCTTGGCGATTCATCTACTCACCGTCATGGCGCTCATGGTCGCACTGGCCAAGCATCGGATGAGCCGACGGGCACATCCGGAGCGGACAGGCGCTCTGCGCCGATGGATTGCGGGGCATTTTACGGAATTTTCCGCATTTGTTTTCATCGTGGTGTATTGGGCGTTTTCCATACGGTCACCGCTCAACATCGGCATTCGCCACGTCTTGCCAACGTTTCCTTTTATCTATCTTCTCATTTCGCGCCAAATCGCGGACGGACTGATCCAGCATCGTGAAAACAATCCGCGCAACTGGGTTGCGTGGCTCAAGGGCGTGTACCAAACATATCTTGCCTCCCTCCCGCGTTATGTGTTTGTCGCCGTTCTTTTCCTGTGGCTTGCCGCAGAAACTATTTTTACATTTCCCTCTTTTCTTTCGTACTATAACCAGCTTGCCGGTGGCACTGCCGACGGCTGGCGCATCGCTACGGATTCTAACTATGACTGGGGACAGGATATGAAGCGTCTCGCTGATTTTGCCGCAGAAAACCATATCCCGTCACTGTCGCTGGATTATTTTGGCGGCGCCGATCCTAGCTTTTATTTGGGTGGTGCATTTGTCCCCTGGCAGTCAGCCCGCGGCCCCGCGCACGGGTGGTTTGCCATTTCCGCCAGCACCCGCCAAAGCGCTTTTGGCGAACCAGCGCCCGGCTTTTACCGCAAAAGCGAGGACTCATACGAATGGCTCCGTGACTATGAGCCCGTAGCCCGTGCAGGAACGTCTATTTTTATCTATCACCTGCCCTAACCGCCGCAACACAGCTTTGCCTCGCGTAAAGCTATTATTCGTTTGAACGGAATTTATAAAAAACCTTGTTCCCGAACCTGACATCTATGTAGGCAAGATTCGCGCGCCGACTGCCAATCTCCGCATCCAGTACTTTTTTCAGCACGCGGAATGCATTGGCAAAATCATCATCACGGCGAAAGTAGATGGCAAAGCCATCCGCGACCCCTGCATGAATTTCGCTGGGTGCGCGTTCGCGCAATGCAAAGAGCGTAACCTCCTGCCCCGTCGCCTGTTTGATTCCCACGCGAAGCATCTGCAGACGCTCCATGAGCGAGAGCTCAATATGCTGTTCCCCTACAGTCAGCGTGGCGCGATCGGTCTCTAGTATCAAAATGAGATTGCCCTGGGGACGGGGTGCTGATTCATACGCAAATCCCGTGGTATCCAAGGCAATACACTGCGGTATTTCCGCAGGATACTTGTCTTCTTCTTGAGAAACTATTTTTTCATCAAGATTATTGCACATGATCCCCCAAAATTGCCGTTCGGTCACGGCAACCGCAAGCGTACGGGGAAATGTCTTTTCTATGCGCAGGGCAGAGATTGCCGGAAACGCGCGACCCAACACGATGGCAAGTTCGTCGGTATCAGCCAAAAAATAAGAAGAGCGCGGAAAGAGCAGAAAGCGGTATCCGCCAATCCCCTCTGCTATTGCCGAACGCATATGTTCCTCGTCCACGGTTGCCAGGCCGGTGATCGTTATATCCCGCACCTGCAAAGCAGGGAGCCGTAGAGCGACTGCTCCCGCGCCCAATATCACCATAACCGCTCCGGCAATGAGAGCGGCCTTGAGTGATACGCGCGGGATCCACCGCGCGGATCTGGTCTCTCGTGCGCCGTAAATAATTCTACTGGTCATGCATAATGACTCTACGTATAAGCGGATTTATGCGCACAAGCACCTCATATGCCGTGGTGTGGATAACACCCCCGATTTCATCGGCAGATAGTACTTGCTTCCCCTGCCTTCCGATGAGTACCACCTCATCGCCCTGCCGCGTACCTGAAATATCTGTCACATCCACCACGGTCATATCCATGGAAATACGTCCCAACATCTTTGCACGTTTGCCGCGAATAAGCACATGTCCCTTGCCGGAAAGCCCGCGGTCAATGCCGTGCCAGTAGCCCACGGGGAGTACTGCCATGCGCGTGGGGCGGCGTACGCGCTCGACTCCATCATATCCGACTAGCGCCCCTTTCGGAATGCTTTTGATTTCTGAAACAATCGTTTTCCAGGTAAGTACTGGCTGAAGAGCCACTTTCCTGCTCTGCGATTCCGCAGACGGCCAGTAGCCATACAGCCCCATACCCACGCGTACCATATCAAGATGCGACTCGGGAAAAATCAGCGTACCTCCGCTTGCCGCCGCGTGACGGATCATGCCATGGAAACCTGCCCGTTCCATTTCGGAGGTGACACCTCCAAAAATGGCATATTGTTTACGCGCGTAGCGCAGGTCGCCGGGGTCTTTGGCGCTGGCAAAATGCGTAAAAACCCCTTGCGGCTGTATCTTGAAACGCATGAGCATACGGATAACAGCAGACATATCTGCAGAAAAAAATCCTTGCCGGTGCATGCCGGTATCTATTTTTATATGAATGGCGGGACGGCGCTTGAGAGCGCCGATGGCTTTGAGCGTATCCATAGTTGAAACCGCAAGC
>CAYIBQ010000032.1:0-8288 GCA_964361695.1 uncultured Candidatus Saccharibacteria bacterium | reverse complement strand
CGAATTATGAGCGACCCGAATGATTTCGGTAACCTTTTTTATGAGCGACAACGGCGCATTTACGTCCACAGCCGTTTTGACTTATTATTAAATACAACTTACTAATAGAAGATATGACTATGTCACTTTTATCGAACCAGCGTTTCGCGTATGGCGCAAAAATCGTTCTGTGTATCATAGCTGTGGCGCTGCCGCTTTTGGTGTTACCGGCGCCCTTTGCGGGAGACGTGGGTCGCGACATAGTCCTGGCGACACTCACGATTGTCGCAGGTGTGTTATGGCTCATCAGCATACTGGGCGGCGGAGAAATCCGGTATCCGGTGTCGCCGATCCTGTGGGCAAGCGGCATACTCGTCGCCATCTGGGGTGTGAGCGCGTTCGCGGGCAAGGCGCCGTTTGTATCATTCTTTTTTGGCGCAGCATCGGCAGAACGCTTGGTGACACTGGCGGCAGGCATCGTACTTATGATTCTGACTGCCGGTATCCTCCATAGCCACAGAACAGGTCATGCCGATTCCACCATCCGTGCAGACGCGGGAACCCTGCTTTTTACCATGGTTTTTGCAGGAGCAGGCGCGGGACTGCTCTCGCTGTACACGTTTGTCGCAGGCCCCATAGGTTTTCTGCCGGTACAGCCGTTTTTCAATGCCGTGGGGACGATAAACGGCATGGCGCTTTTTTACGCGGCCATAGGCATGATGGCCGTGGGATTTTTGTTGTCACCGGCATCGGAGCAATGGAAGTCGTGGGTGCGTTTTGCATTTGCCGCGGCCGTCGTGATTCTGCTGTGCGACCTGGCGCTCATACATTTTCGTCCTGCCTGGATGCTCATGCTGGGTGCGGGAGTGTGCCTGTTCGGTCTGCTCCTTGTAGACGCTTCTCATGACCGGCATGCGCTACTTTCGGCCCATCGGTTTGGCTGGCGGCAGTGGGCGGCGCTCGGGCTGGTCATTTTTGCAATTGCCATGATCATGGCGCCGCGCCCGTTGGTTTCCTTCGTTGAAGCGCCGATGGAGGTGTCGCCGTCAGTAAATGCTACGTTTGCGATCGCTGGACACATTTTCCGCGAAGGCCCATTGCGCGTATTTTTCGGCTCGGGTCCGGCAATGTTCGGGCTGGACTGGGCGCGATATAAGGATACTGCTATTAATCAAACGGTATTTTGGGGCGTGCGCTTCAATCAGGGGCAGTCGTGGGCGACTACGGCCTTGCCGACGACGGGCATTCTGGGGTTTGCAGGACTGCTTGGTTTTTTCTCCATCATGGCATTCATGTTTTTGCGCATGATACTCTCATCCGGCCGCGCAGGTGGCGGCGCCGGAGATGCGCTGGCGCTGGGAGCGTTCCTCGGATGGGTGTCGCTGTTGGTCGCGGCCTTCCTGTATCCGGCCAGCACGTCGCTCATGCTGATGTTTTTTTTCATTGCGGGCGTGCTGACGGCTCTGCTCCGGCGCAGTCCGGCCGCATCCTCGGCAGAGGATCTCGTGCATGAAGACGGGACATTTCTTTCTGGGGACGCGGCGGCGCCGGCGCATGGCGTGCCGACAGGAGGTATATGGACGATACACGAGCGCTTATTGCGGTTTGAAACGCCGGCGCTTGTCTTTGCGTCTTCGCTGGCTATCATTTTCTGCATGGCATTCGGTATTGGAGCACTCTACGGGGAAGGCGCGCGGGTGCGCGCCGTGCTGTCTGCAGACAAAGGCATCACGGCGTTCAACGAAGGAAAGGTTGACGAGGCGATTGGCCTGATGGAGCAGGCGACAGGAGCCGAACCCCGCAATTTCGCATATGTGCAACTGCTTACCCAGATGCGCATTGAAAAGGTTCGTTCACTCATTCAGCGAGCCGCAGGCGGAGAAAATGTCCAGCAGGATTTCCAGTCAGCGGTGTCGCTGGCCATTCAGGACAGCCAGCGCCTGACCACCATGCACCCCCCTGAACCGCTCGTGTGGCGGATACAGGGAGCCCTCTACGAGGCCATCATTCCGTTCATCCAGGGGTCGGAGCGATTTGCCACGTCTGCGTATCAGCGCGCGACAGAACTGGAACCCTTGAATCCTGCAGTATACGTGGATTGGGGACGGGCCGGACTGGTCTTCACCGACCGCATCGCAGTGGCGGCCAATCAGTTGCAGGGCAAGGATCGGGAAGATCTGGAAAAAGCGCGGATTCAGAATCTGGAGCAGATCGCGACCATATTTCAACATGCCATCCGGGCAAAACAGGATTTTGCTCCAGCGCATTTTCTCCTCGCGCAGACCGCCATGCGACTGGGCAATATTGATGCCGCGATCCAGAGCGTGGAAAATGCCAAGCTCGCAGCACCGTTTGATATCGGCGTCGCGTTTCAACTCGGGCTTTTATACTATCAAAAAGGGAATATGGATCGTGCCCAGCAGGAATTTGAACGTGCGATCAGCATGAATGAGCAATACGCAAACGCACGGTATTTTCTCGGCTTAATCCATGACCGCAAGAAAGACCCGACGCGGGCGCTGGAAGAATTTAAGCGTATTGCCGCCACCAACCCCGATAATCAGGAAGTCCAACGCATCATCGCCAATCTCAAGGCAGGAAAGGCGGCGCTTGAGAGCATCGTGCCGCCTGCTGTACCTCCCCAGCAGAGAACCGATGTACCCGTGCGAGAGACGGAACGAAGCAGATAACGGGGGACTTTTCAGTTTGTGCGTCTTTCGTTTCTGAAACAGGAAGTAGTCAACGTCCATGCCGCGGCGCTCTTGCTGGGTACTGCGGGTCTGGCAAGCAGGCTCGTGGGGATTTTGCGCAATCGCCTCTTGTTTGCCGAGTTTGGCGCCGGGCGCGAACTGGACATCTACTATGCGGCCTTTCAGATACCCGATTTTATGGCCACGGTTTTTCTCCTGGGCGCTGCGGCCGCGGCTATTCTTCCGGTGTTCCAGGGATATCTGGTTGAGGACAAGAAAAAAGCCCAAGTCTTTATCGCCGTTCTCTCGAGACTCTTTTTTTGGGGCGCTATCGCGCTCTCTGCGATCATATTTTTTGCTGTACCCGCAATCGTGCCGTTTGTCGCTCCCGGCTTTTCTCCAGACGAACATGCGCTTACGGACACGCTCGTTCGCATCATGCTCGTAGTACCCGTTCTCTTTGGCTTGTCCGGCATTTTCTCGTCTGTCCTGCAGTCGTTTCAGCTCTTTTTTGTGTACGCGCTGGCGCCGATTCTGTACAACCTCGGCATTATCATAGGAATTCTTTTTTTGGCGCCGGTGTTTGGTGTCACGGGATTGGGAATGGGTGTGGGTCTGGGAGCGCTTCTGCACCTGTTTCTGCAGTATACTTTTTCGGCGCGCCTGGGGTTTGGAGCTGGCGCGGGATGGCAGGGCACGCACCAATATGCACTGGTAGCGGGCGGTCTCAAGCGCGTGCTGATGCTATCTTTCCCCCGCGTGCTTGCAATCTCGCTTTCCCAACTGACCGTGGTGGCGCTGATTGCGATCGGCTCCTCACTGGCCGAGGGAAGCGTTGCTGTTTTTTCCGCGGCGTATGATTTCTATTTTGTGCCATTGGGCATCTTTGCCGCGAGTTACGCGACTGCCGTGTTTCCGCGCCTCGCGCGCGCCGCGGCACTGCATGCGGGAAAGGATTTTCTGGAAGAATTATCAACTGGCATCCGCAGTATTTTGTTTTGGGTTTTGCCTTCTGCCGTCCTGACGCTCGTGCTTCGCGCGCACATCGTGCGTGTGGGCTTAGGCGCGGGCGCTTTTTCGTGGGAAGATACGCGGCTGACTGCGGCGGTATTGGCGTCTCTGTGCATTGCTATGGCGGCCGGAGCGCTCCATATACTGCTGATCCGCGGATTCTATGCCCTGGGCAATACGCGTCTTCCGCTGGTGATAACTATGGCGACATCCGCGGGTACCGTGGGTATGGCGTGGGTAATGACCCGTGCACTTGAAGGAACATCTCCGGTGCGGACTGCCATTGCCGTGTTGTTTCGCGTTCAGGATATGCCGCACATTGCGGTGCTCGGGATGGGTCTGGCTTTTTCTGTGGGGGTGGTCATCAACGCGCTCCTGCTATGGGTTCTGCTCGTTCGTTCCGCAGAGCATATGTTTGGCGCGGGCTTCACCTGGCGGAAAAAAGAACTTGCCCTCATCGCGTGCGCCGCGCTCTCTGCGGGATGCGTCGCGTATGGCGTCCGCGCAAGTTTTTCCCAGACATTACCCCTCATCACGTTTGTCCGCGTCATGGTGCAGGGCGTCGTTGCGGCCGGAACGGGTTTCGGCGTATATTGGGCAATACTCTCTTTTTTCGGGAACGAAGATGTCAGGGCATTGCGAAAGAGCGTAACGCGCCGCCTGTTCTCTCCGCGTCGCCTGCCTGAAGCATGGGACAGCAACGAAAAGGCCTGATTCGCATAACGAGAGCAAAACCGCACCATGACCGACACGAGACATATCCGGAATTTCGTCATCATTGCCCACATTGACCACGGCAAATCCACCCTCGCTGACCGTATGCTGGAATTGACCGGCACGGTTGAGCGGCGGAAAATGCGCGCGCAATTTCTGGACATGAATCCTCTGGAGCGCGAGAAGGGGATTACGATAAAAATGCAACCAGTCCGCATGATTTGGCGGATGCCGAACCATGCGGAAATCCCAAATCCCAAATCCCAAATCCCAAATAAATCCCAAGATCCAAATAGTGAAAATTCCAAACGTTTGGAATTTGGCGCTTGTAATTTGGAATTTGCAGATTCAAAACAAGAATTCGTTTTGAATCTGATAGATACGCCCGGGCATGCCGATTTTTCATATGAAGTGTCGCGTTCGCTCGCGGCGGTGGAAGGGGCTATCTTGCTGGTGGACGCCACGCAGGGCGTGCAGGCGCAGACCCTTGCCAATCTGTATCTCGCCCAGCAGGAGGGGCTTACTATTATTCCCGTAGTGAACAAAATAGATCTTCCGTCATCGGAAAAAGAAAAGACGATTGAAGAATTGTCAGCATTGGTGGGCTGCAGTCCCAACGACGTGTACGCCATTTCGGCAAAAGAAGGGACAGGGGTGGAACCCCTGCTTTCTGCGATTATAGAAAAAGTTCCCCCACCCAAGGCGGCATCAGACGGCGCGACGCCGCACGACATGCCACTGCGCGCGCTCGTTTTTGACTCCAAGTATGATCCGTATCTGGGGGTGATTGCGCACGTTCGGATCATGGACGGGACGCTACAACGTGGCGACCGGATTTATTTTATGGCGACAGACACCGGCGCCGAGGCGCTGGAAGTCGGCATTTTTGCCCCGGCGCGCAGTCCCGGAGAAAGTTTGCAAAAAGGGGAGATCGGCTATGTTGCGACCGGCATAAAAGAGCCAGAGCGCGTCCGCGTGGGTGATACCATCACTACGTATGGTGCCGGAACGAAAAAACAGTCCGTCACGGCCCTGCCGGGATATCGTGAAGTAGCGCCGGTCGTGTTTGCCTCTCTGTTTCCCGAAGATCAGGATGACTATGAGGACATGCGCGATGCTCTGGGAAAACTGCGCCTTGAAGACGCGGCATTTACCTTTACCCCCGAAGACGCGGGAGCGCTCGGCCGTGGATTTAGGGCAGGATTCCTGGGACTTTTGCATATGGAAATTGTGGCCGAGCGATTGCGCCGTGAATACGGACTTGAACTGGCATTATCCCGTCCGTCAGTGGCGTTTCGCGTGACATGGCAGGATGCGGACAAAGAGGCGGTCACTATTTACAGCGCATCGCGCCTGCCACCCAGTAACGAGATTGCCCACATCGCCGAGCCGTGGGCGCGTGTGGAAATGGTCTTGCCCAGCCGTTTCTTGGGAGCAGTCACCTCGCTGGTTATCGGAGCCCAGGGCGTTATCACACGCGCGGAAACCCTTGCGGGTGATCGTCTCCACGTGGAAGCCGAAGCTCCTCTGCGGGAAGTGATTGTTGATTTTTATGACCGTCTCAAAAGTATTTCCCAGGGGTTTGCCTCATTTTCATACACCCTTATCGGATATAGAGCCGGCGATCTGGTCCGGCTGGATATCCTGGTTGCGGGAGAGGAACAGGCCGTGCTGGGTGAGGTCATGCCGAGCGCACGCGCATATGACGTGGGACGCCAGCGCCTGGCGGCCCTGAAAGAACTGCTCCCCAAAGAATTATTTGCCGTGGCTCTGCAGGCGTCTGTAGACGGGCGCATCATAGCGCGCGAGACCATTCCCGCGCTCAAGAAAGACGTGACCAGCCATATGTACGGCGGTGATCGTACGAGAAAAATGAAGCTATGGAAAAAACAACAGAGAGGGAAAAAGTGGCTTAAAGAAACCGGACGAGTCACCATACCGCCGGATGTATTTTTCAAACTCCACAGGACAAATGTCTAGTGTGCCGGGCGGCTACTGGCTGTAGACGAGCGGCAGGAGGAGATACGACACCATGGAGACGACGGCAAGGACAGAAATGCCGATCCAGACCCATTCCAATTTTTTGCGATGATTGAACATACTCCGTACTATATACTATATGCGCTTTCCCATCAAAACGTCGTTGTCGATGAATATCCTTCTTCTCTCTGCGGCCGCCAGTGTTGCCGTGGGTGCGGCGCGCATGACGCATAGCACGCTTGCGCTCCGCGCGGAAGTGAAGATGTCGGAAAAAATCCTTGAGGAAATGGCCGCCAAAAAACAGGAACTTCTGCGCCGTCTTGCAGAGCAAGACGCACCCGAGACCGTAGAGTATCAGGCAAAAGCCCGCATGAATCTCAAGAATCCCGGCGAGGAAGTCGTCGTGGTGGTGCCCGACGAGCCGCCGGCCCCCGCAATACCCCAGTCCGGCCTCTGGCAGAGGGTGAGAAATTTCTTTTCAAATTTCTTGGCATATCCGTAATATGAAAAAAATATGCTATCGCATATCTTTTTCATATTTTGTATTCTTAAAATAGAACTTCACACCCGATGGCTTTTCAAAAATGTTTTGGCAATAGCCTCGGCTTCTCGGCTGTTTTGTATCCACCAGATGTCGGGGCGGTGCTTCCACCATCGCATCTGCTGTTTTGCATACCGCAGGGTATCGCGCACGAGCCGCTCGCGAAACGCCCCACGCGAAAGAGCGCCGTCGCGATACTCCAGCGTGGCGCGGTACTCAAAACCAAACTCTCGGACTCGCCGCCCGCCCCAGGCCGCGGCGAGGAGGTTTTTCGTCTCTGCGGCGAGTCCACGACGGATCATGTCATCGGTGCGCTCTCGTATTCTTTGGGACAGCGTCTCATCGGGAGGATGAAGGCCGAGCCACAACGTGTCAAACATTGAATGTTTGACAAGAGTCGGTACGCGGCCGAGTGCGCGCGCAACCTCTATGGCGCGGATGAGGCGGCGCGGATTTTTTTGTTCAATGGCGGCGGCACGGCGCGGATCAAGGCGTTTGAGGATGGCAAGGAGGTGTGCCGGAGATTTTTTTTCCAATGCGCGGCGCATCCGCGCATTGGGCTTCACTTTGGGTAACGTCATGCCATACGCGAGAGTATTGACCCAAAATGCCGTGCCTCCAGCGACGATGGGTACGCGGCCTCTACGCGCGATTGCGGCAATCGCGGCCCGCGCATCGCGCACAAAAAGTGCTATGGTGTACGCGCGGCGCGGAGACGCAACGCCGATAATATGGTGAGGCACACCCCGTGCCTCTTTATGCGTTACTGCGCCCGAGCCAATTTCAAGCCCTCGATACACTTGCCGCGAATCGGCGGAAATTATTTCTCCGTTGAATTTTTTGGCGAGTCGTATGGCCAACGCCGACTTACCCGATGCCGTGGGGCCTACGATGAAGATGATTTTTTGCATTACGCGCGGCGCGTCAGAATTTTTTTATTTACCGGCTACGTGGCCGTAAATTATCTTTGCGTACTCGCGATATGCGGGAACGGATTCCCGCGCCGCCCGGTAGAATTTTTCGTAGTCCTCCTCAAAGTCGTATTCATGCACCAAGATGTTTCTTACTTTGGCGCTGTCCACAAGTCGGCGCGCAAGTTCGCGCGGGAGAATCCCTTCTCGTTCCAGCGCGACAAATGATTCCCGATATGTGTCCGGGGTCTTGCCTCCGCGCTCGAGCAGGATGTGCGTATTGATGTCGCTTGCGATATCAACGGTGAGCTGAAAATTGCGTTCTGCGGCGCGCACCGCCGTCAAGTCGCTGACAAATTTCTCAAGCGGTATAGCGAGCAGACGCTCCAGCTCCTGCAACAGTTCTTGTATCTGCTCCAGTTTCTTGAGTATCAGTTCACTGCTCATAGTGTTGCGCCAGCG
>CAYIBQ010000031.1:0-8326 GCA_964361695.1 uncultured Candidatus Saccharibacteria bacterium | reverse complement strand
TGATTGCGTTCAGCACCATTAAATTGCGGGCCATGACGATTCGGGATATTGAACAGGCTGAAAAGATTGAACAGTTAATCAAAGCCCGTTCCGAGTTTTTATACGTCGCGTCTCATCAACTGCGCACGCCGGTATCCGTAATCACCGGTACCCTGTCTCTTTTGCAGGAAGACATGCTGAATAAACTGCCTGCGGAAAAGAGGAAATTGCTGCTTGACGGCATTTTTGTGAAAGCAAAAAAGCTTACTCATATCATCAATGACATCTTGCAGGCATCGGAAATGGATATCGTTGATTTCAAACTCTCCAATCAGATTATCCAGCCGATAGATGTGCGGGGGATGGTTGCCAGAATCTGCGCTGACCTAAAAGAAGAAGCAGAGAAAAAACATCTCCTATTTGAATATCCGAGATCTGGCTCCGCAAGCCCGCTCATTGTTCAGGGTCAGGAAAGATATCTTGAACAAGCCCTTGCAAATCTCATTGATAATGCAATCAAATACACGCCGCACGGTTTTGTCCGGGTGGAACTTGCGGAAAATGACGGGAGCGTCATAATCAAGGTACGCGATTCGGGTATTGGCATCCCGTTTGATGATCAGCCCAAGATGTTTGAGAAATTCAAGCGCGGCAAGAATGCCGAAGACGCCTACACGGACGGTTCGGGACTTGGCCTATTTATCGTCAAAAAGGTTATTGAGGCGCATCCGGGCGGCCGGATATATTTCAGGAGCGCGGGCGAGAACAAGGGCACGACATTCGTAGTGGAGATGACAAAATATAATTCCACAAAACGCATATGAAAAAAGTGCTTTTAATTGAAGACGACCCAGCGCAGGTCGCCATATATCTGATCCCTCTTGAACTTGCGGGATTTGATATCGTAACGGAAAGTGGAGGCAAAGACGGGCTGGCAAAGGCCATCGGATGGGAGCCGGATATTATACTCCTTGATATTATCATGGAGGATATAGACGGCATGGAAGTGTTGCGTCAACTTAAAGCCAACAAGCATACTAAGGATATTCCGGTGGTGATGCTGACCAACGTGTCGGCCAAAGAAAAAATGGAAGAGGCAAAATCGCTCGGTGCCGTTGCTTTCTGGGAAAAGACCAAGGTCATGCCCCCAGAGGTCGTCGAGCGCTGTAAAAAGATCCTTGGCGTTTGACATTCGTCAATGACCGCCGCGATCATCGGCACCAATACCGGCTACCTCCTACTCACATTCTTGCCGCCCATTTTCTGGCTGTTGTTTTATCTGCGCGAAGACAGGCACCCGGAACCCAAGTGCCTGATTCTGATGGCGTTCCTGGGCGGCATGGCGTCTGCAGGGCTTGCGATCGTCCTGGAAATCGTCGCCATAGGGCAGGAAGGACTACTGTCCCTCAACGAAAATGTCATCGGCAATGCGTTTCTCATATTCCTCGTGATCGGGCTTATTGAGGAATATGTAAAATACTTGCCGGTGAAATTTCTAATAGAACGGCGCAAGGATTTTGATGAGTCCATAGACGCCATGATCTATATGATGACGTCGGCGCTGGGCTTTGCGGCTCTGGAAAACGCACTGTTCATCTTCCCTCTGCTCCACAGCAATCTCGGTCTGGGGTTGGAAGTAACCGCAAACCGCTTTCTCGGCGCCAACCTCCTCCACGCGCTCTCCTCCGGCATTGTGGGCTTTTTTCTGGCACGGGCATGGTTTCATCCGCACCGGCGACATTTCATCTTCATCGGCGTCGTGCTTGCTGGCATACTTCACGCTCTATTCAATTCGCTCATACTCCTCCGCGAAACCCTGTCGCAGGGGACGTGGTACGTTATTTTGCTCCTGACCGTGATGACGGTCATGGTATTTATTGACTTTGAGCGCCTGAAGAAAAAAAGCCCCGCGTAAACAGGGGAAAACTCTTTTAACTTTTTTTGTTTCGTGATATCATAGATACATGAGCACTTTTTTTGAAAAACTTACGGGATCAAAACAAGGAGATGCGCCGGATACGGTGGATCTCTCTTCGCGCCGCCCGGAGCCATCCGGTCACACGCGCAAAATGCCAGGCAAGCGGGCTAATGGCGAGGAGCAGGAAGAAAAGCCGTCTTCACGCCCCATGCATGTGCGCGTGGCAGGTGAAGACCACGAGGGCAGGGATGAAGAAGACCTGGCGCCTGCGGAAGAGGAGGGGGAGCTGACCGTGGATATCTACGACAAAGGCGACTCCATCGTCATCCAATCAACGGTTGCGGGAGTCAAGCCCGAAGACCTGGATGTTTCCATCACCAATGACTCGGTCACCATCCGCGGCAGGCGCGAGCGCCACGAAGACGTGCGCGAGGATTCATATTACTACAAAGAGCTGTTTTGGGGCACATTCAGCAGATCAGTGATTTTGCCCGAAGAGATAGACGAGGATGCCGCAGAAGCGGTGCTGAAGCACGGGCTTTTGATGATAAAACTGCCCAAAAAGAGGCGGGGCGTGATACAGAAACTGAAAGTGAAGGTGTCGTAGCGCTTTCCTGTATTTCAAGAACAAAACCGTCCCGACACTTGTCGGGACGGTTTTGTTCATTCCCTGCACGCCGTTCCCGGCAATATCCGTTCAAGAATGCGCTCGGTTACTTTTGTACCCAGTGATGCGTCCTTATTGGCGTTTTCCAGTTCTGTGACGGTATTCCCGGCACCCGCCAGAATTTCGGTGGTGGTTTTGCCCGACTGGCCAGCGTCCTCGTCAAATCCAGCAGTCACTGCCGCAGACAATCCCTGTTCTTCT
Source organism: uncultured Candidatus Saccharibacteria bacterium (assembly GCA_964361695.1). Classification (GTDB taxonomy): domain Bacteria; phylum Patescibacteriota; class Minisyncoccia; order Sungbacterales; family HO2-52-23; genus WO2-54-10. Next base: position 5,561 of record CAYIBQ010000031.1, on the reverse strand, counting down.
ATGATTGTCCGCCTCTGGAGTTCCCGAATATCGCGCTTGAGGCCATCGGTAAGGACAGTGCGCCGCTCGGCAGGGTCTTGAGGCAGTACGGCATCTTTGATGCCCTGGCGCAGTCCCACAGCATCCCTGCGCGACGCCATCCCGACAAAGCCGAGGAGCGCTTCACGCGTTTGCGGCGAGGCATAGCGCCACCCCATACTGGCGACGGCCGCGATCACGAGCGTGCTTACAAACGCTTTTTTCATATGCTTTATTGTAGTAAAATACACGCACGGAGGAAAGGGTACTTTTTTACTTGTTTTATCGCATTGTTATGAATCTACGCACAGGAGTCGGCGTCAGAGTATTTTTGCAGGATTCGTACAAAGCCGGGGCAGAAGCCGCGCGGGACGCGGCAGACCGCGCCGGAGAGGCACAGCATAAAATCGCCGTGGTATTCGCTTCATCGCATTACAGCCAGCTGGATATGTTGCACGGCATCAATGATACTCTTCATGGGATTCCGGTTATCGGGTGTTCCTCGGCGGGTGCTATTACCAGTGAAGGCGTCAAGGAAGACGCGGTTGCGGTGTTGGTGCTGGGCAGTGACACCGCTACATTTTTTCCGGTGAAAACCGAAAAGATATCAGCGAGTATGCGTTCTGCAGGCGTGGCGTTTGCATCCGCGCTCAAAGCCACCGCAGGGGGCGACCCCAAAGGAGCGCTTATTTTCTCCGATGCGCTTTCCGGCAACGGCACCGAGTTGGTGCGCGGCGTTCTGCAGGGGATGGGTGAGGGATTTCCTCTCGCGGGGGCCGCGGCGGGGGATGATATGGCCTTCAAAAAAACATTTCAGTACTACAATACCGAAGCGCTGACCGACTCGGCCGTAGGCATAGGCATCTCCGGCGACGCATCGTTTATATCCGCCGCAGGCCACGGCTGGCACCCCATCGGCGTGCCGCGCACGGTCACCAAAGCAAAAGGCACCACGCTTATTGAACTGGACGGCAAGCCCGCGTTTTCCATTTATCAGGATTATTTTGAGGAGCAGGCCAACGACTTCAAGCAAGCACTGTCTTTGCCTGCGGTCACCTATCCTTTGGGCATGCGTACGGCAGGCATTGAGGGTTGGATGATCCGCGTGCCATTGGTCGTAAACCCTGACGGTTCCATTGTCTGCGGCGCCGAAGTTATGGAGGGCAGTGAGATACGCCTCATGATCGGCACGCCCGAGTCATCGCTCACCGCGGCCGAACAGACCGCCAAGATCGTCTCGAGTACGCCCTCATCCGATCCGCGCGTTGTATTTATCTTTGACTGCGTGGCACGCAAAATACTCTTTGGCAACCGTAAAGAAGAAGAATTGCAGACATTGCACAATGTCCTGGGAGCCAACACCGAACTATTCGGATTCTATTCATACGGGCAAATAGCACCCATCCGCCCGCCTGCCACCGACATCAACACCTGCGACCCCGGCTTCTACGAGCAATCGGTATCCCTCACTATGGTGGGGAAATGATAAAACGTGAATTATCCCGTGCCGCCGGACACCGACACATCAAAATATCGCCACGTCCTCATCTGGTGCCGCGCATTTGGGGTGCTGTTCAGCTACGCGGCGCTGTAAGTCCGAAGAGGGTCATTACGATATATTGACCCGAACAATCTACAACAAGCGATATTTGAGCAATTCCTTCTTCATATTCTCATGATGGCATAATACATCGTCTTCCGACAAATCAGCCCGGATAATAGTTTTATCACTCATGTCACTATCCTTGAAAAAAGTGCAAACCCATTACGCGCAGAACCCCGAAGAAACCTAACTGCTCGGGCGGCGCGAAGCGGAGGCGGTCAATCAGGGTTTTCCGCAAAATGGGTTCTGACTTTTTCGAGTTAAGTAAACTTTCGTGTTGCGTTTCTTCGCCGATTCCGTTCGGCGAGGAGCAGTGACACGAGTGTTTCTTTCTGATGAAGACGTAATCCGCGATGGAGCCGCAACGCCTCGGCGATCATCGTATTCACCCCGCCTTCCACATGATTGGTGGTGTTGGGTGTCCCCGGATATTGCAGGAACGTAAACAGATGCGGCAGGGCGCCCTGTATGAGCGACCGCATCCCGCACAGATGACGATGCGTATACCACCAACGGACACGCGTACCGTCTCGGTAATACGTTTGTTCAGCAAGGAAAGGCGCATATCGCTCTTCCCATACCTCGTACGCAAGACGCCATGCCTGTGCTGCCGTCTCCACGCGGATCCGCGCAAGACCGCGCATGATGGCCTGTATCTCACGCCCCGCCTCGGTCTTGGGACGGCGCGTGAGATACCGGCGAGCGAGTTGAAGGATATGAAAATAGCATCGCTGGATGGCAATACCGGGCCATACCTCGCGGATGGCTTTCAGAAGCCCTTTCTGGCTGTCGCAGACCACGATTTCGGGACGCGGCAGTCGTATGAGGAAGGAGCTCCACGCCGCAGCTGTTTCCCGCGGCGCGAACGTCCAGCAGGCGATGCCGTCTTCCGTGAGCGCCACGAGGACAACGAGCCAACGGCCATGTACATACGCGCCGTCAAGGACAAGAATGCGGATGGCAGGAGGCACCGGCCATGATACCGCCCGCTGAAAATGTGGCTGGAATCGTCGGGAGACGATTTGCCGGCTCACGCGATACGCATGCGCGAGTTCCCGTATACTCGCCTTGCCGGTGAGCCATGAGACAAACCGGCGCAGCGCATGGCGTTCCCGCGTATCAGGACGGCTACGGATACCCGTCTTCCGGCATCGGGGACAGTACCAGCGCGGTGTTCCTCGCGCGGTATATCCATGCCGACGCATCGTCCGCTTACATGCCCCGCATCTCTTTTTTTCTCATGCCATCAGACTACCGCGCGTCTGATTGAGGCGCAAAACACGTCAAAAAGCCCGCAGATGCGGGCTTTTTTGCGTATCAGGCGCAACACGAAAGTTTACTTAACTCCTTAACTCACTTTTTCAAACAAACACCACCGCCATACCTAACGCCCCGAGTGCAATCGGGGCGTTAGTGATGACTCGTATAGGAGAACCGCGGCGGTAAATCAAGTGTCTCGGAAGGATTCTTTCCGGGAAAGACCTCCGTGTTCAGCATTCCATCTCGCTTTACCTTTTAATTTTTTCAAGACCCTTTTGGAGATACGCCTCCATTTTATGAATGTTTTCCCGGAGTCGCGCCGACGCATATTCGTCATCCGCGCTCGTAGCCGTTTGAGATGCCTTGGACAATTGTTCCGCGTCTTGCATGATCAGCTTGAATATCTTGGCAACCTCGCCCTCGGCCAGCCGCACTCGCAGAGCAAGTTTTTCCTGTCGCTTTTTGTAGAACAAAATTCCTCCGGCAAAACCAGCCACCAAGAGGAGAAGAAGAACAAATGCAGCGCCTCCCTTGCCAAGCTGCAGAAACCCGATCTGTATTATTGGTTTTGATTTTACCCGTACTTCCACCGATTCAATGGCAAGACTTACGGCTCCCCGCGCATTTCTACTTTGAGCGATTATCTTATAGCGCCCGTTGCTCAACGGCTTATCAAAAGTAAACTCCCAGTTGCCGTTATCGTCCGGGCGGGCAGCGCCTTCGGCGACCAGCGCTTCTTTTCTATAAAGCCGGAGCAACGTATCCGTGTTGGAAAGAGAAGCGCCCTTAACCGTCAATCCCTTTTCTTCATCGGAAAATAATTCTTTTGTAACAAAGGTTATCGTTGGGGAGGCAATCGGAATGATCTCCAGTATCACGCTATCCTCAATGCCGTTATCCGCTTGATCCACCGCTTTGACGGTGATGCGCCGCGTGCCGGGCGCCTGCAGCGGCAGATGAAAAGTCCCGTTAAATTCAGACGCCGGAATTTTTATCAAATCGCCATCCCCGATTCTCATCTGATATTCCTTCAGACCGGAAAGGGCATCCGCCGTCTTAAACTGGAGCGTCGGCGCCGGATGATCGGTCGCCTCGCCCTCGACCATCGTAATTTCAAATCCAAGGGGCGGCGCCGTATCAACGGCCAGGCGATAATGCGCGGTCGGCCCCCACCCCAGATCATTTTGAAAACGCGCGTGGAGGTACTGCACGCCGTCTGAAAGCGCCGGATATGTTTTGTTTTCAAAAAGACCTTCTGATTTCTGAAACGGGATATAATTGAGCTGTGTATTGAGCATAGTGCTTATCCCGATGACATCGGCAGGCGCCTCCCACTTGACTGTAAACGGACTTATCAGATTATACCATTGGCTCTCTAGGGGATAGAGCGGAACTGCGACAACGGGTTTTACCGGCAGTTTGCCCGTTGGCACCGGCGCGCGAACGATTTGCGCCGGAGGAGGAAGCGAAGGAGTGAGGAATGGAGAGATTTCATTTTTGACAATGATGGAGAACGCCGCATCAACGGTCTTTGATAAAATATTTGTTCCGCTTCCGTCGGAAGCGGAAATCGCGGCGTCAGAAAGCGAAAGAGTGCCGCTGCCGCTGCCTTTGGCGCGAAATTCTATTTTCAAAACCTGGATTGAACTGCCGGAAACGCCGTACGGCGTTCCGCCGATAAACGAGATCACGCCCTCGGTATTGGAAAAGGTTGGCTCCTCAAGCCAGAAACTGAATGCGGAGCCGATTTTATCCACGGATGTCACCTCCAACGCGTCCGTGGGAAAACGCACGACCGCTTGAGCGGCATTCATGCCAACCCCCTCGCTGTCAATTTTAAGATCAATCGCTCCTTTCTCTCCCCCACCGATCTCGACAGTCGACGGCGCAATAGAAAGTGTTGCCGCCTCCGTCGGGAAAGGAAGTGAGACGGCAAATCCGAATAAGATAATAAAAAATAATAAGAATGTTAGTCTCATTTTTTTCTTAGCGTTCGAATAAATATGCTAAAATCGAGAATGTTGACTTTTCCGTCGCCATTGAGGTCAACCTTTTTTTTCTGGCTTTCGTCTTTTGAACCCCATCGTGAAAGAAACACGCTCCAATCCCGAATATCTACTCTGCCGTCTCCGCTCAAATCCGCGCGCGGCGCGGTAAGCTGCGATACGACAAACGTTTGCGTCGGCGAGAAGTCGCTTTCCCGCTTCAGGATAGTATCCGTTTGCTTTGCGCGCACCTGATGGGGAGAAAATTCAAGAGTTCCGGTATCTACGGCTATTTTATATACTCCGTCTTTCCCGACTTTCACTTCTTTTTTTATGATACGATCTATTTCAATCTGCACATCACTATCGGGCGAGGCATAACCGGTAATAATGACGTTCTGCCCCTTTGTCACCGATCTTTCGGAGATATTCACGGTCGGCGGAACAAAAATATTTTTTGCCGTCGCGTCATCGGCAACCGTATCAATATTGAAAAATTTTGTTTGGGTAGCCCGACCCTCTTTATCTTTGACGATAAGCCCGAACGTATGCTTACTTTGCAAAATACCGCTAAAGCTTACCTGAAATGTCCCGTCTTCGCTGGTGATACTGTCTTGGCTTATCACCCGTTCAACTCTTACGTCTTTATCTACGATAGATACCGTAGCGTCAGGAAACGCTTTTCCCGAAAAAGT
>CAYIBQ010000030.1:0-8334 GCA_964361695.1 uncultured Candidatus Saccharibacteria bacterium | reverse complement strand
CCGATGCTGTGGGAAAACCGGTCGTGCGTGGCCGAAGGGTACACCAGCGGCACAAATCCCAGCTGTCTGATATGGCGCAGACGCTGGACATAGGGGTGATCCAGTATTTCCTGTTCGCGTGGGGACAGCACAATACGCGTATGAATCGCGTCTCTGATTTCAAACGCAGACATATCTTAGAGATGCGGTATGATGCGTTCGGTAAGAAATGTAGCTACGCGCGTTTCAAATTCTTCCACGGTGCCGTTGTTTTCAAGCGTGATGTCAGCCATAGTTTCGCCGATGTGACGGATCGTGACTTCCGGGGCAAGATTTTCCAGGCGCATGAATTGTTCCCACGTCATGCCCTGCTCGTCTGTGGTCTCGGCGTGTTCCCTGCGGCGGGCAAAGCGCGTTTCAGGACTCGCCGTTATGTAGACCAATACACCCTCGCGATTCCTGACCAATGGTTCCATCTCTTCAGCTTTGCGCAGGCCGTCCAGGATAATAATGTCGGCGTCAGTTTTCGCGAGGCGCTTTTGCATAGCATGTACCAAGATGCCCTCATTTTTAAACGCCGCGCGCACCGCCGTCGCAAGCTGGGAAATATTTTCACGCGATTCTTCCTGTCCGAGCAGTCGCACAATCTCGCGCCAGATGTCCGAGAAGCGCACCGAAACCACCCGTCTTTCCGGAAGCAGTTTTTGCACGAGAGATATAAAAAGCCCTTTGCCGCCTCCTTTTTCGGCGACGGTAGCAATGATGAACGGATGAGACATATCGGGATGGTAGCGTATACTCGTCCAAAAGAAAAGCGCGGCATTCCGTGGGGGAATCCGCGCAAGAATATATCATCTGTGAGGGACATAAGACACGTCTTCTCGGTGAATTCTCTCTCTAACCGCAACTCGGTTTGCAGGCTCATTGCAACCCCCTCTGGGACGGGCACCGTGAGAGAATGGCATATACACATAGGGGAAAGGATGACTGGTCATGCATTGCACGAATGTTGCGAGCCAGTCACAGCTTCAGCGAGATTGCGCGAACGATCGGCAAAGACAAGAGTTCCCTCAGCCGACACGTGAAAGAATACGGGGGAAGGAGCGGGTACGACGTACGCGAAGTGAGAAGAGAAAAACGCATGAAGCGCATTGCCGCCATGGCAGGCATACGCGTCATCAAAAGGTCGCTCCTGCGCTTTGTCACGAAAGAGTTGAAGCTTCACAAATCGCCAGAACAGATTGCGGGCATTCTCAGACGAAAGAAACAATCGTTGGTCGCAAGCACCATATACCGATATCTCAACGAGCGAGCACCGCATTTGAAGGTGTACCTCCGGTCACGAAAAGGCAAGTACCGGAGACGGCACGGTACCAAGATTCGCGAAAAAGTGAGGGAGCAAAGCAAAAAACGACGTATTGATGAGCGTCCGGGCATTATTGAGAGACGCGGGCGAATCGGAGACTGGGAGGGTGACACGCTCATGGGCAGGGACAAACGGGTGCGCATCGTCTCCTTTGTTGATCGGAAAAGCGGATACCTCATTGCCTTTCTTCTCCCCAAAATGAATGCACAACTTCTCACGTCGCTTGCGCTCACACACGTCCGTCGTATCCCCATAAAGAAGCGCAGGACACTCACCCTGGACAACGGCGTAGAGTTCAGCGACTGGGAGCGTTTGGAGGAGAGATCAGGCATGACCATCTATTTTGCATATCCGTACCATGCGTGGGAACGCGGCACCAACGAGAATACCAATGGACTGCTCCGTCAGTATTTCCCCAAATCCCTTGACTTCAATCTCATCACCCCGAGAGAACTTACGCACGCAGTTTCTCGGCTCAACAACAGAGAACGAAAGCGCTTGAAATTCAAAACACCAAATCACGTATTCTTGAACAAATGAAAGTTGCAGTTAGAGTGCTAATTCAAGTATGTTCTTCCGTTATCCGACCTCAATGCCCATACTGCGGGCAGTGCCTTCAATAATTTTCATGGCCGCTTCCACCGATGTCGCGTTCAGGTCTTCCATTTTACGCTCGGCAATTGCGCAGATGTCGGCGCGCGACACCTTGCCGACTTTCTGGCGGTTGGGTACGCCCGATCCTTTTTCCACTTTGGCCGCGCGACGCAGGAGGTCGGACGCCGGAGGCGTCTTTAACTTAAAATCAAACGAACGGTCTTCGTAGATTGTAATCTGCACGGGGATGATCTCCCCCTCCATCGCGCGCGTCGTGTCGTTGTACTTTTTCACAAAGTCGCCGATGTTGATGCCGTGCGGTCCCAGAGCGGTACCGACCGGCGGCGCAGGCGTTGCCTTCCCTGCCGGAATCTGCAATGTAATAATAATTTTTATCGGTTTTGCCATATTATAATTTCTTAATCTGCAATGAATCCAATTCCACGGGCGTGTCGCGACCGAACATATTGACCAGCACTTTTATCTTGCCACGATCCTGGTCCACTTCCGCCACTTTTCCGTCAAAATCCTTGAACGGTCCGTCCGTAATTTTTACGGGATCCCCGGGCCCGATCTCAATCTTGAATTTCGGCTCTGCCTCGCCCATCCGCTTGAGCAGGGTGTCCACTTCTTCCGTGGCAAGGGGGGCGGGCGTGGTGCCGGCGCCCACAAATCCGGTGACGCGGGGGGTGTTTCGCACCACATACCACGAGTCATCGGTCACGATCATTTCCACCAGCACATACCCGGGATATATTTTTTCCTCCACCACGCGGCGTTTGCCGTTTTTTATGCGGATCTTTTTTTCCACGGGCACGAGCACCTGGAAAATCTTGTCCTCCATGCCCATGGACTCAATGCGCTGTTTGAGGTTGCGCGACACGGCGTCTTCATAGCCGGAATAGGTATGGATCGCGTACCAGTTTTTGCCGAATTCGCTTGTCTGTTTTGGCATATCGTGGGGGGCTAAAGCACAAACGTATTCAGGACTAGTTGGAGCATGTAATCAATCGCTCCCAGATACACCGCCAAAGCCGCACTCGCGGCGATCACCGCGATGGTATAGCGTATGGTTTCCTCGCGGGTCGGCCAGCGTACCTTGCGTAATTCAACGCGGGATTCCTTCAAAAATGTTACGACGCGATCGGGCATACTGTCTCTATTCCTCCTATTTCGGGTTTTTTAAAAGCCCCGCAGGGCTTTATGTATATGGTTCATATTATATCAGAAGCATCCATGTGTCAATAGAAAAGGTGTGTCACTGAGACGCACATTGCTGGGAAGGATGTATGCGCTTCATGCACAAGGTTTTTATATATCAAGATTCTTGACTGCAGTGGCGTGGGTTGCCTATTACACCTTTTGGATTTTGAGTTGCGGGATTTTGCGGAAGTCGCGGATGTTTCGGGTCAGGAGGGTACTGCCGGTAAAAAGCGCGGTTGCGGCAATGACGCTGTCGGCAATATCCAAATGATGGTTTTTTCCCAGGACTCCGGCGTTGCGCGCGATGTAAGAATCCATTGAGATGATGGAAACACTTTGGAGGAATGACTCAATGTGTCCGGCCTCTTCATCGTTCAAGCGAGGGAAAATAAAGAGCTCCGCTACTGTCATTGCTGATAGGTAGATAGGGACATTTTCCGCGTAGATCCGCTCGATGACCGAGACCACAGACGCCTCCTCCTTGATGTAGTAGATAATGGCGTTGGTATCAAGCGCGTACATGCGTCATTGAAAAGAGGGAAGTTCTCGCGTCCATTCTTTCCGTATTTTTTTTAGTTCTTTGGCGGGATCTGGCTTGCGGTTTTTCCACATGCCGCGGATGCCGCGCAAGAGCGCCAATCGTTCTTTCCCGGTGAGCAGTACGGGCGCGGTAACATTATTTTTTGTTCTTATTTTCGTTTCCACGTTCACAATATACCTCCGCATTGTGTCAAGTGTCAAGGAATAGGGGACGGAAATAAAAATGAGGGCTCATCTCCCGTGCGGGCGAGTCCCTCTTAATACTTAACGTGGCCGGCGTTATGCGGTGGGCAGAGCGATTTCCTCTTGCCCTTGCGCCGCCGCTTTCTCGGCGGTATGCCACGGGCACGGCACGGGCATCCCCCTGCGTTGAAAGCCATTCAGATCACTGGTCTTTAGGATCCGTACGACCTGCCAGAGAACACCCTGCCCGCTCTGCTCACGATAGAAGGAGAGGTACGAACTCTCCATCTCCGTGGTGCGGACGTGATAGTACCACCCGCCGTATGTCCCTCGGATATGAGGGACGTTCAAAAGAAGTCCCGATACAACATCCTCGGCAATATCGTTGGGATTATTCAAGGGCGTGTCTTCAACTTCGTGGACATTGCCGCAGCCGCGGCAGTTTGACAGGGTGCCCATGAGGGACTCCTTCAGTAAAAGGTGTAGACAAGAACCAAAGATATAGTACTTAAATCCTGATCATATGTCAAGATTCTTGACTGCGGTGGCGTGGGTTTGGATGAATTTTTTGCGGGGAAGCACTTCGTCTCCCATGAGGATGTCAAAAATGTGATTGGCCGCGGTGGCGTCCTCAATGGTTACCTGCTTCAAAGTGCGGGCAGTGGGATCCATGGTGGTCTCCCACAGTTCTGACGGATTCATCTCGCCGAGTCCTTTATAACGCTGGATTTCTATCCCCTTCACTTCCTGCTCTCCCTCGGCGACGGCCTCGCCCTTTGCCGTGGCACGCTCTTTTTTGGTGTCCAGTTTCTTTTTCTTCATCTCTGCCATGACCGCGTCTTTTTCCGCGTCCGAGTACGCGTACTGGCTGGTTTTGCCGGACTGCACTTTGTAGAGCGGCGGCTGGGCAATATATAAATATCCCCGGTCAATCACGGTCGGGAAATAGCGGAAGAAAAGCGTCAAAATAAGAGTGCGGATGTGAGCGCCGTCCACGTCGGCATCGGTCATGATGACAATGCGGTGGTAGCGCAGGCGCGTCACGTCAAATTCGTCCCCGATGGCGGCCCCCAGCGCTATGATGAGCGATTTTATTTCCTTGGACGCGAGCATTTTGTCCAGCCGCGCGCGCTCCACGTTCAATATCTTGCCGCGCAAAGGAAGGATCGCCTGGAATTTTCTGTCGCGGCCCATTTTGCTCGAGCCGCCCGCGGAATCGCCTTCCACCAGAAAAAGCTCGGATTGCGAAGGATCGCGCGACTGGCAGTCCGCGAGCTTGCCCGGGAGCGTCATGCCGTCCAAAGCGCCTTTGCGGAGCACAGTCTCGCGCGCGGCTTTGGCCGCTTTGCGGGCTTTTTGCGCGAGTAGGGCTTTGCCGATAATTTCCGCGGCATCGCGCGGATATTTTTCCAGCCATTCTTTCAGTCCTTCGCCCATCACGGTCTCCACGGCGGCGCGCGCTTCCGGACTGCCAAGTTTTGCTTTGGTTTGTCCCTCAAACTGCGGCTCCGGCAGTTTGACCGAGATGATTGCCGTCATGCCCTCGCGCACATCGTCGCCGGTCAGCGTCTCGTCGTCTTTTTTGAAATAGTCGTTTTGGCGGGCATAGTCGTTGAGTACGCGCGTGAGCGCCGTGCGAAATCCCGTGAGGTGCATGCCGCCCTCGCCGGTGTGGATATTGTTTGCAAAAGATATTTCTTTTCCCGCGATATCGTCGGTGTATTGGAACGCGGCTTCCACGTGAATTTTTCTCCCGTTGGGCGTCTCAACCTCTTTGCCCACATGAAACACGTTTTCGTGCTTTGGTTTTTGGTTGCGGTTGAGGTAGGTAGTGTATGACACAATGCCGCCTTCAAAATAAAAAGTGTACGAGGGAGTGAGTAGCGTGCCGTCTTTGGATGCCTCGTCTCCCCGTTCGTCAACGATGGTTACGCGGACACCCGGAATCAGATACGCCTGCTGGCGTATGTGCTCCAGAATGCGGTGCCAGTCAAAATGAACGGTTTCAAATACCGTCGGATCGGGCTGGAATGTGACTGCTGTTCCCGATCCTCCGCACTTGCCGATCTTTTTTATCGCCGCCTTGGGGTTGCCGCGGACATATTCCTGCATGTACTGGGTGCCGTCTCTGCACACTTCGGCTTTCATGCCCGTGGAGAGCGCATTGACCACGGACACGCCCACGCCGTGAAGCCCGCCGGATATTTTGTATGATTCGCCGCCGAATTTGGCGCCCGCGTGAAGCGTGGTCATCACGGTCTCCAACGCCGATGTGCCGGTTTGCTTGTGCACGTCCACCGGAATGCCGCGGCCGTCATCCACCACTCGCACACGATGCTCTGGCAGGAGCGTAATCGCGATATTGCGCGCGTGCCCTGCCAGCGCTTCGTCTGCGGAATTATCAAACACTTCCCATATCAAATGATGCAGGCCGTCCGGCCCCGTGGAGCCGATATACATGCCCGGGCGCTTGCGCACAGGTTCCAGCCCCTCCAACACATAGATGTCTTTTGCGGTGTAGGAGCCGTTGCTTTCGGGCCGCGCGCCGTTTGATTTTTTATTTTCTTGTTTTTTCTTTGTCATGCTTATTCGCTTCCGCCATAAATGGGATGAAGGCCGATATCAAAGAAAATGACCTCGGACGCGTTGATGAAACGAAAAATGACTCGGTATTTGTTATCTACCGAGTATCCAAAATATCCTTGAAATATACCATGGAGTTTATGAGTTTTCAGGCGAGGATCAAAAGCGTCTGCGGCGAATATTGCCTCTTTTTCGCGGGCTTTTTCTTGGATGAGGCGAGAAAGTTTTCTGAATGACCGCGTATACTTTGATGTATATTCAATCCACTCAATCCTTCTTGCGGGCATGGGTTTTCAACGCTTCATCAATCGAGCGTGCGCGGACGGTTTTGCCTTCACGGTACTCCCGCTCGCCCTCTTGAATGATGCCCCAGAGCCGTTTTTCGGCCGCAGTCATCCTGTTGCGGTCTCCCTGTTTATCCGTAGCCAATCGTCCGCCGTTTCCTCGCGGCAGAGGGATCTTAACCAGAAGATAGTCCTGGGTCTTTTTTACAATGGTGGGTGTTTGCATACCACCATTGTATCATGCCGCGAGTTGCTCTGCAATACAGGATTTTAATCACCTTTTCAAATTCAAAGACCGCCGAGTCAAAGGGCTTTTATCGCAAGTCGTCAATAAAAAATTCGTAATATACGATGGCGACTGCCGGGCCGGCGGTCATCCAAAAACGATTTCTTCCACCGGAAACGACGCGCCAAAAAGCGTCGTCAGCGCTGCATACTTCGAGGCGTCGGCAAACGACCAAAGACCGAAACGCACCGCCTGAATTTCCATAGTCAGGGCATAACAGAAGAAGTAAATTGTGAACGGCGCAAGCTTATGCGAAAAGTGCGCACGGGTGAATATAAGATAGAAAAGTGTCGGGAGCATGGTGACGGTACCCGTGACGAGATATGGATAACGGATACGGCTTGCATCTCCCAAAATAGCGACCAAAAATACAGCAACACCCACAGTGATCGCGCTTACCAAAAACATCCACTTTGTCCGGCGAGAGATGAGCGGTGTGCGCTCCTCATCAATGAAGTGCTCGTAGAAAACAAGAATATAGAAAATGTGCAGGAAAAACCAGAGTATCTCTTCAGGCGGCGCGCCCAAGACGCGCCAGGAAAACTCGTCTTGTAGGGAGTCCATCCGTGATTATGCAGGAGATAGACGTCCAAAGACGCGGCCAAGAGGCCGATGAGGAAAGTAGCAAGGAAGATTTTAGGGAGGTTTTTGGACCGACGCAGGATAAGATAGAGCGCCGGCGCTCCGAACCAGAGAAAAACGAGAACAAGCGGCGGCGTTTGTGTGAGCGCCTGGGGCGAGAAAATAACCGTAAGATAGAGTACGGTGATAACAATGAGGTCTGTAAGATAATCGTGCGACAGCCGCATGTAGATAGATTGTTTAGAAGACGAGGGTGAAGATAAAAGAGGCAGAATCGCCCAAACAACGACGCGCGCCCTTTGAACCGAATCTCGGCGCGCAATCGGGAAATTCTCGCTCCCACGCGACTTCGGGGTCGTTGATCATCCGCTTCGCAATGGCTCGCAGGGCGCTATAAAAAATTCTGTCGGCAGTAAGGTCTTATGGCTCTCTGGTAGCGATGAGCGTCCGCGCTTTTAAGAGTTGGTCTCGATCTAGAGTTATCAAAGTAAGTTGGTAATCGTACGCAAGGGCCGCATAAATCGCGTCGGCGCTGCGGAGCCCGGTTTACACCGCAATGGCGGCGGCGAGATCCGCAAGGCGGGCGTCCACGGCGACAAAAGAGAAATTTGACATATTGCGCAGACCTACAGCGAAAGTATACGAGGCATCCGGCCGTTTTGTCGCGCGCGCAAGACCGGCGGCGACCTCTGCTACGGCGATCTCCGGCAGAAACGCTTTGGCGCCTTCGTCCT
>CAYIBQ010000029.1:3939-8933 GCA_964361695.1 uncultured Candidatus Saccharibacteria bacterium | reverse complement strand
CTGATCACGCGCCGTTTGTGGAGGCATTGCTCAAAGACCAGCATGCAGAGGAATTATCGCGCGCGGCACTGGAGACCATGTCGGTGATAGCATACAAAGGGCCGATGACACGGGCGGAAATTGAATACATTCGCGGCGTGAATTCATCGTTTTCACTTCGTACCCTGCTTTTGCGCGGGCTGGTGGAGCGTGTGGAAAATGAAGAAGACAGCCGCTCATTTTTGTACCGCGCCAGTTTTGATTTTTTGCGGTACCTGGGGCTTGCGCGCCTGTCGGATCTGCCCGAATATGAAGCATTGCAGAAGTCCACCGAAATTATACAGGAGCAGCCGCCAGAAAATCCATGAACCAGACAGAATCAAAACACGCACTATTCGTCTCGCTGGTTTGTGGGCTGTTTATTGCCGTGCTCATACTGGTGTCTGTGTACAGCAGTACAAAAACCGATGTCACATCCGCCACCCTATCCGCGACGGCGGCAGTGTCGCTGGTGGAGCCGGACATTTCTGCAGAGGCATATGTCGTCCGTCTCGTTGGAAGTGATACGCCGCTGATCGGCCGCCGCGTGGATAAACCCACGGCGCCCGCTTCTCTCACCAAGGTCATGACTGCCGTGGTTGCCTCGGAAAAACTTTCTGCAACCGACACCGGCGTTATGTCCTTGTTTGCCAAAAACGTGGAAGAACGCAAAAGTTCTGCCAAGGAAGGGGACGAATTTCTGCGCGACGAGCTGATCCGCATGGCGCTCGTCATGTCGGCCAATGATGCCGTGCTGGCCCTTGCGGAACGTGTCGCTGCCGAAGTTGCCGTACCGATGCCGACGTTGCCCGTGCTACGCCATCAAAGTCCCGGAAGGGATATGAATCGCGCGGCTGAACCACAGACAATTTCGGCAGCGGGACACGGCAGCGGGACCGCTCTTTTTGTACGTATGATGAATGCCAAGGCGCGCATTCTCGGCATGGATCATACGCATTTTGAAAATCCGACCGGCTTGGATATGCCGCGGCATTTCACAACTGCCAATGATCTGGCGCGACTCGCCGAGTATGTGCTCGTACGCCATCCCTCTTTGTGGGCTATGAGCCGCGCCTGGGAAGCACAGGCCGAGACCGTGCAGGGAAAAACATATCCGCTGACCAACAGCAATGATTTGTTGAAAGAATTTCCCGCGCTCATAGGTGGCAAAACAGGCATGACGGATAATGCAAAAGAAGCGCTCATGCTTTTATACCCTGTAGAACCTGACCAGACGGCTATCGTCGTAATTTTGCGTTCCGATGATCGATTCGGCGACGGCAGAAAAATTTTGAACTGGCTTGAGGAAAACTTCTGATTATGGTGACGACTGCAGACACGGTGGTGAGTGCGATAAAAGTATTTGGGCTTCTTGCGGCCTCATTTACGGCGGCCGTGCTATGGACGCCTCTGCTCACGCGCCATCTTTATAAATACAAGATGTGGCGCAAGGACGTGCGCACCACGTCTCCTGACGGCACAAAAACGCCGCTGTTTGCGGCTTTGCATAAAGATCGCGAGACGCGGGTGCCGCGCTTGGGCGGTGTCTTAATTTGGGTGACTACTCTTGGCGTAGCGCTCGTCGTGTGGCTGATGGCGGCATGGCTTGACGGGTCGTTTTGGGGCAAGGCGAACTTTGTCTCGCGCAATCAGACGTGGTTGCCGCTTGCCGTACTTCTGGCCGCGTCTCTAGTGGGGCTTGCCGATGACCTGACGCAAATATGGCGACGGGGAGGTACTGCATCCGGCGGCATTGCATTTACCCAGCGACTAGCAGTGATATTTTTGATAGCGCTGGTGGGTGCGTGGTGGTTTTATTTCAAATTGGACTGGCGGACGATTTATATCCCCGGATACGGCGATCTGTTTATCGGTCTGTGGTACATCCCGCTTTTTGTCGGCGTCATGATTGTGCTGTTTTCTTCGTCCATCGTGGACGGGCTGGATGGTCTCGCGGGCGGCGTGTTCGGCGCCGCATTTGCGGCATACGGCGGCATTGCATTTTTCCGCGGACAAGTGGATGTCGCGGCATTTTGCGGAGTGGTGTTGGGCGCCATACTCGCATTTTTATGGTTCAACATTCCTCCGGCTCGTTTTTATATGGGAGAGTCGGGGATTTTCGGCCTCACCACGTCACTCGCGGTCGTGGCATTTCTCACGGACTCCGTGGCGGTACTGCCGGTCATCGGCATTGTACTCATGGGAGAAGTGGCATCGGATATTATCCAATTTGCCTCCAAGCGTTTCCGCGGGAAAAAAGTATTTCTCATAGCGCCCATCCATCATCACTTTGAAGCCATGGGCTGGCCTGCGTATAAAGTAACCATGCGCTTTTGGATCATCAGCGTGGTTGCCGCCATTCTCGGCATGGCCATCGCCCTGATTGGACGGTGAATGAGAGCATGTCTCAAGACCCCTATTCTGCCGAAAGAGGGTTTTGAGACATGCACAAGGCGTGATAGCATAAAAGAGATGCCTCTCTTTCACCCCCAAAAACAACGGGTATGCGGCGTAGTTGATGTCGGATCCGATGCCATCAAGGCATTATTGTTTGAGTTGCCGCAAGAAAACACCGGCGCATCTCCTGCCCAGACGCTGGCTCTCGTGCCGCGGCCGATTGAGAAATTTGTCTGGGAACTACCCGAACAGTATTCGGGCGTGCGGCTTGCGCGAAAAATCCGCGAATGCGTGTTTCGCATGGTACAGCATATCCACGAAGTGCCCGAGCGGATCCTCGTTGCTCTGGGGCCCACGGTTGCGGAGTCCGGCCTCCGCACATGGCGCGTAGGAGCAGGCGCCGGAGGACGCATGTTTACGCGTCGCGACATCCGCGCTTTATATCATGATCTCTTTACATCACAAAATGATTTGCGGCGGGCAGTGATTGCGGCTCCGGTTGATGTTCTGGTCAACGGCTATCCGCTTTCCTGGCCGTCGCGCAACGGACGCGAGCAATCCGATAGTATCCTCCCACACGCGCAGGTAAAAGAAGTCGTGTTTCGGACATTGAGCATGCACATGACCGTGGAAAACGGAGCCACATTTGCGGAAATAAAAAATGCCTTGGGAGGTATGCCGATAGAATTTATCCCGCTGGCCGTCGCGTACAAAGAAGCCGTGGTGCGGGGGCTCGGCGTCCGTGATACGCTGGTGGTGGATGTCGGAGGCGCTGAAACCACCGTGCTCTCCATCCGCGACGGCCGCTTTGCCCACGTAGGATTTATGCCCCTGGGCACACGGCGGTTCGCCGAGCATCTCGTCAAAAAAGGCGGCCAATCGTTCAGAGATGCCCAGAAAACCATGCGCGCTTATGCTGTTCTTGCGCCTGTCAGGCAAAAAGACAAGGCAGAGCAGGGCATTGCTGTGGTATCCGCGTCTGCGGCACGGCAGTGGAAGCGGTCATTTGTCTCCGCGCTCGACTCATTTTTTTCTGCAGGCCCTATCCCTGAAACGCTTCTGCTCACCGGCGGCGGCGCCTATATTCCTGAACTGCGCTCCGCACTGCTCGCTGACGATTGGATGGGGAACGTATCGTATGCCCGTGTTCCCAAGCTCCGTGTCTTGGACGCCAGCGGATTTTTCGGGGGCAATACTCTGGGCGGGCATGTCGACGGACCCGAGGACGCGGGACTTGCGGCGCTCGCGGTCTATGCGATGGCGCATCAGCCGTTATTTTGATACGCTGGTATTGAACGCAGTATGTCACCGCTTCAAAAAAATTCAGATGGCATCAGGAAGGCAGGCCCCGCAGGGCCGATTCATCTGTCCCGCCAGCAGGCGCGCCAAGAACATCCCAAATCCTTGCAACGCGAGGAAGTTGAGCGAGAGACAGCAGACGAACGCAGGGAAGAAGCTCGCAAGGAAGCAACATTTATTCATGAACCATTTGCGCCTCGCACGGCGTCCCGTTCATGGGGACGGAAAGGCGCATACGCAGGTATCGTGGCCGTCGTCCTGGTATTTGGCCTGCTCACGACCGTGTTTGCTCGTCTTACGGTTACGGTAAAACCTACAGTAGAGGAAACTGAAATTGTCCATGTCGGCGCTTTGTTTGATACGTCGGTGTCAAAAGTGCTCCACGAGCAGAAAGTCATTCCGGCGGAAGCGCTGAATTTTTCGCGTACAGTGACACGCGATTTTCAGGCAACGGGCAGAGCACGGGTGGAGGAGCGCGCGCGGGGAACGGCGATAGTGTATAACGCATTCAATTCCAGCCCGCAGTTGCTCGTCGCGGGTACGCGGTTTACGGGCAATGCCGGAGCGATATATCGCATACAAAAAGCGGTGACCGTGCCTCCGGCAAAAATTGAGCAGGGTAAAGTAGTGCCCCAAGGCATTACTGTGGAACTGGTGGCGGATGTCGCGGGAGACGCAGGCAACATCGGAGGCCCGCTCACGCTCAAGATCCCGGGCTTTCAAGGAGGCCCCCGCTATGAGGGATTTTATGCAAAAGCAGACAATGGCTTCTCCGGCGGATTCCGCGGGGACGCCGAAGTAGTCACCGCGGCTGACTTGAAACGCGCAGAGGAAGAAGTATCCAAGCAGACATTTGGTGAATTGGAGGCAGATATGGGGCGCAAAACACCGGCGGGTCTGCAGACATTCAAAGAATTGCGTGAGATCGAGATGGTAAAAATACAAGCGCCAAAGGTAGGGTCGCGCGCCGTGGGTCCGTTCTCGGTGTCGGCAGAAGCCAAGGGTACGGCGTTGGCATTTCGCGAAACCGACGTGGCGGATCTCCTCGCGTCATTTACCCTGGCCGGGCGAAAAGACCACGAATTTATCGCAGGGTCTGCGCGCCTCACCTATACGGTGCGCAAGGTTGATTTTGATAAGGGCAAGGCGGAAGTAACCGTGGGCGGTGATCTGAAAATCAAAGCGAAAATATCCGAGCGCGAACTCGCAGGACTTATTGCAGGAAAAAAAGAGAGCATGGCCGCCGAGCTTTTCAAGGCCCGATCCGAGCTCTCCAGCTT
>CAYIBQ010000029.1:0-3839 GCA_964361695.1 uncultured Candidatus Saccharibacteria bacterium | reverse complement strand
AAAAAGAGAGCATGGCCGCCGAGCTTTTCAAGGCCCGATCCGAGCTCTCCAGCTTCCGCATGTCATTTTTCCCGCCGTGGCGCTCTACCGCGCCAAGCGATCCCGCAAAAATAACATTCCGCGTGGAGAGTCCGTAGTATAAGGTCTTTTATAAAGAGGAGCACGGAGCGATGGATGAGGTCATCTCCGAAGAAACACGCAAGCGGATTGAAGAAGGTCTTCGCACATGGCATGAACCCAATTCTGAAGCCCGCAAGCGTTTTGAAGCGGCAAAGAAAGAGCTGGACAAACAGCACCGTCCGTACCAAGAATTGCTGGAACGGTCTACGCGCCTCACAGCCAAGGATATGATGTTCACCATCAACACGCGCGCATAATATGCGCGCGCAAAGCAAAACGTCCCCCTGCTATCCAGGAGGACATTTTTTATGGGACTATAATTCTATTTTATATATGCCTTTTTCTTTGCGGTAGAAAATGGTTCTGGGGGTGATCGGGGAGGTGATGATTTCATCCACCGGGCCGGAGATGATCTCGGCGGTATTGTCCCCGCCCCGTCTGTCGGTCTCGGTGATAAAGACACCGGCGCGCGTGCGGTATACGACGTGCTGTTCGGTTTCGTAATACCAGTCCGCTTCGCGGATGGGATCTGTGGTTTGCACCACGGTCTCTAGGGCGCCTTGTTTTTGGAATGGCTGATACTCGTTGTCCGCAAGCCATACGATATCCAATACCTGTTCTTTCACCGCGAGGAGCTTTTCTTCGGTGGTGTCAAAATATACTTCCTGGACATCTGATAACACCGGCCGCACAGCACCCGCACTATCGTCAAAGAGAAACAGGCCGCCCGACGAATCAATGATGGCAAGCACACGGCCGTTCTGGGAAAAACGGAACGGCTTGGCGCCAAGGAAGAATCCCGGGCGGCCCAGGGTCTCCGTTTCTCCGCTAGTCACGTCATAGCGCGCAAAAAATCCGTTTTGTCCGACAAAGTAAGCGCCGCTGGCTACGGGTACGAATGAGTGCACGTTTTCCGCAATCACGCGCGCCCGCCTGTTTTCGGTGACGGACAGTCGGTTTTTCTTATCCAATGAAAATGCCAGCAGGGGTGTTGATGTTGCCTGTGCACGCGTGAGCTCTTGGCGGGTGGATGTTGCGGAGACGGGGCGGTGGGGAATGAGAAACACGTCGCGGAATTCCGTGACAGCGCCGGAAGCGACCGTGACGGTTTTTGTCCAGGGACGGAAATCCGGTTTTTCTAACCGCAGGACATGGGTGCCCGGCGCAACATCGGTCATGAGGGTACTGCCGGTGAGAAAACCGGTCTCGCGGACAAACGTGCCGTCCAAAAAAACGCTGGTGCGCGCAGTGTCTGATTTGATAAAAATACCGCCCGTGCTTTCAAATGTCGCGGTGGAAAAACGAAATGTATATCCCAAAGAGGTGAACACGGCCAGAGGCCCGGCCACGGCAAAAAGGAGAACGAGAACATAAAAAATAATGCGCCGGGTCGTGCGTTTCATTGCATGTATTCTGCGCCAAGAATTACCGATTGTAAAGCGGAAAAAAGAGTGTATCATGGCGGCATGAGTGATGTTTCAGAACGATTTATCATCCGGGGTGGTATGGTCCTGTCCGGCACGGTGCAGATCCGCGGATCCAAAAATGCGGCATCCAAGGCCATGATCGCGGCCCTGCTCACGGACGAGCCGTGCATCCTGGAAAATATTCCTTTTTCAGAGGAAGTCGCCATTACGCGGGAACTGTGCGAGCGCATCGGTAGTAGTGTGACCTACGGCGATGATCATACCTGCAATATAGTGACCCCGCGTATCCGTGAGCACTCGGTCCTGGCTCTCTCCCGCAGAAACAGGATTCCCATCCTCGCATTCGGGCCATTGCTCGCGCGCGCGGGTACCGCGGAGGTGCCTTTCTTGGGCGGCGATCCGATCGGGCATCGGCCGATTGATTTTCATCTGGAAGCGCTCACGCGCATGGGAGCCACGATTGAACGCCGCGAGCGCTCGTACTATGCCACAGCGCCATACCTCACGGGAACGGATATTGAATTCCCTTTTCCATCGGTGGGCGCTACGGAATCGGTTCTGTTGGCAGGCGTGCTTGCACGCGGTACTACGCGCATTGCCAATGTGGCAATAGAGCCGGAAGTAGAAAATCTCATTGCCATGCTCACTGCTATGGGTGCGTTGATTACTGTGGAGCCGGAGGCGCGCCGCATTACGATAGAAGGCGTACAGCAACTGCACGGCGTGCGCCACCGCATTATTCCCGATCGCAATGAAGCCGTGTCATTTGCCGTGGCGTCTCTGGCCACCGGAGGCGAGATTACGCTCCAGGGCGCTACTGCCGCGCATCTCGGGTCTTTTGTGGAAACGATACGCGCCACGGGAGGCACGATGACCGAATTAGGAGATGATATGCATTTTGGTCAGGCACAGAAGTGGCTGACCACAGACATCAACACCGCGCCCCATCCGGGCTTTATGACCGATTGGCAACAGCCGCTCGCGGTTCTCTTGACCCAGGCACGGGGAACATCCACAATACACGAAACCGTCTACGAGGATCGACTCGGATATTTGAAAGACCTGGCGCGCATGGGAGCCGATGTGTCCATCTCGGATGAATGCCCGGAGGGAAATCCCTGCCGTTTTTCCGGCAGGACGTTCAATCACACCGCCCGCATCACCGGGCCTGCGGCATTGCAAGGTACGGAAATTGAAATCACGGACATCCGCGCGGGCATGGCGCACATCATCGCGGCATTGAGCGCTCGGGGGGAGTCCGTCATATCGGGCACCGCGCACATTGACCGCGGATACGAAAAACTGGACGAGCGTCTACGGGTACTGGGAGCGGATATTACGAGGGTTTGATTTTTGCATCATGTTTGTACGGAAAATGGGCATTGATCTGGGTACGGCGAACACGCTGGTGTTTGTTCCCAAAAAGGGCGTGGTCATCAACGAGCCGTCGGTGGTGGCGGTGGCGCGCGCTGAAAATCGAGTGCTTGCCGTGGGCAACGAGGCGCGCCTCATGGTCGGCAGAACGCCGGACAGCATTACCGCGTACCGCCCGCTCAAAGACGGCGTCATTGCGGACTACCGCGTTACTGAAGCCATGCTCCGATATTTTATCGGCAAAGCCAGCGGCTCGATCAGATTTTTTCGGCCCGAGGTCATGGTTTCTGTGCCCGCGGCAGTGACATCTACCGAGCGCAGGGCGGTCATTGAGGCGACCATGCAGGCGGGCGCTCGTGCGGCATATGTCGTCAAAGAGCCCGTGCTTGCGGCCATAGGCGCCGGTATTCCCATCAATGAGCCGTCCGGCCATATGGTGGTGGACATCGGCGGCGGCACCACCGACATTGCGGTCATCTCACTCGGCGGCATTGTCTCGTCCACGTCGGTGCGCGTCGCAGGCGACAAACTGGATGCCGCCATCTCGGAATATATAAAAAGAAATTATAATTTAGCCATCGGCGACCGTACGGCGGAGAATATAAAAATAGACATCGGCTCGGCCGTGGCCATAGACGACGAGAGCATGAAAATGGAAATAAAAGGCCGCGACCTCATCACGGGCCTGCCCAAAATCGCCGAGATACATTCGCAGGAAGTCACCGCCGCAATTGCGGACGAACTGGACGAAATCATCCGCGCGATAAAACAGGTGCTTCATGAGACGCCGCCCGAGCTTGCGGCAGACATTATTGATCGCGGTATCGTGGTGTCCGGCGGGGGAGCGCTTCTGCGGAACATTGATACCCTCATATTTCAGGAAACAGGCGTGCCCGCCCACATAGCCGAAGAGCCGCT
>CAYIBQ010000028.1:0-9611 GCA_964361695.1 uncultured Candidatus Saccharibacteria bacterium | reverse complement strand
TTGGCGGTGGTGCGGATGATGCGGCCGTCGGCGGTGATGAGCTTGTAGGTCTGCTGGACCCCCATATCCATCAACGCATTGACTTTGGACCAGACGATTCTGCCGGTTTGCTCGTTGAGTGAGGCAATCTCGTCTCCTGCCTGAATAGCATCAATGCGAACTTCATCATAGATATAATCCTCGTCGGTATCTTTGTCATTTGGATTTTGTAATTTGGATTTCCTTCGTCTCCGACGAAGGCGCGTATCCCCCGTCACACACTGTCCCACGACATGGAGGGCTTGGATGGGGGTGATGGTGCCGATGCCGACATTTCCGCCCACGGCATTGAGCAGAGTGTTTTTGTTCTGTCCGGGCTGGATATACAGGTCGGTGCTTGCGGTGGAGATATTGCCTCCGGTGATGGTAAGGCCTTGACTTGACGCAAGTCCCCCTCCTGCGACAGAGAGTCCTGATTGGGTGAAGGTAGATGTGGCTGAACTGGTGTTGAAAATTGATCCTGCGGTAACGGTGAGTCCGTTTTGGGATGTGAGGGAACCGGCTCTCAATCCGCCGATGAATGTGGATGTGCCTGATGAGAGTGCGCCGTCTACATTGAGGAAGCCGGTGATGCGGGTGGATGTGGCAGTGTCTGATGAGGATACGACGAGATTGCCTCCGGTGATGGTGAGGCCGGAGGAGGTTGCCAGAAGACCGGGGATGCTTAGACCCGAATACAATGTTGATGTGGCAGAACCACTCCCTACGAAGTTGCCCACTCCCTGTACTGACAGGATACTGCCGGGACTGCTCGTCCCAATCCCTACATTCCCGTCCGCCTGTATCACAAACGGACTCGTATCATTCGCGCTGTCTTCAGCCCAGAATGTGTATCCACTGCCGAGGTTTGATAATAACATCGCCGTGTTCACCCCAGCCGTACTCGTTGCCACCGCAAACGCCGCACCGGGGGTGGTAGTGCCTACACCGATTCCAAAACCACCCGAAAGTGTAGAAGTTGCAGTACCCGTGCCGAGATTGATGTCATTGCCTCCGATGGAGAGGTCGGAGGAGATGTAGGTATTGTGCGCCACGATGTCGTTGCCGATGAAGTTGTGGGTGCCTTCTACTTCTATGTCGTAGACCTGCTCTGTGGGGAGGCGATTGATCCGCGCAATCCGCTCCCATGCGGACTTGCCGTTATTCCCTCGCACGGCGATGAGCGCTCCTTCGCGAAGAGCGACGACCTTTGTCCACACCCCTCCACTTGACACGGATGGGGGTCGGGAGTATAGTGCGTAGTATAACGCTACCCCAGGCCCTTGGCTTGGGGCTTCTTTTTTGCGCGCCTGCGCGGACAAAGCGTGCCGCGCCCTATTCATGTACCAGTGCTTCATCTGACGCAATTCCCAAGCCATATTGCTCTCAAAGCCGGCGAACACTATTTTCTTGCCCTGTTCCTTCACCACAAAGTCCCGCAGAGGCAAAAAGTCGCTGTCCCCGCTCACTACCATCACGACATCAAGCTCGCCCACCTGCCGCGCCACATCCAGAGTCAGCTCAACATCCATGTCGCCTTTTTTTTGCGTTCTTTCTGCCGGTTTTCCGTCAATCTCCGCCTGGATTTTGATATATTTCAATGGTTTTGTCTTGAGCGTGACGTCTTTTTGTATAGACGCAATGTACCGGAGCGTTGCTTCCCGCGCCGGATCGCCTGCCGCCGGAACCGCAGAGTAGAAATTGATAAACTTCACGTCAAAAGCCGGAGAGAGTTCATTTTTCAGGCGCGCAAAATCCACTTTCCAGCCGGCTTCCTTTTGGGCGTAAAACATATTGGCATTATCAAAGAAGATACCGAGCCGCGGCTTCTTTTTAGGCAATTCGGGCGAGGATGCCTTTATAAAATAGGGATGATTGCCTGTCGTGCGAATGCGCTTGCCCGATACGGTGATCAATTCGTAAATTTCTTTCACTCCCATATCCATAAGCGCATTGACTCTTGATACGACAATGGCTCCAGTATTTTCATCCAGTGTCAGAATCTCGTCTCCCTTTTTAATCTCATCAATCCGCACGTCTTCAAATACATCTTCGTAGGTGCCGTCTTTTTTCTTGCGCCGCGTGCGACGTTTGAGCAGGGTATCCCCGGTCACGCACTGCCCCACGACATGCAGGACTTGGATGGGGCTAACGGTTCCGATGCCGACGTTGCCAGCTGATGTTATCACCATACTTGCCCCACTAAGATCATCTCCGCCAATGGAACCTCCGATACCGACAGCTCCGGTGTTTTCTAGTTTAAATCTTCTTGCTGCGTTCGTGTCATCAACAATTGTTAAAGACCTCCCTGTATCGCTGGAAGCATTCACCATAACCCAGTTTTGAGACCCCGAGAGTAATCTAACACTTGGGTTATTCCCCGTCGCCGCAGTCTCTACACGAATCTCGGTATTACCCGTAGATTGAGAAGCATGTAATATGACCATCGGATTCGTCGCCCCGATGCCGACGTTGCCGTCTGCCTGTATGACAAACGGGGTCGTATCATTGGCGCTGTCTTCCGCCCAGAAGGTGTAGCCGCTGCCGAGGTTTGATAATAACATCGCGGTGTTTACTCCGGCTGTTGAAGTTGCCACAGCAAATGCGGCTCCAGGGCTTGATGTAGCAATGCCGAGCGCTCCGTTGTAAAACAATCCCCCGTGGCCCGCGCCTGATGGACCTATGGAGAAAAGGGTGGTGGGGCTTGATGTGGAGACGCCGATGTTCCCCGTTCCGTCTACCCACAGATGCGGCGTGGATGTTCCCTTGTCGCTGACCACAAAGACCGGCTCAATCTGCGTCTGCTCAATGGAAAAGAGGCCCCACGGTGCGGAGGTTGCGATGCCGACTCTTCCGGTGGTAACGCTGGTGTCCAGAGAAAAAAGCGTGTTTTGGGTGGTGGATGCGGCAAAGGCGAATGCGTTGACTGTGCTATTGAGAACCGTGGTCGTGGCAAGATTTTCGTGGCGCACAGATCCTGCATAGACCGCCAGTACATCACCGACAGCATCGCCAATCGTCATAGTGTTCTCCACGGTAAAAGAAGACGCGACCGTTGAAGAGAGCGTGGTGGCGCCGACGGACGTGAGAGAGTTGACAAACATGTCTCCCTCCGCATCCACGAGAAAGCGCGGCGATCCGTTGACCGAAGCGCTGATAAGATTCGTGTCTGCGGCCGCTGACGTGGGGTTGACGACGAGCACTGCGTTGAGCGCTTCTGATCCGGCAACGCCGCTGCTCCAGGTACCAAAGGAGTGAGTCAAGAGCGGAATTTTCTCAAAAACGGAAATACCGGCGAAAGTTGATGTGCCTGAGCCGGCGAGGATGCCCGTGCCGCCGATGGTGAGATTGCCGGAGGTAAGGAGATTACCGTTGACAGCGAAGGTGGCACCGGGAGAAGTGGTGCCGATGCCGATGCGGTAGTTTGCGGTGTCAAAGGTGAGGAAGGGAATCGCGGTGGTTGATGTTGCTATACTGAATGCGTTTACTTTGTCTCCTTGGATGGTGGTGGTTGCCATGGTGTTGAAGACGAGGTCTCCGCCGCCGACGGTGATGTCAGCCGTAGAGAGGTTGGTTCTGGCGGTGAGGATGTCCGCGGTGACGTTGCCTGACGTGATGTTCAGATTCCCTGCGGTGAGGTCTATGTTTCCTGATGCTACGGTCATGCCTTTTCTAACGGTGATGCTGTCCAGGTTGTCTATGTCCTGGGAGACGGTGATCATCTGGATGGAGGAGGCGGCTGATTGGGAGGCAGAGGAAGCAGTGCGGGAGATGCCAGATATTTCTTTTCTCATATATTCGCGGATTTGGGCGTTCACACCTTCCAGATACGCAAGCAGTTCGTTCCGCACAGGAGAGAGATCAGCAGGGGTAATTTCGGTGCGGTGTTCGGTGATTTCCCGAATGCGTGTTACTTCGGTAACAACACCTGAAGACGCGGGACTTTTTTTCTGTGCGGGCGCAGATGCCGACTCTGGCACAGACGCTGCTGGCGCTGGTTCAGGAAGCGCTGGCCGCGTAACCGTATCCACGACGACTTTGGTTGTACCTGTTGCAAACCATCCGCGCACCGTCTTCGCAACTTTCACGATCGCGCGTCCGGTCGGCGCAAAGAATCCCGAGATGCGCTTCTGAACACCAAGCCCTTCATCGGCCAATGCGGCGAGGGTGAAAAAATCGTGAGAAGATTTTTCTGCCACCTGTCCAACGATGTTTTGTATACTCTTCAGTAGTGGGTTTCCGACGCTGTCATTCGCGTGCTCGGCGACTACTGCGGAAACGCGACCAGCCTGCCACTCCTGCACACCGTGCACACCCGCAACCCCTACCGCGACCGAGAGCGCAATGGTGAGTCCGAGTACTCCTGCCTCACGTCCTATATGTTCAAAAAAACGAGTGATCGGATGGCCGACATGCGATGGCGTGGAAGGTACTGCAGAATCAGTTGAAGTTGCTCCTTCCGATATAGTCGCCGGCATCTGTATGCTATCCGATACGATATGGGATGCTTGGCTTCCAAAAGAAGAAACAGGAGCATCGCCGTTCTCACGGCCTGCTTTTTTCAAAAACCAATCTTGCTGACGTGCCGTGTATGCCCGTACCGCCTCTTTGGTCGTGTACCAATTGCGTCCGAATTTCCGCGCATCAAGTTTTCCCTTGCGGACAAGCAAAGACAAGTACTCCTGTGAGTAGGGAGTACCCTGCGCGACTTGCGCAAGCGAGACATAAATTTTTCTTTCCTCTTCTGACATTTTTCTTATCCGATACCATCAGCCAATACCGTATCGGATCCCTTATTTTATGCCACCTTTTTGCTATAGCTATTATACGGGCTGGTGTGGTTATTTTTGATAAAGACCCTTGTGGATAACCAAAGTTGTGCAAATAAGGAAAAATTACGATAATAAGAAGTAAGGAAACGTCCAGAAGCAAATGTTTACTGCAAGTGCATAAACCTGTATAGATGGTTTCGGAACGATATGAAGGTTTATAGAGATGGGTGATGCTGGATATTGGATATCACACGCACGAATGATTATCTGGGAAAAGGGCGAGAACACTTGACAGGTTTTTAAGAAAAGGTTTTTTATGGAAAGAAGATACGTCAATATAAAAGAGGCGGCGAAAATTGTAGGAGTCACACCGCTTACGCTTCGGAATTGGGACAAGAAAGGAATGCTTACGTCCTATCGCAATCCCATAAACAACTACCGCGTATACCGCATGGATCAGATAGAATTATTCTTGCGCAAGATTGAAAATTCTAAAAACAAACGCGGCGGAAGAAGGATTGATATTTCCATGGCATGACGCCCGACCGATACTTGAAAAAAATATAGAAAGTTATATACTAAAGGCGGTTCTCCTCATCGGATGATCACTTCATGGCTTTTTTGCAGAAAAGGGCCGTGGGGAGGAAAGTCCGGACACCGATTTCGCTTTCAGCGAAATGAGCGATAGCGGCTAACGGCCGCCCTAGTTCAGGCGCACGCCGGAACAAACGGGACAGTGTCACAGAGACTATACCGCCGATCGTCGCCTGCAATACTCTAAAGGTTTTTCAGACGAAGGAGGCAAGGGTGAAAAGAGTGAGGCAAGAGCTCACAGCGCGTACGGGCAACCATATGCGATGAAAAACTCCTATCAGGTGCAAGGGATTCTATATCGCTTTTGCGAAATAGAAAAACCGCTTGACCCCGTATGGCAACATCGGGGCTAGACAGATGATCATCCCGTTTCCGCAAACGAGTTTGCGGAAACGGACAGAATCCGGCTTATAGATGAGGGGGACATAAAAAATCCGGCGACAAGCCGGATTTTTTATGTATCAATTCTCATATCGCGAAGTGAGCGCGAAGACGGACATCATCCCCTATAGTACGCGCCTCCACGACGCGGACGCCTGATGCAACATGGAAGAGTCCAGCGAGAAACGAGATTTCTTTTTCGCACGGATACGGCGTTACAAAGACGCTTTTCTGTAGCTGAAAAAATTTCATATCTTTCAGTTTGGCGCGAAAACACTCACGAGCCCACCGGTGTTTGTTGGGAATATCAAAAAGTACGAGACGCCAGAGGCCATCCCATGATTTCTGCTTTTGCACCGCAAGATGCGCGTATGAGATGACGGGTATCCGTTTTCTTCCCTTTTCGGTGAGTTGCACGGCATATCCGTCTTTTCCTTTTTTGATATGGACGAGTCCTTGTTGCGAAAGATTTTTTGCGGCTTTGCTGAACTGACCGCGATCAAAGAAACGCCGATACGGTTTGGTACGACCGATGCCGGCGAATATATTGGGGGCTACGACGGCTATGGCAAGTACACCCCCGACAGCGGCCAGCGCAAGAATCGTGCGCCCCATCATAGCCGTAGATTCACCAGCAAGCCGATACAGGTCATCGCGCCTTTTTGCTCCTTGTGCGGCATGCTCCATGCGTTCCCACTCGTTCTTGAGAGCATCCATAAGCGGATTCTCATACGCCAAGAGCGCTTGCTCCAAGCGTCGCTCACGCTTTCGTTTCTTCATATTTTTTATGTTCGTCATTATCCGTGTATCCTAAAGTTACGGCGTACGCCGTAACTTTAGGATACTGTTATGATATGCTCAATGGTTCCAGACCGGGAAGTTTTTTGCCGGAGAGAAATTCCAGCATCGCTCCCCCGCCGGTGGAGACGTGGCTGAAGCCCGAGAGTGCGCCGTATTGTTTCAGGATGGTGATGGTGTCGCCTCCGCCGATGACGGTGAAAGCATTGAGTTTGCTGATCCTTTCTGCGAGTGCGATCGTGCCGCGGCTGAATTCCGGCGCTTCCGCAAAACCCATCGGCCCGTTCCATACGACGGTCTGTGCAGATGCGAGCAGGGCAAGGAAACGCTGTCTGCTTTCGGGTCCGATGTCGGCGATGTATTCATCTGGGTGCACGTCTCCCATCTGCCGTACGGCGGATGGGGCACCCGCGGCAAGACGGGGGGCGGTGATAACATCAGAGGGCAGGATCAGTTTTGGATCCTCCAGAAACGACAGATCGCTTCCGTCGGTGGTGTCTGTCGCGGATTTGCCGACGGCATTTCCGCGCAGGGCAAAAATGGTATTTGCCAAAGCGCCGCCCACAATCACCTGATCTGCGTGCTGAAGAAACCGACGAATGATCGGAAGTTTGGTTTCTATTTTCAGTCCCCCGAATATGGCGGTCATAGGCCGTTGCGGATGCACCAGCACCCGCTCCAGAGCGTTGATTTCTTTTTCCAGATGCAGTCCCGCGTATGCAGGAAGCAGTCGCGGAAGCATGGCGATGGATGCATGACCTCGGTATGCCGCAAATGCTTCATTGATATATATGTCGCCGTGTACGGCAAGTGCGCGGGCAAACACGGGGTCGCTTTGCTCCTCACCCGGCCAAAAGCGCAGATTTTCAAACAGAATGACATCTGCGTCTGCCGGAGTATCCGCGAAGATGTCTTCTGCAAACAGCACCTCGCGATTCAACGCATGTGATACAAAGCGGGCAACGGGGGCCAAACTGAATGCCGGATTCCTGGTACCGCCGGGCCTGCCCCGATGCGCCATGAGCCGGACACGAGCACCCCGTTCCAGTAAGAGGCGTATCGTGGGGAGTACGGCTTCAATGCGGAATGTATCGGTGATGGTATCGCCGTCGGCACCCACATCAAAATCAGCGCGCACGAGCGCGCGCGTGCTGGGAGCAATCGTCAGATTGGCAAGCGTACGAAGCGTCATATACATAGCATACTGAAACTGTGATATAATACCAGAACCAATATCAAAATATTTCCCATGCGTGGTATAGAAGAAAAACGTATTGTCATCGTGGGCGCCGGATTCGGGGGACTTACGACAGCGCTGACACTCGCCAAAGATCCTGCGATCATACATCGCGGATATGATATTGTTCTCGTTGATCGTTCTTCCTACCACCTGTATACCGCAGGATTATACGAAGTTGCCGCAGTGCCGCGGCATTTTGCCCGTGATGAATATCTTGCGGCATCAGTGCGCATTCCTCTGTCAGAGATCATACGCGCGCGCGCCGTCCGTTTTGTGCAAGGAGCACTGACCGGACTGGATATGAGCCGACGGCACATCATGCTGGACAACAAAGGCACGTTGTCATATGACTTTCTCGTGCTCGCTTTGGGTGCTGAAACAAATTATTTTGACATTCACGGACTCAAGGAATACAGCATGCCCCTGAAAACGGCGGACGATGCGGTGCTTCTGCGAAATAAAATAGAAAGTATCGCGGAAATAAAACCCTCGCTCTCCATCGTCATCGGAGGTGCTGGTGCTACGGGTGTGGAGCTTGCCGCCGAGCTGATCAATTTTCTGTGTGTCATTGAACGGGAGAAAAATCCCGCGGCTCCGGTATGCCGCACCAGCGTATGTCTCCTTGAAGCAGGGTTGGAGATACTGCCGGGATTTGATGCAAACACCGTGCGGCGTATTCGACAGCGCCTGGAATCGTTGGGCGTCATGATAAAAACCGGCATTCCTATTATTGCTGCGAGCAAAAATGATATCACGCTCAAAAGCGGCGAGCGCGTCCCGTATGACATACTCGTCTGGACCGGAGGCATCAAAGGAGCGCACACCCTAAAATCGCTGGGGCTGACACTCTCACCCAAAGGAACCCTGGTAGTAGATGATTATCTTCGCGTCCCCCAGGGAGACGGGCGTATATTTGCAATCGGCGACAATGCATGGCTCGCGCATCCGCGCACCAAACGCCCTCTCCCTGCGACAGCGCAGGTCGCGGAGCAGGAAGCGCGACATGCCGCACGCGCGATTTCGCGCGTGATACGCGGCGCATCACTCCGGCGTTTTTGTCCCATGCATACATATCCGTTCGTGCTTGCCGTCGGGAGAAAATACGCGTTTGCAGACCTCATTACCGTACGACTCACCGGTATGAGCGGCTGGTGCATCAAACAACTGGTGCAATTAAAATACTTCCTTTTTATCTTGCCATGGCCACGCGCGCTGAAACTGTGGTGGCGGAATATGCGCCTGTACCACTCAAACGACTGATGTGCTGAAGAGAGAATCTATAATGATGCGGCGAGACGTACGATCTCTCCTATTTTTTTCGGATCCAGGGAGGCCTTGCCCACGAGCACGCCATCCATGGCGCCTTCCGTGAGGAAAGATGTGATGTTGGCAGGCGTTACGGAACCACCATAGATGATACGCACGTCGCGGGAGGCACGGCCGCCGAACAGAGATGTCAGTATTTTTTCTATATACATGCGTGCGCGAAATGCGGTATCCGGCGTTGCCGCACCTGCAGTGTCCGCCATCGTTGAGATTGCCCACACGGGCTCATACACCACGGTCAGCCGACGAAGCCATTCTTTTTTTATACTCTTTAATGCCGTGCGGACCTGCTCGCCTACCATCGCGGACAATTCGCTTCCCTGCCGTTCTGTCTCGCCGACGCAAAGCACCGCCTGAAGGCCGGATGCGAGCGCCCCCGCAAGTTTCTTTTGAATCATGTCATCCGTTTCTCCGGCGTGGATCCTGCGTTCCGAATGTCCGATTATGACATATGCCACGCCGAGCGATTTTAATTGACGCGG
>CAYIBQ010000027.1:0-9757 GCA_964361695.1 uncultured Candidatus Saccharibacteria bacterium | reverse complement strand
GTATTTTTACAGGAGGAAAAAAATGATCCGCTCAAGCACGCGTGGACGCCCGAAGAAGAAAAAGCGTACTTTGAGGACGGAGTCGCAATGCTGAAAAAGTTTTATGAAAAAAATGCGCCGTGGAATTTTGCGGTCGTAGATCTAGAATCGCGCTTTGAGATAGCGCTCACAGACCCGAAGACGGGAGAAACGCACATCCTTGCGGGCATCATTGACCGCATAGACAAACTGCCGGACGAATCATACGAAATTATTGACTATAAGACCGCCAAGCGCATGCCCTCGCAAGACGCGATCAACCGCGATCTCCAGCTCTCGCTCTATTCACTGGGTCTGCAGAACCGTTGGCCGCACATCAAGCCGGAGGAGATAAAACTTTCTTTGTATTTCGTAAAGCACGGCGTAAAACTCTCTACCCGGGCGTCCGCGGAAAACACGGAAAAAACGAAAACACACATTCTAAAGACCATTGCCGATATTCAGGATACACTGCGGAACGGAAAAAACTTTGACCCCATGCCGTCCATACTGTGCAACTGGTGCGGGTACCGGCCTATGTGTCCCGCGTGGAAGCACTTGTATAAAAAGCAGGATCCGGCCATAAAAAATGAGGCGGACGCCAACGGGGCCATCAATGAATATTTGGGTCTGAAAAAGAGCGAGGATCGCCTGAAAAAAAGGATGGAAGAACTGCATGCCCAGATACGGGACTATATGGAGCGCGAGGGCCTGACGCGGGTGTTCGGCGACGAAGGGTACCTCTCCAAACGCACCCAACAGCGATTTGAATATGACTATGAGAGGATAGAAATACTTCTCTCCCCTCTTGGCAAATGGCAGGATATTTTGAGCGCGGATCCGGCAAAATTACGCAAAATACTGTACGAAATTCCCGAGGGCGTGCGGATGGCGGTGGAGGAGGCGCGGACTATTGCCAAAGAATATTCGGTGCTCACGGCCTCGCTCAAAAAAATAAAAGGGACGGAAGACGCGGCAAGCGAATCCCCGCTCCCGCCAGATGCGTGATGCCGTCATCATCCTAAAATTACGGCGTACGCCGTAATTTTAGGATGATGACTCACATACCCGGACAATTGCCGGCGGGCTTGTATCCTTTTGCTTCCGCTTCTTCTTTCGTTTGAAACCATATCTTGTTTTGCTCCTTGATACGCTGGGCTCCGGGGCACCACGGAAAATGATATGCCGCTCCCGATACGGAACCGACGTATCGACCCGCTCCCGATGTTGCGGCTGTTTTTGCGGCAAGTCCGCTCGTCACGGCCGCCGACGTATCCTTCGCTTCCGGTGTTATAATCCTCAACGGCGGCTTTGCAGGCATAATCGCAGAAAGGCGCCCCAAACCAAAACTCCCCAGGCCCACCAGGAAGATGACCCCTGCGATAAAAAGGTCGCTTTTGTGCTCCCCTACCCAGGCGTTGACTTTTTCCCGATATTCTCCTATCATCATATAAACAGTTTATTCGTCATTTTCTCTTATGGCGCATACCAAATCAGCGGGTGCCGGCAAGTACGGCCGTGACTCGCAACCAAAATATCTGGGGGTAAAAAAATACGATGGCGCCGTGGTTAAGCCGGGCGATATTCTCATTCGCCAGCGCGGGACAAAGTTTATTCCGGGCGTGGGCACACGGAAGGGTGGCGACGATACTTTGTACGCTATTCGCCAGGGCATTGTAAAATTCCGCACGATCCGTAAAGAACGTTTTGACGGATCCTGGCGGCATGCCAAATCCGTAAGCGTCGCGGCAGGGATGTCGGCATAAGCGTGGGCAGACCGGCGCGCATGAGGAACATGCGTACGTGGCGGGACTGCTCGTGGTTTTCTTCTCTTCAGAAAGGCGAAGTACATTGAAAATAGACAAAAATCATATCGAACAGTTCATCCGCGAGAAAGTTGATGAGGCGCTTACAGATGGGCAAATAGCCCATCTCCTCAATGTCGTTCCTTCTACGGTGTCACAGTGGCGCAATAAGTTTAACATCAAGCCAGCCGACAAGTTCAAGAAGAAATTCAAGGAAAAGTATGGCCCGGATGCGCTTGAGTGTTTTGATGTGATGATACGGAATCGCGCTACCCTGCAGGAGATTGCGCGCCATTTTGGCTTTAGCCGGGAGTATGCCAGACAGGTGCACAACAAGCTGTATCATGGATCATATTCTGACCACATGAGACAGCGTCGTCGGGCATCCTGATGGCGCAATCCACAGAAACAGCATTTTGCCTTTTGGACGGCCTATTCGTCCGAAAGGCATTTTATTTTGTATGTGCAATGGCCGCGCGGATAAAAGCGAGATACAGCGGATGCGGTGACAACGGCCGCGATTTAAACTCCGGGTGGAACTGGGTTCCGATGAAGAACGGATGGTCGGAGAGCTCAATAATCTCAACGAGGTTGCGCTGGGGATTGAATCCCGCCACGACCAGGCCTTTCTCTATCAATTCTTTCCGATACTTGTTGTTAAATTCGTAGCGGTGGCGGTGGCGCTCGCTGATCATCACGGTTTTGCTTCCTCCAGATTTCTCTTTTTCATAAGCGCGCATAGCAATGGAGCCGGGTGTGAGCTGGCAATCATATGCTCCCAGGCGCATGGAACCGCCGTAGTGCTTCTCCTGAATAAGCGACTGCTGTTCTTCCATGGGGGTGATGACCGGATGCGGGGTTTTGGCGTCCACTTCAGTGGTGTTGGCGCCCTTGAGCCCGCAGACGTTGCGGGCAAATTCTATCGTTGCCAATTGCATGCCGTAGCATAGACCGAAATACGGAATTTTATGCTCGCGGGCATACTGGATCGCGAGTATCTTGCCCTCTACGCCGCGGGGGCCGAAGCCACCTGGCACGATAATGCCGTCATACGCATCCAACTCCCGCAATTTTTTCCAGTCATGTTCGTATTCCTCGGAATTGAGCCAGACGATCTCGGGCTTGGCTCCCTCGGCCCACGCCGCGTGCTTGATGGATTCAATCACGGAAATGTACGAATCCGCGAGCACGAAATCGCCGGTCTGGAAGTATTTTCCGACAATCGCGATTTTGACGCGGTGTTTTGCATTTTTAATACGTGCGACCAAGTCCTTCCAGTCCGCCATGTCCGGTGTCGCGCTCTTCATGCCGAACTTCTTGAGGATGCGGTCGCCGAGTTTGTCTTTTTCAAAGTTGAGCGGAATTTCGTAAATAGATGTCACGTCGGGTGCGGCAATCACGTCTTCCTCGTGCACATTGCAGAAGACAGCCAGTTTTTTCTTGCGTGGCTCGTCTATAGAAACCGTAGACCGCGCAATGATGAAATCAGGTTGCAGGCCGGTAGCGTTCATCGCCCGCACCGCGTGCTGGGTCGGCTTGGTTTTCATTTCCCCGATCATGGTGGGCACGGGCAGATATGAGACGAGGACCAGAAGGACATCTTTGGGATGAGCCAGGCGCAGCATGCGCGCCGCTTCCAAGAAAAGGATATTTTCATACTCCCCTACCGTGCCGCCGATCTCCACCAGCACGAAGTCCGCTTTTGCTTTTTTGCTCGCCCGCTCCAAGCGCTCAATCACTTCCTGC
Organism: uncultured Candidatus Saccharibacteria bacterium; assembly: GCA_964361695.1. Classification (GTDB taxonomy): domain Bacteria; phylum Patescibacteriota; class Minisyncoccia; order Sungbacterales; family HO2-52-23; genus WO2-54-10. Next base: position 6,188 of record CAYIBQ010000027.1, on the reverse strand, counting down.
GGAATCGCAGGTACCACCTGTACGCAGGCGCCCCCGTATTCTAAATTACGTTCCTTGCGGATGACTTCCTGATATACCGCACCCGTCGTCATATAATTTTCGCGGGGGATGTCTTCGCCGAGAAACCGCTCGTAGTTTCCCACGTCCTGATCGCACTCCATGCCGTCGTCGGTGACAAACGTCTCGCCGTGCTCAATCGGGTTCATGGTGCCCGCATCCACGTTGACGTACGGATCAATCTTGACCGCGGTCACGCGAAACCCTTTTGATTTGAGGATGCGGGCGATAGAGGCCGTGGTAACGCCCTTGCCAATGCCCGACATCACCCCTCCGCATACAAAAATATAGCGCGTCATAATATCATACTATGGTTATTCCGGCTCTACGATTATTTTTATTTTTCCCGTGATATCATGAGGAAAACGCACGGCTATCGTGTGTTCGCCCATGGTTTTGATGGGATCTTCCAAGACTATCCACTCTTTGTCTGCGGTGATGCCTGCTTTGCGGAGCGCTTCGGCGATTTTCGTCGTACTCACCGAGCCGAACGTCTTGCCTTTCTCCCCCATCTTCATTTTAAAAGATAACGCCATGCCTCCCATCTTTGTTGCGGCAGAGGCAAAGTGCTGGCGTTCGATGGCGACTGTTTTTTCTTTATGAGCTTTTTTTTGGGCTACGTCCTGCAAGACGGCGGTAGTCGCGGGTGCTACGAGATGTTTGGGGAGAAGAAAATTTCGCGCATATCCTTCGCTGACATCGGTGATGTCATTTTTCTTTCCGAGATGTCGTACGTCCTGGAGCAGAATGACCTTCATACGGTTACTGCTTCTTGAGCACCTCTATCGCTTTCTCCAGAATCAGATCTTTTATCTCGTCTCCTTCCTGTGGTTTTTCCGGTGGTGTTACGATAACATCAGGTTCCAGTCCCTTACCGTCAATCTCTATTCCCTTGGGCGTGAGCCATTTTGCTATCGTAACTTTCAGCGAGGCCTGCCGCGGCAGTTGTACCACTTCCTGCACCGAGCCCTTGCCGAATGTCTTGGCGCCGACGAGTTTGATATTCCGGTGGTCGCGCAAAGCGCCCGCCACGATTTCGGATGCCGAAGCGGAGCCCTCGTTGACGAGAAGTACGGTGGGGACTTCTCCCAGCACGTTATACCCTGATGATCGGTACACCTCTTCTGTGCCGTCCGCAAAACGCTCGCGCGCGATCGCTTCTCCCGCGGGTACCCACCAACTGCCGATATCCACGGCAACGGTCAGAAACCCGCCAGGATTATTGCGTACGTCCAGGATGATCTTTTTGGAGCCGGAGTCAAGGAATTCCTGCACGGCCTTGCGAAATTCAAACGCCGCGTTTTCGGTAAAATGATTGAGTTTTATAACAAAGATACCGTCGGGCCGGGCCTCGGTGCTGACGATCTGAACTTTAATGATATCGCGCGTGACGGTAAATTCCTGTGTGCGGTCGGCCCCGTCGCGAAAGACGGCGAGACGCACCTTTGTGCCTGGCTCTCCCCTGATCAGGCGCACGGCTTCATCCAGTGCCAGATCATTGGTCGTGGTGTCATCTATCTTGAGTATCTTGTCTCCCGCCTTGATGCCGGCTTTTTCCGCGGGATTTCCTTTGAGCGGCGCTATGATGGTAACAATATTTTTGCGCAGGCCAATCTCCGCCCCAATGCCACCAAAAGCGCCCTTGATGTCCTCTTGGAATTGCTTGGATTCGGCGGGGGGGAGAAATTCGGTATACGGGTCTTTGAGCGAGCGCGCAAGTCCGGCGATGGCGCCGTACACCATTTGGTCTCGGTCAATCCTGCTCCGGTCTACGAATTTTTCTTCCAACTGGGACCACACCTCCCAAAAGAGATTAAAATCGGCGTCTTCAAATTCCTGCGGCGGGTTCTGCCCTGCCACGCGGAGCACCTTTTCCACCGACGGGCGGTTGCTGTATCCATACCATGCGCCTAGCGAGAAACAAGCCCCCAAAACAAAAATGGAGGCGACCAAAACGCCTGCCTTCGCATGTTTTTCCCAAGAGATACCAATCATACCCATGTATTATTGCAGACCCATCGGATAAGGTCAATAACCTAAAGAAATGTCTGCCATCGATCAATCACCCACATGGCTTGTGCTCGGGTGAGGATTGCGTTATGTCCAGGCAGAACATAATCAAAATCAAGAGTTTTGATATAATCAAGCGATTTCTTAAAATTGCCTTTGTCTGAATTCGGAAAATCAGTATATAGTTCACCGTCATACAGCATGTCACCCGTTATGAGTAACTTATTTTTGTGATCATGCAAGACAATTGAATCGTCTGTATGTCCCGGAAGAGGAACAATAACGAGTTCATATCCGCCGATAGTTATTTTGGTCTCTTTGAATGGTCGTATCTTTGGCAGGTAGTTGCTAAACTTTGCGCATACTTCTGATGGGGATTCCCCAAAGATCTGAACTGTTGCTTGAAAATCAAAATGTTCCGGCTTGAGAACATCAAGCCCCCAGAGTTCGCTCTTTCTGATGTTTGCGGATAATTTTTCAGAGACAATAATATCCTCGGCTGAAAAGTGCCTAAGGCCGCCGATATGGTCAAAATGTCCGTGTGTCCCAATGACCTTGGGAAAGAAACCTCTGGATGTGAGAAATTTCTTCACATCATGAAGCCCTAGTCCCGCATCCACCAGCAGATCACAAGACACCCCTTGTATTAAAAAAAGATTGGCGTGCTCACGAAAGTACGGTTCGGTTATGAGATAGATATCATGTGCTACTTTTTGTATCTTGAAAGGATTTTCCATTATAAATTTTGGATCAGGGAGGGATGCACGCATCCCTCCCTGATCGGTTAACCGGCAAACGGATGCCGATATATCACCCAACATCCCGCATTGCGGGATTCAGGATCCTCCATTGAATAAAGAACTGGTTTCAGGATCTCCGCGCCCATACGCTCATGGAATCGCAGGACAGGGTCGGAAAGTTTTCCATCTTCACGACGGAGTTTGCAATACTCCTCGACGGTAAGCGTTGGACGGAAGTGGTATCCGGGAATGCGGGCATTCCCGATGATCCGTTCCACACCAAGCTTGAAGAGGTTATCCAGCGTCACGGCGATAAGGAGCTCTGATATCCGCATGGGTTTCTCCCACTGCGTTCCGCCCCAGGGGTGCATAGGGGCAAGATGATTGTGGTAGAAAAGGTATTGCCGGTACCCGGGTACCACGCCTACCCCAACCAGGAACCCTGTGTTTCCATCGGGACAGTGGACCGTGTCAGTCCAGCCATCGGCAGTATGCTCATCCCAGCTACTTAAAGCCGTGGGATCTCCGTTCCATTCGCAGCGAAACGCATACTGCGATCCTACAGGATCGCTCTCCTCGTAGATCCCTTCTGGTCCCCAAATAGTCGCGAGGGTTATTCCTTCAGGAAATGACCGTATGCGGCGGATAATCTTTTCTCTGGACGCTTCCAGATTTTCTCCGCTTGTAGTCCCCCAGGCCTGGGTTTCTACAAACAGGAGTTCGTCAATGCCCTCTGCTCCTGGAGTCGTGATCTTGATAGTGCATGAGCGACTCACTACATGCCCGAAACGCATTTTCTCGTTTTCCATGGAAGCCCGCAATTGTGCATCGGAATAATTCACGTACCTTTTCCTTCTCTGAAGAGTGAAAGAACGCCACAAAACGACCTCAAGCGTTATTGCTCGAGGCCGCGTGATAATGTTCAACAAAAAGATGGTTTTATGATTTCCGTTTTTGAGCACTAACAAACACACTCAAGCAGTTTCTTGAGTTGCCTCGACGCCGAATTATGTATACTATTTGTGGAATCGCATCCATACAAGATTTTCCTATTTCAAACCTCATAATACACCCATTATCTTTTCTGTCAAGCGGACAGACAAACGATCTCAATCCTCGTGTCCTCTGATCCACAGGAGAATATACGTGTCCTTTTCAATGCGGAAGTAAAAACGGTAATGGTCATCTACGCGCGCCTGCCAGATGTCTTGGGATTCAAAATACTTTTTTGCTCGCAACGAGGGATGGCGGAGGTTGTCACGAAGATATGTGGCCTGTTTTTGAAACTTTCGCCGAATCTCGGACGACAGTTTTTCAAACGTCTTGTTAAAATTCGGCGTGTAATCAAGACGCATGCCTCTTTTGTTTCTTGCGCCCGTTCAGTGACCGCATCAGTTCCTCCACGGTGTCAAAAGGGCCGTAGCCCTTTCCAGCGCGATATTCGGCAAGCGACTTCCCAAGTTCACGATCCAATGCTTCCTTCTCGACCGCTTTGCGGTTGCTTCGTACTAACGCATCGTATTCTTTGCGCGACAAAACAACCAATTCTCCTTGTCCGGCAACGCTTTTGGGGATAGTAGCGATCTGATTCATGACCTCATGATACTTTGCGAAAGTTCGGTTGTCAAATCATAAATATCTCCGGCGCCCATGATGAGGAGCACGTCGCCGCGGCGTATTTCCGCGTCAAGGAATTGTTTTGCTTCTGCAAATGTGGGGCTATGCCATGCATCTTTGCCCCGTTCTTGAAGTGCAGAGGCAAGCATGAGCGAATTGACTGTGGCGTGGGCGTCTGCGGTCTCGCGGCCCGCCACATCATAGACAGGCAAAAGTACCACGCGGTCTGCCATATCAAATGCGGAGAGAAAATCATCCCAGAGATATTTAAGCCGCTGGTATTGGTGGGGCTGAAACACGCACCAGATGCGCCGCATGGGAAAATACTCGCGTGCGCCTGAAAGCGTTGCCGCAATTTCGCGTGGATGGTGGCCGTAGTCGCTGACCAGATGCGCGCCCTTGTACAGCCCTTTCATTTCAAACCTGCGCCAGGTGCCCCGGAAATTTGAAAGTGCGCGCAATATATCCGGCTCGGCAACACCCAAAGCGCGTCCTGCAGTGAGTGCGGCTAGTGCATTGGACAGATTGTGGCTCCCAGGCACTTTTAAAAGCGGGCGGACGAGTTCCGCTTCCCTGCTGTTTTGGGAATACCACATCACCTTGGAGTCGAACTTTTTTGCAACACTCGCAAGCCGTGGGTCGTCGGCATTGGCCACGATGACGCCATCCTTTGGCACTTTTTCAAGATATTTTGAAAACGTGCCTTCCACCGCACTGACGGTTTTATAGGTGTCCAGATGCTCGGCGTCAATGTTGGTGACCACTGCCACATGCGGCGAATAGTGGAGGAATGATTTGTTCCATTCATCCGCTTCCAGAACCAGATGACTCCCCTTTCCGGCCCGGAAATTTGAATCGCCGAATTCACGCATCTTGGTGCCGATGATGACGGTGGGGTCAAGATAACCCGCTTCCATGACCAGCGAGGTCATGGCCGTGGTCGTACTCTTGCCGTGCGAACCGGAAATGGTAACCGTGCGAAACTGTCGAGTCAGATCCCCGACGGCTTCGGCATAAGTCATGGTTTCTAATTTGCGGCGTTTTGCTTCTTTGAGTTCCGGATTTGTTTTGGGTGTGGCGGCAGTATAAATCACCCGCGTTGCCGTTTGTGGGACATTGAGTGCGGAGTGACCTCCGATGACGATGGTAGCTCCTTGCTTGGCGAGCGCTTGGGTAATTTCCGAGGCCACCAAATCCGAGCCGCTTACCGCGGCCCCCTTGGATAGATGAAAGCGCGCCAGAGCCGAGACCCCGATGCCGCCTATGCCGATACAATGGACGTGCATATGGTGATTCTTGCCAATATCACCATACTATTGCCAAATCTCAATACTGTAAAGCTGGTTATCTCGGTTTTCCTCCCTTGCCTCCTGTTTGAGAAGCAAAGTAATTGCTCAATCCGGCAATCTGCGCGTCAACTTCTTGCGGAGTTCTCGTGCCGGAAAGCCACAGTCGCGCCTCGTCGTCGTTGGTGATGTAGTATGCCTCGGTGATGGTAGAGACGAGGTTTTTGTATACCGTCATCCCGTAGCCACCGTTCAACATTCCTTCGTCTTGATTGGTAAGCGGAAGCAACGAATCGTGGAGGGCTTGAGCCAAGGGCTTATCGGAGTTTTGGGTGTAGATGGTGAGCGTGCCGTCGTGGGTCGGGTCGGTGTTTCCGTTGTGATGAACCGACACCAAGACATCGCATTTCTTGTTGTCGGCCACGCCGTCGCCCGTTACATCCAGCGCGGCGCATTTGGCCACCGCGTCGTTCACTCT
>CAYIBQ010000026.1:0-10077 GCA_964361695.1 uncultured Candidatus Saccharibacteria bacterium | reverse complement strand
GCCAAAAGCCCCAGGACAAAAAACGTCTTCCTGCGAAGATCCGGTACGGTGAACAAAAGCAAGAGTTTTCTGAACATACATTCTTGCGCGATTAGTGCTGTTTTGTCTTCTCGGCGGCTCCGGCGCTGAACGACACGTCCTTAAAGACGAATTTCTTATCCGTGCCTCCCTTGCCCAGTATTTTGACGCGGGGTGTCTTGCCTGCCCTACGCTGGATGATTTTTTTCTTGAGCAAAGCCGCAGGGTCTATAATATCTCCTGTCTTAAAAATCCTGTTGAGCGTGTCTAGATTGACCGTGGCGGGACGGGGACGGAATGACTTGAATCTATAACCGCGGAGTTTCGGAATTTTCTTGATAATGTCGCGCTCTGCCGGGCGGAATTTGGCGCCAGCGCGCGCTTTCTGTCCCTTGATGCCGCGTCCCGAATAGGTGCCGCGCTTGCCGCCCCGGCCGACCCTGCGACTACGGCGCCGGGACGGACTGCGTTGTATGTGGTGCGTCTGCATAAAAGAAATTCAATACCTAAACTTTCGTCTTCAGCTGTTTCAGCGCTTCAATCGTTGCCTTGGCATTGTTCAGTTTGTTCGGCGTGCGCCCCAGTATCTTGGCGGTAAGATTGCGGATGCCCGCAAGACCCGCAATGACGCGCACCGGCCCTCCGGCAATCAGTCCTCTGCCTTCGCGCGCGGGTTTCAGCACCACGCGTGCCGCGGCAAACTTTGCTTCTGTCTCGTGCACCACGGTCCGCGCATCATTGAGCGGAAACGAGAAGACCTCTTTCTTCGCCTGAAAAGCGCCTTTTTCCACGGCTTCGGCAACACTCGTGCCCTTGCCAATACCCAACCCCACGCGTCCGTTGCGGTCCCCCACAACGACGGTGGCACGGAAACTGAAACGCCGTCCTCCGGCAACCACACGCGCGGTGCGCCGTATATCTAGCACTTTCTGATCAAATTCAGACCGGCGCTGACCCCGATCTCCCTGTTGCTGATGTCCTCCCCGTCGTGGTTGCATAATAAAAAATAAGTTTAAAATTTCAGTCCCCCCTTGCGCGCTCCCTCGGCCACAGCCCGCACCAGTCCCTGATACCGGTACGGTCCACGATCAAACACCGCAAGTGTCACGGTTTTTTCAGCCGCGCGCTTGGCAATCAGCTCTCCGAGTTTTTCTGCGCCCGCCATCCTGCCGCCTTTCTTCTCTTTGTTGATCTCTTTTTCGCTCGCAGCTACAATCGTCCTGCCCGCCGTATCATCAATCAGCTGAAGCCACAGATAGCGGTTGGAGCGAAATACCGCAAGACGGGGACGCTCATGGGTACCCCTCACCCGTGCGCGCACCCTCCGGTGCCGCCGTATGCGCCGTATTCTTTTTGCTTGAGCGGTTTTCATATATTTATGCGGATGCAACTGCTTTCTTGCCCGCCTTTCTCCTGATTACCTCTCCTTGATAGCGAATACCCTTGCCTTTGTACGGCTCCGGTTCTTTGAGGTGGCGAATGGCGGCCGCGGTCATGCCCACGGTCTCCTTATCAGCTCCGGCAATGGTGATCGTCTGCTTTTCGGTTTTTACGGTAATGCCCTCGGGCGGGGAAAAACGCACCGGGTGTGAAAAGCCCAGCGACATAACTAGCGTATTTCCCTCGGTCGCGGCACGAAATCCAATGCCTTCAAATTCCAATTTTTTCTCAAACCCCTGGGCCACACCCTGCACCATGTTGGCGACGAGCGAACGCGCAAGACCCCAGAACGCCCCGACTTTGCGCGACGTTCCCACGGGCACTATTTCTGCCTGCCTTTCTCCAATAGTGATACCGACCTCGGGCGGCAGGGCGCGTACCAGAGTTCCTTTGGGTCCTGTCACCGTAACCACGCGTCCTGCTACATACACGCGCACGCCGGACGGGATGATAATCGGTTGTTTGCCTATTCTGCTCATAGTATTACCAGATTTCAGCGATCAGTTCCCCGCCGACTTTTTGTTTTCTGGCTTCACTCCCGCTCATCACTCCCTTGGGGGTCGTCAAAATGTATATACCGCCGTGGGGTGCGCGTCGCAGTGCGCGGTACGGCAGATACCGCCGTAGCCCCGGCGTGGAAAGCAGTTTTACTCCCCGTATCGCGGGCGTATTTTTCCCGCCGCGCAGGGTAACTTCCAATATTTTTCGCACACGTTTGCCCTTGCGATCGGTTCCGGCGATAAATCCCCCGCGCTCAAGCGCTTTGGCGATTTCCTGTTTCAGCTGGGAATACGGCATCAGCACCGTGTCGTGACCGGCAGTTTGGGCATTTTTGATGCGGATGAGCATGTCTGCAATGGTGTCCATATGTTTTTTACCAGCTGGATTTCCTTATGCCCGGTATTTCTCCGCGGTTGGCAAGCTCGCGAAAGCAAATCCTGCACAGATCAAAGTCACGCATAAACGCGCGTTTGCGGCCGCACCGAAAACAGCGCCGGACGATCCGGGAGGAGAATTTTGGCTTCTTTGCCGCGCGTGCGATGACTGATTGCTTTGCCATACAGGTGTTATGCAGTATTTGTTTCTAGAGGAAATCCTATCAGTTTCAGGAGGGCGACACCATGTTCGCGGCGTTTGGCCGTGGTCACCACAGTAACCTCCATACCGAACAGCATCCGGTAATCCTCGCCTATCATCTCTGGGAATACGATATGTTCCCTCACGCCGATCGTCAAATTGCCCCGGTCGTCAAAAGCGCTCTGCTTGAGGCCGCGGAAATCGCGCGTGCGGGGCAGGCCAATATTGACCAGGCGGGACAAAAAGTCGTACATGCGCCGCCCGCGCAACGTCACCTGGTATCCGATAACCTGTCCCTTGCGCGTCTTGAAAGCAGCAATGGCCTTTTTCGCGGAACGGGGCGCCGGCTTCTGCCCCGTGATGAGCCCGAGGAATTTTCTGATTTCCGCCTGATCCTTTTCATCACGTATCTTTCCGACACCGATATGCACAACGGCTTTTTCAATGCGCGGAATCGCCATCACATTTTTCAACGCAAATTCTTTCCGCAGAGCGGGCAGTACCTCCTTTCGGTATTTTTCCTGCAAATCCATAATTGCCATATCGTATGATTACCCTATCGTCGTGCTGCCGCATTTTTTACAGATGCGGCGCTTGGCTCCCCCCTCCTGGTACCGCACGCCCGTACGCGTCGGTTTGCCGCATTTGCCGCACACCAAGGCCGCGCGCGATATCGGAAACGGCATCGGCACCTGCACCAGCTCTCCTTTCTGGCCCTGGCGCCGCGGACGCACATGCTTTTTCTTGACATTGATGCCGTCAGCTACAATACGCCCCTCCTTGGGAAATGCCGCAAGCACGGTACCCGACTTGCCGCGGTCCGTACCGGTTATCATTGTTATTTTGTCTCCTTTTCTGAAGTGCATAGCGGGTTGTAATTACAGTACGTCCTGCGCCAGTGATACGATTTTGGTATACCCGCGGTCTCTCAATTCGCGGGCCACGGGTCCGAAAATGCGCCCTCCCTTAGGCTCGGTACCGTCCAGGATCACCGCCGCATTTTCATCAAAACGTATGTATGAGCCGTCCGGCCGGCGGAACGGCGCCCGCTGTCGCACAATGACGGCTCTTACCACATCTTTTTTCTTGATCTGTTTCCGCGGCTCAGCAATTTTTACCGATGCCACCACCACATCCCCCAGCGCCGCATACCGGCGCCTGCTTCCGCCCAATATCTTAAACACCTGGAGAAGCTTCCCTCCGGAGTTGTCCGCAACTTTCAGCATGGATCGTGGCTGTATCATAGAAATTATTCACCAACTTCAGCGCTACCCGCTTCCTCCTCTGTCGCCGTACGCTTGATCAGTCCGGCAATAACCCATCGTTTTTGTTTGGACAATGGCCGCGTTTCCTGAATCCACACTACGTCGCCGATGCGGGATTCATTCTGCTCATCGTGTGCTTTAAACTTTCGGGACGCGCGGTAATACTTTTCGTACGTAGGGTGCTTTTTCAGCGCGCCTACCCGCACTACGGCGGTTTTGGTCATTTTATTTGAAATCACGACTCCTTTGAGTTTGCGCATACGGATAGGTCAGTTATTTTTCTGCCAAAATCGTCAAAACCCGTGCGACATCTTTGCGGACTGCCAACAGTTCGCGTACGTTTTTTACTTTCTTTTCATGCATCAGCGACCGCAATATTAAAACCTTCTGCCGCTTTTCAGCGAGCAGTGCCCCCAGCTCTTCTTTTGATTTTTGCCGCATTTCAATGGTTTTCATATCTCCGCGTTACTTCTCAACAAAGCGCGTTTTAACCGGCAGTTTATGCGCGGCAAGCCGCATAGCCTCTGCTGCGTCTGCGCGCGGCACGCCGTCCATCTCAAACAAAACCCTGCCCGGACGCACGGGCGCCACATAATGATCCACCGCACCCTTGCCGCCGCCCAGCGTCACTTCCGGGGGCTTGCGCGTCACCGGCTTATCGGGAAAAATCCTGATCCATATTTTACCGCCGCGCTGGATGTAGCGCGTCATGGCGCGGCGCGATGCCTCAATCTGGCGCGCCGTAATCCAGGCGCCCTCCATCGCTTTCAGCCCGTACGCCCCAAACGCCAGTTCCGTGCCGCGCGTCTCCACGCCGGTTCCGGTGCGCTTGTGCCATTTTCTGTGTTTTACTTTTTTGGGCTGCAACATAAAAGAAAATGCCAGTGCCGGTTACTGGCTGTGGGTCTTCAAGGTTTTTGCATCGGCAAAAACCTCCCCCTTATAGATCCATACCTTTACGCCGATCGTGCCATATGTGGTAAATGCCGTCTTTTCGGCATAATCAATGTCCGCACGGATGGTCTGCAGGGGAATGCGCCCTTTCTTCCCCCATTCGTAGCGCGCCATTTCCGCTCCGTCAAGCCGCCCTTTGAGCGAGATTTTAACGCCTTTTACTTCCCTGGCAACCGCAATTTTTTCCAGAGCAGTACGCAGGACGCGGCGAAACGGGAGACGTTTTTCAATGTCGTCGGCAATCATCTGCGCGGCAATCGCGGCGTGTGTCTCGGGAGCGCGCACTTCTTCAATGGTGAGTTTCAATTCCCGTTTTTTGCCGCTCTCTATCTGCCGGTTTTTGTCCCGCCACGGACGGCGGTCAGACAGACGCGCGAGAAAACGTTCAATGTCGGTTTTGAGTTTGGTCGCTCCTTCGCCGCCCCGGCCGATCAGAATGCCGGGACGCGCGGTCTTGAGGATGACGTGCAGGGAATTGGGCGAGCGCTCAATTTCTACGCGCTCAATATGGCTGGCCCGCAACTTCCGCTCCAGCCACGCGCGCAAAAAGGTGTCCTCCCGCAGGTATTCGGAAAAACGGCGCGCGTTAAACCAGCGCGATTTCCAGGTCGTCAGTTGGTTGATGCGAAAAATATAGGGATGAACGCGATGGGTCATATGGCTTTTCTTTGAAAAATGCGGGGCATAAATCCTGACGTTTTTTTCTTGGGGCGCGGTTTTTCCGTAACACTTCCCTTACCCGTCTTTCCGCCGCCGCGCAGGTCTTCTGCCGTGGCTGTACGGACAGCCGGACTGCCGGTCTTCCTGCCGCGCATGGGGGACGGCGCAGATGCGGTCTCAAGGATCAGCGAAATGTGGCTGGCGCGCCTGCGAATGGGCGCCGCGCGGCCAAATGCGCGCGCACGAAAGCGGCTGGAAACCGGACCTGCATCAACGCGCACGTCCTTTACTCTCATATGCTGGTTTTCAACATGAAAATTGTGCCGCGCGTTTGCGATGGCCGAGCGCAGGAGTTTGAGCAGTATGGGCGCCGAGCGCTTGGTGTGCACCGCAAGCTCGCGTTCCGCGCTTTTCACGTCCATGCCCTTGACCAATGCCGCCAACAGCCGCACTTTGCGCGGTGCTACACCCAGATGCCGTAATGTCACTTTCATTTCCATAGCAAAAAATTATTTCTTGACGGGTTCCTTTGCCGCGGCTGCTTTTTCTTTTTCCGCATCAGCCGCTTTCTGTTCCATTTCCTTTTGCATGCGCCCGCCGTGACGGATAAATTTGCGCGTCGGCGCAAATTCTCCCAGATGATGCCCTACCATATCTTCCATGATCCGCACTTCAATAAAGATCTTGCCATTGTGCACGGCAAATAAAAACCCGATCATATCCGGCGTAATGGTGGATGCGCGCGCCCACGTTTTGATCGCTGACTTTGAACCCGAGGAAGTACGGGACATATGTTTCAGGATGCTGGGGTGGACGTAGGGTCCTTTTTTGAGTGATCGTGGCATAGGAAAAACTATTTCTGCCGCCGGGAAAGGATAAAGCGGTTTGATTTCTTTTTGCGCTTGCGCGTTTTGACGCCGCGCGCGGGCTTGCCCCACGGAGTAGCAGGACCGCGCCTCCGGCCGATGAGGGATCGCCCCTCGCCGCCGCCATGCGGATGGTCTACCGGATTCATGGCTGTTCCTCGCACTGTGGGACGGATGCCCATGTGCCGCGCCCTGCCTGCCTTGCCGATGGTCATGAACATGCGTTCCGGATTGGAGGTGGCGCCTATGGATGCCCAGTTCTCCGAACGTACCATTCTTACCTCTTTTGACGGAAGTTGCAAGTGCGTATAGCCCCCTTCTTGGGCCAATACTACAGCTCCTGCGCCAGCGGAACGCACAAGTACCGCCCCCCTGCCGCGCTCCAATTCCACGTTGTATACCATGGTGCCGACGGGTATCTTGCCAAGCGGCAGACGGTTGCCGATTTCCACCGGTGCAGTAACGGAAGTAATCACTTCCCGACCGCGGGCAAGACCCTGGGGCGCCAGCACATACCGGCGCTCGCCGTCGCAGTAGAGCACGAGGGCGATAAAGCCGCTCCGGTTTGGGTCGTATTCAATGGATTCTATCCGCCCCGGAATATCCTTTTTGTCGTAATGAAAATCAACGTCGCGCCACAAACGTTTTGCCCCGCCTCCTTTGTGGCGCACGGTGATGCGGCCGGCGCTGTTGCGGCCTACACTGCGATGCCGCCCGCTGGTCAGGGGTTTGTAGGGCTGCACTCCGGTGAGCAGACGCCGCCATTCAATGAATTCTGCCTGACGGCGGCCCGGTGATGTCGGTGAGGATTTTTTCATACTATTGCAAATCTATGGTCTGTCCTTTTTTGACCGTGACCACGGCTTTTTTCAATCCCGGCTTCCATCCGATGATCCGTCCCCGCCGGCGTTCTTTTCCGGGTCTGTGGAGCATGCGCACCGATACCACCGTTACCCCAAAACGGCGGCTGACCGCGCGGGCAATGCTGGGTTTATTCACGCCCTCGGATACGGCAAATACATACTGCCCGCGGGCCGCGGCATTGCTGGTTTTTTCCGTCATCAGGGGCGCAAAAAACCGGTCTGCCGCGTGAATAGGTGCGAGCGGCTTGCTAGATGTTTCAACAGACGCTGTGGCTTCTGCCGTACGTTTTTTTTCGGCTGGCTTTTCAGCCGCTTTTTCTTCCTTTTGTAAAATTTTTTTCCAGAATGCCATAAGATTATTTCAGTGCCTCAAGGGCGCTTTTCGGAAACAGAATATAGCGATACTGCAACGCGGTATGGACATTCAGATTGCGCGCGTCTTCCACGCCCGCATACGGCAAGTTGCGCAGTGCGCGGCGGGCGGATGCGTCCTTGCCCGGCAGAAGCACCAGCACCCCGTTGCCTTTTTCAATGTTGCTGAATTCCGTACGGCCTGAAAATTTTCTAAACATGGCCGAGGCGGCTTTGGTCTTGGCATCGGGAAACTTCAGATCATCCATTACCAAAATCTCGTGGTCGCGGACCTTGGCTGACAAGACAGACCACAGCGCGCGGCGCGCCATTTTTTTGTTTATCTTTTTTGCATAATTCTTGTCGGCTCTCGGCCCATGCGTCACCCCGCCGCCCTTCCAGATGGGCGAGCGTATGGATCCGTGTCGCGCTCTGCCCGTGCCTTTCTGCCGCCACGGCTTTTTCCCGCCGCCGCGCACCTCGCCCCGCGTCTTTGCCTGCGCCGTCCCCCGGCGCCGATTGGCCGCGTAACTTACGGCTACCTGATGCACCAGATCAGCATTCCACTTCACGCCAAACACGCCGGCGGGCAGTTCCATCGCGCCAGTTTCCTCTCCTTGCTGGTTGTAGACCTTGACTTGCATAATTGATGCTCTTTCCTTTCCACAAAAGTCAGTTCTGTCGCATGTTAAATGGCACTGATCCAATAGAATCTATCTCATTTATCAGTTTATCAATTTTCATTTTCAAAAAAGCGCGATCACAAATCCTATGTTGAGATGTTATTGTCCTTCTTCCAGTGGGTCTTGGTAAACCACTACCTTCACTTCTTACCCATGTTGCTGGTCCAGTAATTGATGATGTAGGCCTCATCACGTGATCTGGGATACGGCGTCCTTGATCTGCTGGCCAGCATGCTTGTTCTTCTATTTTTCCTACCAAGTCATGGTATTCCTCTATAAATTCTTCCCCAACCGAATCACGATCGGGAAGATTCCCCCCCAACAAGAAAAGTGATGTTCTTAATTTTGGCAACACATTTTCCATAAGATCGTCCTACAGGGATCGGATCCCTGTATGCTATCCTCTGATTTCAAGAAGCGTTCCTCTCCTGCCGGGTACTGCGCCTTTGACCGCCAATATATGGTGCTCACTGTCCACTTTTGCGACTTTCAGATTCAAAACCGTAACGCGCTCGCCTCCCATGCGGCCCGCCATCCTAATGCCTTTTGCGACGCGGCCTCCGGCGCGCCCGCCGCCTCCGCCGATGGAACCCGGCTCGCGGTGCGCGTGCTTGGTGCCGTGGGTTTTCGGCGCTCCGTGAAATCCGTGGCGCTTCACCACACCCTGAAATCCCTTCGCTTTTGAAATCCCGCTCACCTTTACTGCGTCTCCCTCCTGAAATGCGCCTACCTCTACGGTATCCCCCCTCTGCGCACTATTTTCCTGCACGCGGAATTCTCGGACAAAACGGAACGAGCCCAGATCGCCAAACTGCCCGCGCTGGGGTTTTGCAATACGTTTTTCCTTGCGCGTACCCGCGCCGACTTGCACGGCGGCATATCCGTCTTTTTCAGGCGTCTTGATACCTGTGACGATATTCGGCGTCGCGCGCACCAACGTCACCGGTACTACCCGGCCTTGGGCGTCAAACATCTGACTCATGCCTATTTTTTCTCCCAATATGAATTTCATATGTCGCGCGAAATCTTCCAACAAAAAAGCCGGTTCCCCGGCCGCAATGGTAGGTACGAGGGAATATCGCGCTTTTCAGGATAGTAAAAGATGCTTCATCAGATAGCGAGTGATGGGATGAATCACTCAATCCTGTCCTGCGTGCCGATGTACCGGCCAGCGGAACAGACATGAGGTATTCAATTCCGGCTAAAACATCTTGATTTCAATGTCCACGCCCGCGGGCAGGGACAGGTTGGTCAGCGCGTCAATCAGTTTGGCATTGGGATCCATGATGTCAATCAGGCGTTTGTGCACCCGCATCTCATACTGCTCGCGGGCGTTCTTATGCACAAAACTGGAGCGGTTTACCGTGTATTTCCGTATCTCGGTCGGCAAGGGAACGGGCCCTACCACTTCCGCGCCATTGCGCAATGCCGTGTCCACGATCTGCCGCACAGACATATCAATGATCTTGGAGTCGTACGCCCGCACGCGGATACGGAGGCGCGGTACTGCCGGAACATCTGTCTTTTTTGCTGTTGCTGTTTTGGTAGCCATGGGGGAGAAAGAGCTTTCGCACAAGAAAAAGCGAACGCTTCACCTATTGCTTACGCGCACATCATCATTGGTGAAAAACGTCCGCTTTCATGCTTATTTTGAAATTTTCGCCACCACGCCCGCACCCACGGTCTTGCCTCCCTCGCGGATGGCAAAGCGCTGTTTCTCTTCAAGCGCGACCGGCTGGATCAGCTTGACGGTAAAGGTAATCGTATCTCCCGGCATTACCATCTCGGTACCCGCAGGCAGGGTCACCTCTCCCGTCACATCTGTCGTGCGGATATAAATTTGCGGCTTGTAGCCCGCGCAAAACGGGGTGTGGCCGCCTCCTTCTTCTTTGGTCAGAAA
>CAYIBQ010000025.1:0-10475 GCA_964361695.1 uncultured Candidatus Saccharibacteria bacterium | reverse complement strand
GTGCATCGCGGACTCAATGCCAAAACGCAACAAAAGATGGTGGCGACGATTTTAACTGGATATTCAACGAAAAAACCAACTGAAGATGGCTATTAAACCTCATTCTCACTGCTTCATCGGCAATTCCAGCCAAAAAGTACTGCCGTGACCAATACCCATGGATATCCCATACGCACAAGTTTTACAAAAGATGCTCTAAGAATTGTTGGGGAATGAGAATGGGAAAAGAGACGGATGCGACGACTTCTTTTCGAAGAAAATCTCTGGTATTCCATGTAATGAATGCGTCGGGTTTGACCTCGATGGCACTCGCCAGAATCGGAGCATCACTCGTAGGAAGGAGCTTATACGCCCGCCGCACGTCCCCCAGCAGGGGCTTGCGCGTGATTTCAGGGGGTATGAGAAGAAAGGCGGCCCAAGAAGTCGCAAGATGCGGAAATTTCACTGGTATATTTCGTTCTGCCTCTTCAATGATCTGCGGGGAGACAATCGCAGTGAGATCGTGAGCAAAACATGCGGCAAGAATAGTCCCTGCCGCGCCGTACGGCGAATTGAGTCCGGCAAGTAACGCGCTTGTATCAATGAACACGCGTAATTTTTTTCGCATAGCGCTTCTGCCAGATATTTTCACGCGTTTCTCTCACCGCCTGATATATCGCTTTATCAACAGAGAGGGAAGACACGCGTGATTTTTGGGGAAGCGCGCGATATGTCTGAATTTTCAGACGCTGAAGTTGTCCTTCCAGCTCTGATAATTTTTCATAGATTGCCGATGAGGTTGGATTCATACTACGCAGTATAAACGGCAAAAATGATAAGTCAATACGCCTCAATTTTTCTATTTCCAGGATCTAACTTTTCAAACTCATCGGCAATTCCAGCCAAAAAGTACTGCCGCGGCCGATGCCCTCGGAAAACGCGCCCACATTGCCGCCATGGTCGCGGATTACCCGCTTGGCAAAGTAGATGCCGATGCCCATGCCGGCGGGGTCGGTTCACATCTATGACCCTTTAATCCGATAAAAAACATAAGAGGGCATTTCGGAGAAATGCCCTCTTTACTTCCGGCGCTCTGTTCTGCCTGCGCCAAGGGTTCTACTCTGGATTGAAAAGAACTACAGGTGCGTTGGATCAACGACGCCGAGGCGTTTCGTCGGGTCCAACGCGAAGGGAAGAAGGTCGAATGCTCCATCTTCCAGATTCATGGTCCGAGACCCTCCCTTACCGACACTAATCAGATGCAACACAGCATCTGCATTGAAAGGCGCACTCATAATGCCGTGGCCACTGCAACCAGCGACGTGAATGAGATTGTCCACTACACGATCGTAATCAATGATGTGATGCCTGTCTGGCGTCACGCCGTAGTACCCGCTTGTAGTCCGTTCCATGCCGGGTAGATTGGCGATTTTCTCTGACCAGCGGGCAATTTCCGCCCACGTCCTAAATCCATGACTATTCTCTCCGACATGCCCATACCCCGATGAGATCAGGTCTTGATCCTCATAGGAGAAATTAGGGTCTGCGGATGTTTCTTCCTCCCAGCCGATCAGAAGATGCGCGTTGTCGGGTCTACAATACGCTCCTGTCGGAAAAACAGTCATCGGCAATGCACGAAACTCTTTCTGAGGCCAGGAATCGCCCACCCGCAGAAAATGGAGAAACCTTTTCTCTGGCGAGATTGGCAACTGGCCATATTCACGCTCTCCTTCTTCGTGAAAGAGTCGTGCGACTCGCGGGGCCCATGCATTGGTAGCATTCACGAAGAGATCCCCCTCTATCTCGTCACTCGGGGTTATTACAGACACGACCCTGCTGGCTTCGCACTTTACCCGAATGACCGGTGCATTGACCAGCAACTCAAAATCAGGATCAAGCTTGCAGTAGTCAAAAACTTCTCCATAGATATTGGCAGGGATGCAAAACTCGTCAATTGAGCAAAACGTCGCACCCCGTATATCACGATTGATATGGGAGAAACGCTTGCATGTCTCTTCGCCATCAAGGAGCTCCACTTCTTGCAATCCTGCGTTGCGCTGGAGTAAATAGAGTTCGCGCCTGACAGCCATTTCTTCGTCTGTAGCACAGACGTAAAGATAACCGTTTTGGCGGATCATCTGGACATGCGGACACCCCAACAGCTTGGGAAGTTTCTTATAGAATCGAATCGACCTGCGCATCGCGCGCACATTCGCTTCGGTCCCCCATTGAGCTCTTACGCATGCGGCAGAACGGCTCGACGAGCCGGCACCGATACTGCGAGCTTCCACGCACGTCACGTGGCATCCAGCTTGCAATGCTTTATAACTCACCAAGGCGCCGGTAACACCAGCACCAATCACCACCACATGAGGATTGGATTCCATTTTCTAACTCCTGTCTCTGGGCGTCGCTGAAGTCAGCGGCATGGAGTACTGAGTGCTCCATGCCGCCCTTTACCCTACACCCCCAACCAATCGTCCTGAACAACTTTTGGCTCCACCTCCTTTCTCCATTGCTTGATCTGACTGATGACATCTTCCCGCGTCCTAAAAAACTTGACGCCAGTTTTGCGGTCAATCATTTCAACTCTTCCTTCTTTTGCCTGCCGCCCGACAATGACCTTAGACGGATAGCCTATGAGGTCAGCATCCTTGATCTTGATGCCGAAGCCATCGTCGCGATCATCCAAAACCACTTCTATTCCAACCCAGGTCAATTCTTTATAGAGCCGCTCGGCAAGTTCCTTCACTTCCCTATCTCTTAGATTCGTGGGGACGATCACCACTTCATAGGGTGCGATGGAACGCGGCCAAATCATGCCATTTTCATCACGCCATGCGGGCTGTTCAATGATCGCTTGCACACAACGCGTAGTTCCGATACCGTAACACCCCATCCATGGCGTGATAGCTTCCCCATTTTCGCCAAGGACAGTAAGGTCCATACTCTTGGCATAACCCTGTTGAAGCATGAACACGTGCCCGAGTTCAATACCATGGACTTCCTCGAGAACGCCTTCTGTGCATTGAGCGCAATGATCACCTACCCGCGCATTTTGAAGATCGTGGTACTCTTCTGGTTCGGGGAGATCCCGACCAAAGTTGACATCAAGAAGATGGTACCCCTTTTCGTTGCAACCGCAGAGGAAATTTCGGAGTCCCCTCACCGATTCATCAAAGTAAATCGGGATACCCTGCAACGGGCCAATCGGTCCGGCGAAACCCACCGGCGCTCCACTGACTCGGAGAATCGTTTCAGGATCAGCGAGTTCAAGGTTCGTTACTCCTAACTTATTTTGGAGCTTCACGTCGTTGATATCGCGATCTCCCCGCATCACTACGGCCACCGGTTTCTTATCGGCAAGATAAATAATGGTCTTCGCCATTCTTGCCGCAGAGAGTTCGGGGAAAAGAGCAACGAGATCATCCACGGTCTTTGCGTCCGGCGTATATTCTTTATGCATCGGACACAACGGCATATTTTCATTCTGAGTAATAACCGATGCCGCCTTCTCACGATTTGCTCCGTAATGACAGCTGGGACACGTGATGAGAGTGTCTTCACCGCTTTCAGTTACTGCCATAAACTCGGCAGATCCTTTGCCACCGATAGCGCCGCTGTCTGCCTCTACCGGAAGAAGCGGGTCAAAACCCATACGGCGGAACGCCCTTTCGTATGCCCCTCGTTGGTCTTGAAAGCTCCGCCGCATGCCCTCCTCGTCCCGATCAAAACTGTACGCGTCCTTCATTTCAAATTCACGGCCGCGGATCATGCCGAAACGGGCACGTTCCTCCTTCCGGAATTTCGTTTTGATCTGGTAAAGCGTAAGCGGGAGCTGGCGATAACTCATGAGAAATCGAGCGGCGATGGACGTCACCACCTCCTCCGCAGTCGGAGAAAGGCCGTATATGCTTGAGCCAATCTTTGTCTCAAACATAATGCCTTTTTTTTCATACAGTTCCCATCGCTTGCTTTGATCCCACAGTTCTTTGGGCTGGAGGATCGGCATGTCAATTTCAAGACAGCCGATTTTGTCCATCTCCTCGCGGACAATCTTTCTCACTTTCTGAAGCACCCGAAGCCCCAAGGGTTGCAACACGTACACCCCTGACGAGATTTGCGTGATAAAGCCACCCCGCAACAAGAGTTTGTGCGAAATTGCCTCGGCATCGCGAGGTTCATCCCGGAGTGTGGGCGGAAACATCTTTGTGGCTCTCATACATTCTCCCTTTTGTCTTGTTCAACTACTTCGCCGGTTATCCGCTGCTATGCCCCTCTTAACATATGTTGTCAAGGAGCACATCCCCTTACTAACAACGATATTATCAAAAGATGACAATATGTATGTGAACTTATGCAGAGAGAATTACTGTCGGATCTGACCCTCGCCAAAAATCACATATTTTGTCACCGTAAGCTCCTCTACGCCCATGGGGCCGCGGTCATATGTCCTTGCAGTACTGATGCCGACTTCGGCGCCGAGACCGAACTCTGCGCCGTCGGTAAAACGGGTAGATGCGTTCACGTATACAGCGGCACTTGCCACGGTGCGGAGAAATTGCCATGCGCGCGCGTAATCCTCGGTGATGATCGCTTCAGAAACACCGGTGGCATATTGTTTGATGTGGCTAAGCGCCTCATTGATGTCGCGCACTACCTTGATGGAAATGATGAAATCAAGATATTCGGTGGTCCAATCGCCAGCCGTAGCCGCCGTAATGCCGGAGACAATTGCCCGCGTCTTTTCACACCCGCGCACTTCTACGCCTTGTTTTTGAAGCTCCGCGATCAGGCGCGGCAGGATCGCCGGTGCCGCCGCCTCGTCAATCAGGATCGTTTCCGCGGAATTGCACGCTGATGGATTGCTGACTTTTGCATTGACTGCGATCCGGATCGCACGCTCCCGATCCGCGCTCTTTTCAATATAGACGTGGCATATGCCTTTGTTATGAGCAAGCACCGGCATTCGCGCATGGCGGTGCACGGCTTCCATAAGAGCGCTGCCGCCGCGCGGGATCATCAAATCAATGTCTTCGTCATTTTCACAGAGCAGGCGGACAACCTCATGATCCGTATGTTCGATGAATTGGAGATAATCCGGCGGTACCCCATTTTCCCCCGCAGTTTCTCTCATGATCCGGGCGAGTATGCTATTGGTGTGCACAGCTTCCTTTCCTCCGCGTAAAACACAGGCATTGCCGGATTTCAGCATGATCCCCGCGATGTCAACGATCACGTTCGGGCGCGATTCAAAAATCACCCCAATGACGCCAATGGGTATGCGCATGCGTCCGATCAAAAGCCCGTTGGGACGTTTGGTCATGCGTTCAATCGCGCCGACCGGATCTGCCAAGGCGGCAACTGTCCGAAGACCATCAGCCATACGCCCGATGCTCTCGCGAGACATCGTGAGCCGCCGGGTCATGGCAGGAGATAAATCCCGATGGAGCGCCAAGTCCCTTGTGTTGGCCGCCAGTATCTCATCGGTGCTTTCTTCTATCGCTTGAGCCATTGCGCAAAGCGCCGCGTTTTTGATCTGGGAGTTCAATACCGACAGTACCAAAGAAACAGTGCGAGCCGCACGACTCTGCTTCTTGATTTCAAGAAAAATATCTTGCGTCATAATGATGTGGCATTACGCAATTCTTTTGCGCGCCCGTAGGCGCTCTTCACTGCGCGTTGCCAGAGATGCATAAATGCGGCCGGGTCAAGTATCTCCATGGCTGCGGCCGTGGTGCCGCCTTGTGATGTGACGGCACCGCGAAGCACTGCGGGCGATTCATTCGTTCCCGCATAAAGCTCGCTTGCTCCGCGAAGCGTTTCTCGAACAAGTAGGCCGCTTTCTTCGGCAGAAAATCCCAGATGCAGAGCCGCGGCTTCAAGCGATTCGGCAAGCAAAAAAACATAGGCGGGCCCGCTGCCGCTTATCGCAGTAGCCGCATCAATCTTGTCCTCGCTGACAACTTCCAACTCCCGCCCCATCAGTGAAAAGAGCTGGCGAGCCGCTTCTTTTTCTTCCCCGCTTACTTCTTTATGGGCCGTCCACACGGTCATGCTCTTGCCGATGCGGGCAGGCATATTGGGCATGGCGCGGATGATGCGTGATGTTTCCAGTCCTCGCGCGATTGTTGACATCTGGATGCCTGCCATGATTGAGATGATGGTGCGCGAAGCAATGCGCCCGCGCATCTCGTCAAACAATTCGGAGGCGTTTTGCGGCTTAACCGCAAGGAGCAAAATATCGGAATTCGCAATAAGCTCGTCCAGGGATTGCGCAACCGTACAGGACAACACCGCACATACCATGCGCCGTTCCGGATTTCTGTCAAAAACAAAGCACGATCCGGCGACCATCCCATTTCTCGTCATCAGATGCGCGATAGCGCTCCCCATAGTCCCGCCTCCTATGATACCTACATATTTTTTTAATGCCATATAATTTGACTTTAATACATAATCAAATGATCGCAGTGAATGACATCGGTATTTCTTGGAGATCCCTTGGCAAACATGGCTTTGAGCGCGTCCGACGACAAAGAAACGATTCCACAGCCGATTTCCTCTTTGGTACGATCAATGATGCGCACGATTTCTCCCTGCTGGAACCGGCCCGTAACATCGCGTATGCCAACGGCAAGCAAACTTTTTTTGCTGCGAAGCGCTGCCGCAGCGCCTCCATCAATGCGCAAGGCACCCGACGGCCGAGTCGCAAGCATCCAACGATCATGATTGGTAAGCGCACCATGCGTTCTTCGCGGCCGAAAACACGTTAACGGCCCCTTGTGCGCAATGATATCGGAAAGATGAGAGCGATACCGGATGTTTCCGCGCGCGATAATTGTCTCCACGCCTCCGGCAATCGCGGTTTTTGCCGCCTTAAGTTTCGCAATCATGCCGCCGACGCCCTGCCGAGAAGCGGGCCCATTGCAGTAGTGAAATAATTCTTTCGTAACATCGCCGACTTCCCGCACCAGTCTTGCATCTTCCAAAAAACGCGGGTCCGCGGTGTACAGTCCTTCCTGATCGGTAAGAAGGAGAAGCTTCTCGGCGCTCATAGCCACGGCCGCGACTGCGGCAAGCATATCATTATTTCCAAATGCCTCGATCTCGCCATTTGTCAAAGCGTCATTTTCATTCAGCAAGGGAATGACTCCCTGTTCAATAAGTCCGGCAAGAGTTCTTTGGAATGCCCGAAAGAGATGGCGTTTGGCAATGTCGTGGCGGGAACAAAGAAGTTGCGCCGTCACCAATCCTTGTTGAGCAAACGCCTCGCGGTACGCCGCGCTCAATGCGACTTGGCCGATCGCGGAAAGAGTTTTTTTGTCTGCGATAGTATGCGTTTCCGTTCTGCCCAGTTGCACCGCGCCGCTCACGACAAAAACAGAAGCATATCCTTGTCGCCGCAGGAGTTTGCATTCGCGGGCGTAAAAACGCAGCACGTCATTGTTTATAACGTGAGCGCCGTCCGTTAATACACTCGTGCCTATTTTAATGACGATTATTTTTTGCATACAAAAAACCTCATCTTTGTCCACCCGCATATGCGAGCTGGGCAAGGACGAGGTTTCTCGCGATACCACCTTGCGTTTCCTACGGCATCACTGCCGCGGGCTCTGCGGCTGGCGAGCTTTTACTCAACAGCGCACCCCCTGTGCGGATTCGGTAGGGCTTCCGAAAAAAGTTAATGGCGATCGCCTTTTCCTTTCTCGCTTCCGGGCCGGTTCCCCCATAACATGAGGTACTATTCCCGTTCAACGCGAACCATCGTAGTAAAGAGTATATCTTACTCTCTTGGTTGTCAAGGAATACGCCTCAATGCTTTCATTTCCAAAATCTAACTTTTCAATCTCATCGGCACCTCAAACCAAAAAGTACTGCCGCGGCCGATGCCCTCGGAAAACGCGCCCACATTGCCGCCATGGTCGCGGATTACCCGCTTGGCAAAATAGAGGCCGATGCCCATGCCGTTGGGGTCTTGCCGTTTTGCCTCCTCGGTTCTGCTGAACTTATCAAAAAGTTTCCATATATCTTCGTTTTTTATACCAATGCCGCTGTCGCGCACTTCCAGCCGCGCCCATGCGCCGTTCGGCCCCTGCATGGACGAGAGTGTGACCCGTACATCTCCCGTATCCGTATACTTCACCGCATTGTCCACATAATTCACCACGGCTTCGCGCAATTTATCAGTATCAAAGATAAATGATGCCGGCCCCAGTTTGTTTTCAAACACAAACGTAATCCCCTTCTTCTCGGCGTTCGGTTTGAACTTGTCAATCACCTCCTGCACCATCGCGGAAAAATCATGCATCGCAGATTCGTATTTTATTTTCCCCGATTCAATGCGAGACAAATCCAGCAAGCTCGCCACTAGCTTCACCAACTGCTCTGTGGAAAACATCACCTTGCCCAATGCTTCTTTTGCCGCATCGGTGGCTCCATTTATTGTGCCCTCCAGTATCATGGACACGTATCCTTTTATCACCGTCAAGGGTGCCCGCAACTGATGCCCTGCCATGGACACAAACTCCGACTTCAAAGCATCCAACTCTTTCAAGCGAGCATTCAGCCGAGCCAGTTCCTCCCTCTGCTCCACCTCCCTCCGCACGCTCCGGATCAGCAGGATCCCCAAAGCAAGCAGAGCAAAAAATACCACAACACGAAAGATTATTTCTGATGCATTGGTTGATAAAATGATTTCAAGAAAACTGATGATCACCACCAAGAGCATCAAAAGTTCTGCTGCTACAACCCTAATATTAAGGAGGTTATAACGCACAATCGCATAACCAGTCAGCAGAAAAAACGGAAGTGTGAATATGGCACTCAAAGGAACAAAGCGGGTATTCTCAAAGAAAATTGGAAGTACCAACGTAAAGCCGATGATCAATGCAAACATCAGGACAGATCCCCATAAGATATAGAGCAGTTGGGGTTTATCTTTTGCATCAGCATGTTTCAGTTTGTTGAACAACATGGACATTCCCCCGAGGATAAGCAGGGCGACGGACGAGACAAAAAGCACAATTCCGGGAGCCGGAATAGGTTGCGATACTTCTCCTACTGCTACTTCTCTTATTCCAGAGAAGACAAGCGGGGACAAGGTAAGCAAGGCAACAATCGCGCTGAGAGGAGTTACGGCAAGGGTTATCCAACGAGAGAATGATGTTTCTTTTTTAGGAAAAACATAAATGAGCACAAAAAAGCTAAATGCGTGGAGCGTACCAAAAAAAAGAACAAGCCGGATAAACAGCAAACGAAATGAAATAATATCGGTCTGATAACTTATATAATTAAAGATGCTCCACCCGGCATTCACCAGGGAGAAGATGAGAAAAAGTTTGTTGGTGATGCTGTGCGGCTCACGAAAATAGACCATGAACCCCAAAATGGAGCTTATGGTGACCGCAATGCCGACCGTCAACAAATCAAGATTAGAAACCGAAAGTAACATACAATAAAGATGTAATCACATCTTTATACTATCACGACTTCCGATACCTTCAAACACACGAGATGTCACGACAATACCGCCCGTGCGCCGATGCGGGGGCTATGGGGTGTCGCTTTCGTAACGTATCCTATTCTGAAAAAAAATTGGGGACGCAGGTCGGTATCCAAGATTTTTTGCAGATGACGATAAAAATCTCCTATCTGAATCGCCGCGGCCATGGGTGCGGTTTTTATATCCTTCTGTTCAGCCATAAGCGCTATTCTTTCATAACGACTCCCTGCCTCCATCCATGTTTTTGGATTATCTTCTCTTGTGCTGATGAGCACCATCATCGGCGTCTGCTCTTTCAAAAGTTTTTCGTCCTGCCGCCGCGAGAGCCGATTCATGTTGAATCTTTTTAGAACAGATGGCGCAATGAGAGAAAGCGGTGTAGGCATGCCAAATCCAAACATGGGCATACCGATATGTTCGGTCGTAATATTTGATTTTACATAGCGTGAAAGCTCTTCCCGAAACCCTTTGTCATCCATTGCGGCAATTCCTGCGGATACTACTACATCAGCAATTTTGTCTTTTTTCACCTGATCCGTGATGCAGTCAATGCGCATGTCCTTTGTTCCCAGAGATTGCATCCATGCAACAAAACCCTCGTCCGGCATTCTGTCTTCATACGGACTGCGGTTGGTATGCCTCCGGGGAATTGAAAAAATCAGATGCTTTTTGTCTTCCGATGATTCTTGCCTGATTCTTTTCAGAGTGATTACTGCACCGTCCGTGGCATATGCGACATCCGAGGAAAATCCATAATAATCAGCCGCAATCAGCAGGTTTTCAATCGCGCACCCTAAACTTATGAAAAGCTGGCGATTGTTTGCATCGCTTGCCGGAAGCGCCCGCCGCATATCCGGCCTCACCAGAATCGTATTGTCCCTTATCTCAAACTTCCACGGCTGGCTATTGTGACTTGATGGCGCCAACACCGCAAACCGCACCAAAAACTTCAGGCGATCGCGATCGCTCGCCTGCCGATAAAACTCATCAA
>CAYIBQ010000024.1:0-10561 GCA_964361695.1 uncultured Candidatus Saccharibacteria bacterium | reverse complement strand
ATGGCGGAAATCAACGCATCAAAACCTTTCCATGGCACGAGACGGCCGACGGATATGATCTGAAACGTTTCCGCCGGTATACCGAGTACAGCCCGCGTGTCTGTTTTTGATGATGACATGCGCGGGGGGACAAACGCATTATACACCATCCGTATGTTCTCTTCCGGCACGCCCCATTGCATGACTATTTTTTTTAGATATCTGCTGGGGACGATGACGCGGCTGGCACCTTGCGCGACTTGCCGTTCAATAAAGCGCCAAATTGCGGTCTTTAGATCGTATCTCCCCTGCTGAAACTCTTCCAGCGAGACAGCGTTCGCATGTCTTTGCATGTACTGTTCCCAGGCATAATCCCCCACTATTTTTAGAACAAACGGCTTGCCCATGAGGCGTGCGGCAAGGAAAGCCGGCATGCCGGTGCTTACCGGGTCTTGGGCAAAGATGCTGTCGCTCCCCCGCGCTATCATGGCGACTTTTAGAAAATACGCCGCATGTCGGATGATGGTGGGGAGTTTCCGCACGCTACGAAATGCCACAACACGCATGCTTACCCCATACGACGACAGAGCATCAGTAAGCAGGTGGACATATGTAGCCGGGCCGCCGATTTCCGGCGGGAACAGACCCGTTGCAATAACCACTCTTTTCCGCGCATCGGCTTCCTGAAAAAATATGTCCTGATACGCGCGGGCAATACTGTCCCAATTGAAAGACCGCGCGGCTTTTTCTTTCCCTTTTGCCGCGATTGCTTCTGCGTATACAGGATCGCGCAAGAGACGGACGATCTGTCGGGCAAGATCGTGCGCATTTTCGCTCTGGGTTAACAGGCCCGTGTCTCCGTGCGTGATGATATCGGGTATGCCTCCGACCGCAGTACCGATCACGGGCAAACCTGCGGCCATGGCCTCTACAAAGGCGTTGCCCATGCCTTCAGAACGCGACGGCCGCACAAACACGTCAGCCCCTTGAAGATGCCACGGTACATCCTGATGCGGCACTGTGCCGTGGAAGACTATCGCATCGCGTACGCCCGATGCATGCGCAAGTTCTTCAAGGGTATCCTGTTCAGGCCCGTCTCCTACGATGGACAATAACGTATCCGGCATCGTCTTTCGCACTTCTGTAAAGGCGCGAATGAGTACATCAACGCCATTCTTCGGCACCAGCCGCGACACGGTGATGATCGTTTTTCCGTCGCGATCCGTCGTTTTTCGTTTTTCATTTTTATTTTTGAATTTTGTAACATCCGCGCCGTTGGGCACGACCACTGCAGGCCCGCAATAATCAAACCCGCGCGCCATGCCGAGCAGATACCCGGAAATTGCGGTAACGCGGTCGGCTCTTTTCAACATCATCCGAAACCCTCTCCGTATCAGACCACCGCGGCCATGCCGCACATATTCCTCGCTCTCACCGTATTGCACCGTCAGGACAAATGGCATGCGCGGAAAAAATATTTTTACCATAGCGGCTCCGAGCGAGCCCTGGGAGAGATCCATGCCCCACAGCACAAAACCTTTCGGTTTTGTGAAAACACAAATTCCAAATCCCAAATTCCAAACAATGCGGAGCGATATCAAAAAAGGTAAAAGCCATTTATCAAAGCGGGCGCCAAAGCCCAAACGGATAACAGTGGCTTCAGGACGGACCTCGCGGCGGGGCAGTGCACGGGACATGCGCGCAGTCAGCACGAGAAAACTAAACTGTCCGTGCAAACGCCGCGCAACTTCTTCTATGGCTATTTCAACACCGCCCACAAACGGATGATATGCCGTGGCGCACACGATGATGGTGGTCTTGGACATGCAGTAATCAGATGAAGAATTTTTTCAAAAACAAAAAACCCGCAGAGGCGGCTATGCTCACGGAAAATGCCATAAACAGAGAGATATACCCCGATGATGGGATCGGTGTTTTTACCGACGCCAGAGGCAGTGTTGAGGTAGCTATCATCAGTTTTTCCGGAACAGCCGTTTGTTCTTTTATTACTGGTTTTCCCGGCAGTGATTCTGGCGCTATGCCAACGGCGGACGAGAGTACAGCAGGGACGGATATCGGTGGTGCGGTACGCCCGGGTGCGGCCGGTTCCGACGGATATGAAAACGCTGACGAACCGTCAGGGAAACTCATAGTGATCGGCAGAGCGCCGGTCAGCATGGTGACCGTATGTGCAAGCGCAATCTCTCCTCCTGCGGAAATCATGGTGCGCAGAGGCAGGACAAAACGCCTGCCGCCCGCCTCCTCAAGCGTCCAGCCCCCGATGTCCACCGCAACCGGAGAACCGTTTCGCAGGCGAACAAATCCTTCTTCTGCTTTTGTAACCTCGGTTACCGCGACTTTGTTTGGCACGACATTCACCATACTATAGTCCGAAGCCGCATACATGCCCGAAGACACATGCAGTCCTGTCATATAGGTGCCCGGTATTTTGAAGGCGTGGGAGACCGCGCGTCCCTCGGCAGTACCCCCATCTCCAAAGTTCCACCAAAAACGAGCATTTTCTATGGGCTCTTTTAGCAAACCGATTGCCATGCCTTCAAAAACAATGTCAGCGCCGACAACAGCAGTACGGTCACGGCCAGCGCGCGCTTCCATTGCCAAGGGCGGCGGCAGAGCGGAAACATTTGCAGAGACGGCGGGAGTCGGCACTGATGCTGTAGACGAAGCGGCCGGAGCGGCGACGGCATTGTTGGTAGCGCCTTTTGTCGGCAGTGTCGCAGTCTTCCACAGGGATACGTCGCTTCCCGCTACGCCATCGTTTGCAAGCGCCAATGACTTTCCTTCGGAAAAAGCGTCAAGAGGCACAAAAGCGCCATGGGGAGTGAGCAGTCCGGTCTTGACTGCCGCTGATTCCCACGTCTGCTTTCCCTCTCCCCACTGCACAAAACTGCGGATAGTATCTTCACCCCTGGGCTCGGCCGAAAAGAGCGCTACAGACCCAGACGTATTGCCCATGTTTGACAACGCGGTGGCATGATATAACACTCCCACGACATTGGTACCCGATGAGCGGAGCATGATCACCGCAAATTGTTTCGGTCCGAGCGTAAATCCCGAAGGAAAGGTAAAATAGCCGATACCCGCAGGGTAGATTTGCCAACCGGTCATCACAACCGGGGCAGGATCAGGATTATATATCTCAATCCATTCTGCTCCGGTATCGGTTCCTTCGGGATCAAAAAATACTTCGTTAATCACCGGGCCCGAAGCCCAGGCGTTTCCGGCGAGAAAAATTCCTACCATCCACGAAAAAAGGAGCCCTCTCGCCATAAGAACTCCTTTCATGGAATTATTTATTCAGCGTGTTGATCTTCTCCTGTATGGCTTTGATCTGCGCCTGGATGATCTTGAGCCGAAGTTTTTCCACCTGATCTTCAATGCCCTTTACCGTCGCGTCTACAGCCGCACTGGATTTCACGAGTGGTTTCTCCGCGGCCTGTGCCGTAGGTAACACTTGCACTTTTGCCTGAACAGCACGAATCTGTTCCTGAATCACAAGCGCCTGACGATAGGTGATGGATTCCGCCAGCGCCGCGCGCACATCGTTTTGCAACGCGTCATACTCCCTAAGCAGTCCGTTCAGTTCGTCTTGAAGATTCTGGAGGGCGGTGCCTGATGCAGTTTTTACCTTTTCTTTTATTTCTCCGATGCGCTTTTCAATCCGGATGGTTTCTTCGTCAATGGCACGCGGGCGCAGGGAATTGACCACACCCTGGAGGGTGGCGATCTGCCGCTCCAGTGCGGCTTCAAGTTCCTGCCGACTCGGCTGTGTCTTCGTCAGGAGCGAATCCCCTGCCCGTTTTCTTTCGGCATCAGCCCGTTCTTGTATCTGCTGTTTGCCGGCGTCCACAATGCCCTGCTGGAGAACTTTCAGTTTTTCCCGGATGAGCTTGAGCTGAACAGACCGGAGCGTGTCCTGGATGCCGGAAATACTGGCAAACCCGGCGCTGGTGGAAACCAGGACAAACAGGAGCAGGAGGGCGACGACAATCGGAGCGCGATTTTCAAACATATATGTTTGCTATTTTTTAATCGCGTTTATTTTTTCCTGAAGCAATTTGATTTGCTCCTGGAGTATCTTTGCCTGCAAGGCCTGGATCTGTTCCTGGACAGATTTTACCTGGGCAGTACTTGCCGGAACCGATGTGCCGACTGTGGCAGATGATGGCGCTGTGGGCGTCGTTACTGCCGGAGCAGTAGTCGGGGCCGTGACACTTCCAAAAATTTCTGAAAGTTTTGCCAGGGTCTTTGGCCCCACCCGTCCGTTTCCTGCGTCGCTTGCGGCCTGTATCACGCCGTATTTCAGCTGGAAGCGGCGTACTGCTCGCAAGGTCGCAGGACCATAAAATCCGCTAATCGTGCCTTCGGGATACACTTCAGAGTCCCCTGCCAAAAGTTGCTGAAGGATGGTTACGTTGTCGCTCGTCTCGCCCGGATTCACCGTTTTTGACGGTACGCTCACCGTAGAAACGGCTGGACCTGACGATGCAGGAGCCGACGGAGCCACGGGAGCCGAAGCGCCAAAGAGTTCATTCAATTTTGCCCGCGTAGCCGGTCCTACGTTGCCGAGTTGAGAAATGCCGTATTTTTCCTGGAATTTCTTGACAGCCCTCTGCGTAGCGGGACCGAACAAACCAGATGCCAGTCCTTCGGGATAGATCGTCTTATCGGTCGCCAACATCTGCTGTAGCGCCTTTACGTCATCATTACGATCGCCCAACGCAAGATTTCTGGTAAAGAGAGTCGCAACAGCACCCGCTCCTGCACTAAGTTTTTTGGCGATCTCTGCCTGCGCCGCCGCGATCTGGTCTTTGAGCTGTGCTACCTTGTCCACGGTCTTTGCCGCTGGTGCCGCGGCAAAACTGCCACTACCTCCCCCGCCGCCGCTGGAACTGCTACCGCCTCCCGAAGTGCCGCCTCCGCCCCCGCCGGAACCACAGACACTACCAGGTGTTACCGCCGTGCTTCCCGCGCCATGTGTGATGACTAGTTTTGATTCGGTATCGTCGCAGACGGTTGTGATATTACGATCATTGGTCAGGGTCTTTTTGCCGCCGGAGCGAATATCAACGCTCACCGTGCCGCCGCTATCGGCACCAAAAGTAAACGTGCCGCCGGAAATGCTGAAATTATCAAACGTGCCACCGGATTTTAACGTATATTGCGAGCTGTCGCTGGGAAGTACCAGCGTGATGTCCGCGTCTGTGGTTGCCGCAAGCGCCGCAAGCGGCCACGCCACCGCGGCCATTGCCGCGACTACCGTATATCGTATCGTAGAGATTCTCCGCATAAGTGAAGGAGAAAGATCGTTTTAGTGAGCGACTAACGGCACGTGCCTGCTTCTACGACCAAACCACGACCAGGAAGCGCTCCACCGTTATTGGTATACGCCCCTGTCAGTGTTGAAGTAGTCGCATAGATTCTAACCATATTGCCGTCTGCCGCGCGCAGTTCAATGCACCCACCAATATTGGTACCCGATGAGCTGATAGACAACGTAGATGTTCCGTTGGATCCTGCACCGATGAGCGCATTACCGCCAACGGCAAATTGATGCGATTTCGGCGTGGACGTGCCTACGCCCACCGATGTGGTCGCGGATTGGCCGACCGTGAATGCCGCCGAACCCTGACTCCCTACCTGGAACCCACCTGTGGAGATCGTGGTGGTCGCAACCGTAGACGTGGCCGAGAAGTGCGGCAACGAGAAACGACTATACACGGTGGATGTCGCGTCTGCCAAAAGGTTGGCAACTCCCTGAACGCTAAAGAGCGTCCCCGGGGAGGAAGTGCCTACGCCGACATTGCCCGCGGCATCAATGGTGAACGGGCTGGTGTCATTGGCGCTATCTTCAAACCACGCGGTATATCCCGTGCCGAGATTTGATACAAGAAATGTGGTTTGAGTGCTCTGCGTGGAAGTGGCAATAGCAAAGACACCCCCAGGAGAACTGGTGGCAACGCCCAGATAGCCGTTATACCAGAGTCCCCCATGCACACCCTGCGCTCCGATGGAGAAAACAGATGACGGAGTTGAGGTGCCGATACCAAGGTTGCCGGAGGCGTCTATGACAAACGGCGTGGTATCATTTGCCGCGTCTTCAATATAGAGGGCTGGCCCCGTCCCTGTATAAGTCAGGAGAATGCCAGGAGATGTCGTAGCGGTCGTAAGCGCGAGGAACCCCCCGGGACTTGTCGTACCCATGCCAAAAGCGCCGCTATTGGTAAACTGCGCCCGTTGGCTTCCGGCTGTCGTAAACCCAAGTATATCGGTACTTACGCTAAAGAGTCCGGTATCAGTATCTGAAGAAAACGTAAGCGTGGGTGCGGCCGCCGTTCCTGCGGCAACAGAAAGCACGCTACTGACCGTAATGCTGCTGCCCACGGTGGTGGCATAGACCGATCCTCCGACCGCAAGGACGACGCCAACGACGAGCGCTACTATAACAAACGCCGAACTGTTCGTACGAAAACGAAACATTTTTGGAACCTGCATGGTTTTAAAAAATGAAATACACAATATAAAATAAACGAGGATGGAGTGCGTTGAGGTTCGACAAAACATCAACGTAATAAATTCACCTTTCCATTCTATCAACAGCGCGTTCACATGTACAATGCGTACCCTGTGGATAACTAAAAACCCCCTCGCGAGGGGGTTTTAGTTATCCTGCTCTCTCCGGCAATGTAGCCTAAAGTTCGCTGTAGTGATCCAGCAGATACTGGAGATCCGGCGATTCCGTCTCCTTGATGCCGTTTGCCAGCATTTCTTTGGCCTTTTGGTCATCCTTTCGGACATAGCGATAAAAGTCGTACGCATTGCGCCATACCATCGTGTCCTTTTTCCATAGCTCAAGCGCGATGGTAAAGTTTTGCTCGGCACGAACAGGATCTTTCAGGTCAAAAGCATACAGCGCCGCCAAATTGGCAGACGGACCCTGATGGCGCGGATTCATAATCTTAAGAAACTCCCAAATCTCGCGCGCCCCTTCATAGTCGTCTACGGTTTTCCGCAGAATTGCCAGATTCATCCACTCATCAAAAACCTTGGGATCTTTTTCAAGTGCCACGATACTCGCATCAATTTTTTTGCGCATAATATCCTGCGCCTCAACTGAAAACGCCGATGAAAACGTGACAGGACGGTGCAAAACAGGAAAATCTAGTGATTGATTCCCTATTTCAACAGGAACTTCTGCGCCATCGGACACCATACTGTCCGCAGGGCTTTGGGGGGGCGGCAATTCCTCCCCGTTTTGGTCGGCACTGTAGCCCTGCATACCGAAGTAGGCGCGATACCCCATACCCACACCTGCGATAATCGCCAAAACCCCCAGGACGGCCAGAACCTTATATTTTGAGTCAAAATGATTCATACAGGCTGTATTGTAAGCCAAAAACAGATAAAATACAACCCCCCACCACTTTGTTTCAAAGTGGTGGGGGGTGTTCTCGCTTCCCTGACTGACGCGGTCAGGACACAAGTGCGAGAGATTATTGCGTCAATATCTGGGTGTTGGTATTGGTGGTCGGAAGACCAGGGATACCATAGCCCGTGCTGTAGTCGTTCGCAAGGATGGACTGTGCCGTGGTGGTAGAGAACGGCCTCCAAACGAAGTCATAACTCACCGCGGGTGTCGTCACGCCCGGCTCTCGCAGATACGTGGTGGTCGCCATATAGGTGGACGTCGCCGCAGTATGCGGGAATCCGCCAGTGGTGCAACATGCACCCGTTGCAAGATCGGACGCAAACTTGGCATCACCTTGCAGTTGCGTAGATACGCTAAACTGCGTTCCTGCAGTCGTCGCATCGCCCTTGATGGCGAAGTACCGCGTAGCACCAGCAGGAATAATAATCGTGGTTGACGCGTTGCTGTTGTCCGCTGCCCATACTTCAATGTCCGTGGACGCGCTTGCCCATGACGTGCCGCTTCCGGTGCTATTGGCAACACCCGACAAGTCAATACTCGTTTGCAACAGCGAACCATCATTTCTTCCTACTTCTGCCGTTGCAGGCGAGCTGAATCCGGAATCGCTGTATATGTACATGTTGACATTGTCAATCATGTCAAGCTGGTTGGTCGCGGATGATGTCGCAATCCGGAATGTGAACTTCGCGACACCCACGTCTCCTTCGGGGGCAGCCGTCATCTTGAAGCGGAACAGATCCTGCCTTCCCGCTACCAACTTGGTGTTGGAGAGCGCGACCAGTTCCAGAGTCGGATACGACCTAAGCACCCTCACGCCTGCGCTGGCGGTGGCTGTGGTCAAGCTATCAACACGAATCCTCTGGCCGCTTGCTTGTCCCGTGGCAAGCGATCCGCCTTGGGTTCCCGCCGGAATATCAACCTGCACAAACGATCCGGGAATCCCGGCCTGCGACGCACCTTGCGCCGCGACATCCATTTTGGCAGTCAGTAATTTGGAGCCGTCTTTCGGTATCGTGAAGTCGGCGGACAGAGTTGTTGACGCATAGTAGCTTGCGCCGACAAAGACCGCCTCGCCTACTTTGGTTGCGCCGTCCCAGAGCGTTACTTTTGTCACATCTTGCGGTGAAGATGATGCGTTCGGCACGCTTGATGCACCGCCATTTCCAAGCTGAAGACCAAAGTCAGTCACCCTGATTGCCTCATTGGTGGCGGTCAGGCGGAACACCGATGTGGTAACCGCGCTCCTTCCTGCCGACGTAAGCGTATATGACGGACTGGAAGAGTCCAAAGCCGCCGCGAAGCTTCCGGATGCGGCGAGCGTCATGCGCTGTCCCACAGAGTCGTTCTTGGTAGGAGTTACTGATTGGCCGGACGTCAAGCCGTTGATCGTGGGAGACGCCGTCGTGTCAAAGCCCCACTGGTACACACCAGTTCCACCCGACGCGATGTTGCACTTGAGGTCAAGCGTCTTTACCGTGCCTTTCGGAATGGTAAATCCGGAGCCGTCAAATGTAATGAGCGTCGTGGAGCTGATGGAGCTCGGGTTCAGGGTGTTGCTACCAGCGTTGAGCGCCGTTGCTCCATCGTATAGCTGGCACGCGGTGAGATTGGTCGCCGTGGTGCCGCTGTAGTCAAGCGGAATGGATGGCATTCGCAGATCTTCGCCCGAAGCGCCCGCGTCAAGCAGATACTTGGCGAATGTGAACTTCTGGGCTCCGGATACAACCGTCTGTGCCGGAGGATCGGACGATACGCTGATCGTAAGAGCGCCCGCCTTGACGGTCATGGTGGAGAGCGATACCGCCGACGTCGGAGCCGGGGTTACGGTTTCTCCTGTCGTTACCCCGCGGACCGTAGTCCAATCCGTAGAAGGAGTGGTGGATGCCGACACCGCGGCGTTGGTCGGAATATCCGTTCCGTATTTACCCTTCAGAGTATAGACATTCTTGCCGACCGGGAAAGTAACGGTATCAGTAAAGGTGAGCTTGTAGGTTGAGGAGCCGTCAACTGGTCCTGCCACAATCTTGCCATTTGAGTCGTACATGGACACCTGCGTCAAATCCTGGCCAGTACCCGCGGCAACCCCGCCGCCAACGGAGATATTGAAGATTATCTGCGCCACTGACACGGACTCTCCTCTCACATCAGCCAAGAAAGCGCCGAGGGGCTGACCATTGAGGTTGAGCGCAACGTTCTGTGCAGTAACGCTCGTGGAGTTCTCTACGTTGATGGAGCCCTTGCCTACCGTGATCTGGGACGCAAAGTACCACGGATTGGTGGAAGTGAATCCAGTACCCGAGGTCGGAGGCGTAATACCGAATCCGTAGGTGTCACCGCGAACCATCAGGTCAGACGTCCGGTACAAATTAAACTTGATCGTCCGGTCTGATCCGCTCATGATGTCCGCTTTCACGAATATTTCAGCAGAGCCGCCCTTATCCAGAAGTATCGGGGGATCAAATCGTGAAGTGTAATACTTGCCGTCGCTTGATATCACCGCCGGGTAGTCCTTCTTGTCTCCCCCGATGACTTCAAGCGTGGTCATGACGTTGGCGAGATCGTTGCTCCCGACAGAACCAACTTGGTTCCACCGGATGCCGTCAACATATATCTTCTCCTGTGATCCTGCAGTTACGCGGACAGAGGTGAAGACAAATGCCTTTTTGCCGATTTCTTCGGTCGTGGTGGCAACGGTCTTGTAGGAACCTGTCTGGTTGGTGATGGTGCCGATGGTGAGCGTCGTGTTCATCGTCATTCCGTTTCCGGAAATGTTGGGAGAACCCATGTTCACCTTGGTCGTGCCCGCATCAGCCGCGACGAGTGCTAATTTGATGATTTCACCCGCGACACTGACGCTGGATGCCGCGCGATTGGCGGCCAATGTCATGGCGCGCGAGGTACCTGCCTTCACCGTAAAGGATTCATTCAGGTTTACCTGATGCAGTGAATTCAGTGTCTTTGCGAGGCCGTACTGCAGATTGTTTTCATCCAAAAGTACGATCTCGGACAAGCCGCTGTCGCTACCCGGGCCCTGGCGTTCAACAGTCAGCGAGCTTACGACGACATCTCCGTCAGGAGAGGCCGTGAAGATCACCTTGGTGAACGGCACGCGAGCCGCACTGGCCGGAGCCA
>CAYIBQ010000023.1:0-10569 GCA_964361695.1 uncultured Candidatus Saccharibacteria bacterium | reverse complement strand
AATCGGCCAGATACGAACCGTCCTGTCCGGAAATACCCGTAATCAATGCTGTTTTCTTCTTCATATCTTTTCAAGCAAAAAATAATAATTGCGGGGGGTATCCGGAAGCGATCCCTCGCGGAGAATGCGGAATCCAGCCCGACGAATGGAACTCCGCACATATGACGGCGGGTACCCTCGCTTTCCAATCTCCCAATTATGTGCGCGCGCCACGGTAACAATCTGGCGCTGCAGGGTAGGGACACGAATCGTTAAAGAAATCTCTCTACAAAACGGCAATTTAAGACGCATCTGCAATAAAGTCCGGCGCGCATCCGGGACTGAGATAAAAATGGTACGCTTCACCACCCGCCGGAGCTCACGGAGCGCTTTGAGTGAGTCCGTAAAAGGCATATGCTCCAATACCTCACAGGCAATCGCCATAGAAAAAGAGTCATCTGCAAACGGCAGTTCGCACACATCCCCCACAACATCGGGCGTATATTCCGGCTTGATGTCTAAGGTCGTGACCTTCACCCCGAATTTCCGCAGATACCCCGTCACCAGACCGTGCGAAGGCCCGATTTCCAATACTGAAAACTTATCCAGATCGCCACCGTTCTCGCGCAATTCTGACCGAACCGCCCGAATTTGATGGAAATAATGGATCCAACGCGCTTTATGGTCGTAAAATTGTTCCGAATGAAACGGCACATCATAGACACCCATACCGTATAACCCTATCGTAATTATCAAAAAAATACAACCGCCTATTGGATGAGATCCTTATATATTGAAACGTATTCCCCGATCCGCTTCTCCCATCCGGAATCGCGTGCAAGCGCAAGAGAACGTATCCCCATCTCCCTCTTCAATTTTTCGTCGCCCAAAATTCTCATAATCGCGCGGGCGAAATCCTCCGGATCGCGCGTCGCGACCAAAATGCCATTTTTGCCGTCTTCAACGGCATCATCAATGCCGCAGTTCTTGCTCCCCACGACGGGAAGTCCTGCGGCCGCGGCCTCCAGAAAGACGATGCCAAATCCCTCCACATCATGCAGGATATTTTGTGAAAACAGACAAAACAGTTCCGCGTTCTGATAAATCTCGGCAAGCGCTTCGCGCCCGTTTACATCCTGTAAAATATGTATGCGCTCCTGGAGGCCCAATTCGGCGATCAGGTTTTTGAGGCGACGGTCATACACATCCGTATAGTGTTTGCCCACAATCACATAGTGCAGGTCAGGAAAATGGGGAGCAATCCTGGCAAACGATCGGATGCTGAAATGATACCCTTTGCGCCAGCGCAACTGCCCCACACCGAGGATATAGGGCTTATACCGCGTGATATCGTAAGCACCCGTCACAGGATGAGAAAATTCCTGAACATCCACGCCGGGATTGATGACCGTGATGTTCAATGATGGCGCCTTTTTGAGAATCTCATCTTTCGTGAATACGCTGATTGCCGTGATTGCCGCGGCACGGCGATATGCCCACCGCATAAACGGAGCATACTGCCAGAGATACAATGGCAGGATGGAGCCGCTGCCTATCGCCGTGATGACAAGTTTTTTTTCTAAGCCCAGAGACGCAAGCGCCGCGATAAATCCGTAGGGAAAAACATCAAGCGCGTGCACCACATCGCATCCTCTGATGATGCGGCGGATGTGCCATAACTCCCCCAAGAGACGCCATCTGTTCCCATGAAGAATGGCTTGCTCGTGGTCCGCACCGGACGCCACAGTCGTGAGCACCGCTGTCTCTGCATACAGATCTTTTGATAATTCCATGATAAGGCGGCGGGAGAAAACCCCCGCCCCGTTATCCTGCCGCAAGTTGTGCACCAGAAAACAGATTTTCATTTTTAAGCGACGGTTGCGTCGTCAATAGAAAGATATTTTTCATCGGCGTCCATGGTCGCGCGACATCCCACGGGAAACGTATAATTTTCCACCTTGTGACCGAGTTCGCTTATCTCCAAAATCGGAAAATCATACCCCCTCGTTGCTTCTAAAACCATATCCGCGACAGGACGGTTTTCTCCTTGTTCTTTCGGCATTTCGTGATTGTCACAATAGCCGATGATGAGGCCTTTGATTTTTGCAAACGTGCCGTTGAGATGGAGTACCGTACACTGGCGATCAAGTTTTGCTATTGATTCTGTACCTTCCAAAAACAATATCGCGTCCTGAAAATCGGGGGCATATCCGGCAAGCATGGTCGTGACGAGACACCCCGAATGTCCGCCCATCAGTATGCCGCTCGCGCGTCCACTCCGCACGCTATGCCATCCTGAATATGCCAATTCTTTCTTCTCCGTGTGACGCCAGTGCAGGTTTGGAGTAAGCGGGCCCACCTGTCCCTCAAAAAACGTTTTTCTGAAATTTTCAACAAATATTTCGTCCATCGGATCGCTGAATCCCCACAGAAACGACGGGCCATAATAGGTGACAAGCCCTGTACGCGCAAATATCGCATTGACCAGCGTCGTGCCGTCAGAAAATCCAGCGAATATTTTCGGATTTTGCCGTATCATGTCGTAATCAATCCCGTCCAGCAGATGATTGGCCGTATCCCCGCCCTGCGACATCATGATCATGTTCACCTCCGGATCGCGCCACATCGCGTGAAAATCCACGAGCCGGGCGTCGCGCGTACCAGCATTGTAGAAATGCCGGTCAAATGCATGCGCACCCATCCGCACTTTTAGCCCAAGAGCCCCGAGCGCGCCTGTCGCGCGCTCGCAATCTGGCCACAAATGCTCGGATATATACGAGGACGGGGAAATGACCCCGACCGTATCACCTGTCCGCAGACGTTTTGATTTTATGATTTCCATACGCGCATGATAGCACCAAAAAGCTATTGTTTGAAATGCTCGCCGTAAGCGCTCCGCCTCCGTCACCTGTAAACATACTGTCCGATCGGACAGTGTGTTTACAGGGATGCGTCAGACGATCTTTTCAAGGGTGCCTCTTTTCGTGACGCCGACGATGTGAACATGCCGCAAAAGATCCCGCTCGCGAAGCGCATCCAAAAATTCTTCGGGGATGCTTTGGGTCCCGATCCACACGCTTTTGTGCAGAAGCGAAAAGGAGAGCGAGCCGAGCGCCGCGCGCAGCCATCGCCTTTTACCTTTCTCACGCTCCGGGATATCAAAGGAGACGATCGTTACTTCCCGCCGCATACCTGCGACATAATGCGCGGTCGTCAGAGAGTTTGGATTCTGCCGTCGTGCTTTGATCAGCTTTAGCCGCTCTATCCCCTCTTTGGTAATCACCCATGCCGTACCGCCACGCGAAGACCGCTTTCGTATAAGCCCCTGCTTTTTCATGCGCGAGAGCATGGTCGTGTATATCCTCCATTTGCGATACCAGTCCGCCCAATCTTTGCGAAACGGCCGAGGTCCGCCCCGCGCCAGAAACCGTTTATAATCTCGCTGAAATTCTCCCGGGGAGAGCGCGAGCGAACCCAGCATATCAACCGCGGCTTCCGCGCCGCTCTGGAGAAACGTAAGGACTTTTTCGGTAAATGTCTCTGTGTACATATCTCTGAAGAAAAATATTACAAATATGGCGATGAAGCGGATAAAAGACGGTGCAAACAGTGTGTTCGATCGGACAATGTGTCTACACCTCTTTACTTGGATGATGATATGTTAACCCATACAGAAGGATTGCGCAAAAGAAAAGACGCTGAAACGCGGCATGCCGCGTTTCAGCGTCGTGATACTATCGGACACGAATGATCACAGGAGCCGCCGCCCCATGTGCTCCGCGTATGTGCGATGCGCGGGTATCCACCAAGGGAACGACTTTATATCAAAACGATTGTACCCACATAAAGCCAGTCCCGCAAACCCAGTCGGCACCCAACCATCAGGATCACTCATGAGGAGATCGTTCATGAAGTCCGCTGATGCTGGAAAGGGTTCCAACTGGACATGTTCGGTCCCCGACCGAGCTGTTTTTGCCCGCTCAATCACTTGTCGGAATGTGAGCCGCGTTTGGGCAAAAAACACGAACTCATAATTAAGGCGCCGCCACGTCATGTCTGCGACTATTCCGATGCATTCAAGCGAGACAATATCTGCCGCTCCGATGCCCAGTTCGCTCTGAAACTCATCACGGATGCCCTTGTATGGATGCTCCTGTGCCGGAGTAAGACGCCCCGCAGGAACGACATGCCGTAATGTCGGCCAGTCAATTTTCGGACTGCGCACGCCGAGCATGACGTAGCCATCGCTCGTGATGGTGGCAGCGAGAAAACCTATCGCCCGATGTAACTGGCCATCAGGGAGCATCGGCGCAACATCTTCGTGGGTGGTACCCATGAAGTTTTTGTATTCCGACACCATGCAATGGAGCCGGATACGGCCAGGTGGCCGAGAGAGAGCGCGAGCAACGAGCATGGGGCCGGAGAAAAGATGAGGATTTTGCTTCAACTCCGCGCCCCATAGTTCATTGACTTTCGCTGTCACTTCGGGCGAAAGCGCCGGGGCGTCTTCATGCACCATTTCAATCGCCTCTTCTGGAAAAGAACCCGTTATCAGAACACGCGCGGGATACTCCATGAGATTCTCCTTCTCGCATAGGTATCATCCCAAAAACCGTGTATGAGTATACTGGACTATTTATCGATGTTTGTCAAGATGCGCGTTAGTTCGTTCCCTGCCTTGTCCCATGAGAAATTTTCTTTCCATGCGGCTCCTTTTTTGATGAAATCTTCGCGGAGACCCGGCTCGTCCGCGATGCGGGACATGGCCGCGGCTATAGATGCGGGGTCATGTGGATCTACGAGCAGAGCCGCATCTCCCCCGACTTCGGCAAGTGAGGACTGATTTGATGTTATCACCGGTATGCTGCAATCCATGGCTTCCAGCACCGGATACCCGAATCCTTCTACAAAACTTGGAAATACGAGCGCTTGCGCCCGCCGATAAATATACGAGAGCTGTCCGTCGTTGAGATGCCCGACGAATCGCACGCTATCCCCTATCCCTTCCTTCGCGATGTATTCCCGTATGGCATCGGCATATGCCCCTGCCGCATTGCCGCCGATGACGAGCGTATATCCGGGATGTGTTTTGAAAAATAAAGAAAACGCGCGGACGATGTTCATCACATTTTTGCGCTCTTTGATCACTCCGATGAAAAGAAAAAACTTTTCCGGCAGTGCCGCCGGCGTCTCCGCCGCATCGCATATTTTTTTGTACCCGCAATGCACCACGGATATTTTTTCAGGCGGCACCCCGAACAGCCGCATGGTCTCGCGGCGCGTGGCATCAGATACCGCAATCACATGATCTGCGCGCCGAAGAGACCTGCGTTGATACCAGAAGACAAAATGCTTTTTCAGAGAGTCCTGCAAAGAATCGGGCGGAAACATGAGATATCCATAATCCCACGCGAGTACTACCGCGCGCTTCGGCTTCCAGAGCATAGGCAGAACAGGCGTATTGAAAAGATACACATCCGCCTGCGACGTCGTTTTTAACCGTCGGAGCCACAGCCGACCCTCGCCCAGCAGTTCCAGCCGCCATTGCCTGCCGGGAAAATCGGGCATGACGCGGGGCGTCTTTTTTACGAAAATGATGTAATCATTTTCCGTATCATTGGCGATCATCGCTCTGGTGAATTCAAAAATCCCCCGCGCCAATCCTGCTGGTTTGTCCTCTCCATAGGGATGCAGGATAACGCCGATGGTCATAAATGATGGCGTATGAAATTTGCTATATCTTCTGCCCGCGTTGACCACGAAAAAAGATTTTGTCCTGCGATGGCAGTTTTTTGTTCAGCCTCTGCGGGATGCTCCAGCACAAATCGTATCTTTTCGGCAGTATCCGTCGGAGAATCGGGCATGCAAAAAAACACGTTCTCATCCGAAACAACCGCTTCAATCGCGGGCGTGCGGCTGGCGATAATGGGACGGCGTGCGGCCATGTACTCAAATAATTTCATGGGAGAGGTATGAAAATATGAATACTCGTCTTTTTTTGTGCCGAAAACAATGAGAATATCAGCGGCCCATAGCCATCGCGGAATCTGGGTATGATGCCATGATCCTGCGGCAATTAGATTGCCCGAAATCTCTCCTGTTGCGCCGATATTCTGCAATGCTTCTTGGGTGCCTCCTACGAGATAAAAAAGAACATCGGGAAGCAGGCGTGCAGTAGCAATAAGCGTATCCAGTCCCTTCCAGGCATATATTCTGCCTACATATACCACGATCTTTCTGCCCGACGGTAACCCAAGTACCCGCCGCGCATCGTCTTTTTCTTCCGGATGGCGGAAGACAATGGCGTCATATCCGTTGGGTCGCACGATTATTCGTTCAGCAGGGATGGAAAAAACAGCGATGAGTTGCCGTCTGATAATGTCGTTGACGGCAATGATGGCACGGGCACGCCAAAATAACAGCCGAAATGCCCATCTCTTTTTTTTCGCATCGTGCATCTCCACGAAATAAGGGATGCCCAGGAATGGAATGAGAAAAAAGGAAAATTGGTCAAGATCGGTTGTGTAGATGATAAAACGCTCACCGTGAATATGGCGCCGCCGTACAAGATGGAAAAAATATCGGAGAGCAAATAGAAAAGAACTTGCGACAAACCCGATCCGCGAGCCGTACCAGTCGGGCACCAGCAAACGACGCGTCGGTACATCAACGCGAAGACCATAAAATTCGCGGATACTGCGGCGGTCGCCGCCGCGGCTCGGCAACAGAAGCTCCACGGATACGCCTTGCTCAATAAATGCTTCGCACATTTTGGCGATCTGGATGCCGTGGGCCTTTTCTGTCGGCATGCGGGCGTTTGCCACATAGATCATGCGCGGTACTGCTTGCGTCGTCATACGGTACGCCGGACACGCGGCGTTTCCGCTCGTATCCATGCAACCAGCCGCCCCAGACCCTCACGAAAGGAAACGGTGGGGCGCCACCCGAGATCTTTTTCAATAGTCCTGATGTCGGAAATATATACTTTCTGGTCGCCCGGGCGCCAATCGCCGTATGCATGGGGAATCGGATGCCCCAATTCTCTCCCCAGTTCTGCCAGAGCGCCGCGCATAGATACTGCTCGGGAGGGCCCCCCGCCGATATTATAAATTTTGCCTTTTACTTTTTCTATTTTCAGAAGTGCACTTTCGTACAACCGGCATAAATCACTAACGTCCAGCACGTCCCGCGTCTGATAGCCATCGCCATATACCGTAATCGGACGGCCAAAGATGGCCGCAATGGCAAACCATGCGACCCACCCCTGCTCTTCCATGCCGAACTGATGCGGGCCAAAAATGCACGATTGACGGAACACCACTGTTGTTAATCCATAGATGCGCGCATAGTCGCGCACATATTGGTCTGCAGACCCCTTACTGCACCCGTAGGGGGAATGGAAATCTACTGCCTGCCGCTCCGATACACCTACAATACCCTTTTTATAGCGCCAACCGTCACGCGTGCGG
Organism: uncultured Candidatus Saccharibacteria bacterium; assembly: GCA_964361695.1. Classification (GTDB taxonomy): domain Bacteria; phylum Patescibacteriota; class Minisyncoccia; order Sungbacterales; family HO2-52-23; genus WO2-54-10. The sequence continues at coordinate 3,121 of CAYIBQ010000023.1, read as the reverse complement.
CGGATGCCAAGGTCGGTCATTTCGCCGTATACCTTGTTGGTGGATGCATAGATCATCGGGGGCTGTTTCGGCGATTGCCGGATTGCCTCCAGCACATTCAGAGTACCTAATGCATTTTCATAAAAGTCACGTCGGGGATCAGCCACTGATGTCGTCACCGCCACCTGTCCAGCAAGATGCAGGACGGCATCAGCACGACGCACTTCACGAGCGAGCACGGATACATCCTGCGAAACATCCGCGCGCACAGATGTAATTTTTTTGTTCCATTTTTTGACAAGCCACGCGAGATTGTCCTGCGATCCCTTGCGGGAAAAGTTATCAAGGACCGTGACAGTCCATCCGCGCGACGCAAAATAGTCGGCGCTGTTTGTGCCGATAAACCCCGCGCCGCCGGTAATCAGGATGTGCTTGTTTTTTATCATACGACAGATGGATAGACATATCCCCGTTCTTGAGATGGTATCAGAAAACGCGCCATTCGGTCTATAGTCGGACCCAGCGCATGATCGCGCACGACGATCTCGCGCAATGCGAGATTGGGACGCTTTTCTTCTGCGAGCGTAGTGATGCGATCGGCCAATGCTTCCGGCCGGATGCTTTCCAAAAAATAGCCGGGGGGAAGAATCGGCCGATATCCCTCGTTGGATGTGATGACTGTCAGGCCGCAGGCCATGGCTTCAAGCACGGCCTTGTCCAGCGATCCGGTACGCGAGCAATTGAGAAACATATCGCAGGCACCCAGCAGGGCAGGTACTGCGGAGTACGGGCGGGGGCCCTCAAACGATATTCTATCTTCAAGTCCTTTTTCCCGCACCAGAGAACGCAGTTTTTCCGCATACACCCGATCTGCCGGCGTGAGCGGCCCGCCCACAATCGTGAGCGTCCAGGGCATGATTGATGCCTCGCGCAATATGGCACACGCCGCGATGATGGTCTCATACTGTTTGACCGGAGAGATGCGTCCCACGCTTATCATGCGAAGCGGCTTTTCGCCTCTCACGTCTGTGCGCTGTTTCGTCACGGGTTTGAAGAGATCGGTATTGATTGCCTGACCGAGATATATGACTTTCTTTGAGGGGATGCGGAAACCCGCCTCTGATGAGGTGAACACCATATCAACCAGACGCTCGGCAAGCCGCAGGCGCCACGACACCGCGCCGTGCGCATACCACAAGGATGCTGATTCACGCCGTCCCAGAAGAAACGGACTCGCGGCAAGTACAAATTCTGGAATTTGATGAAAAAATATGGCATCGGCCGAGGCGAAATGCGTCGCACAGTGTGTCCAAAATTTCCAGAGACGCCTGATGCGTCCGAGTACGCCTTCGTGTTTTGGAAACGTCAGCACCGACACATGCGGCGGAAAATCGGTCAAGCCCGCACGGCCGGTGATGATAACCAGCGAGTCAACACGATCGGCCAATAGACGGAACCAATGATAAAACGCCCCGAGATTTGGGTCATCGCGATCTACCGCCTGCGTCACTATCACTACTTTCATACGGTACAGCGCACAAGAGCGCTTTTATACAACGTAAGATAGTGCTCGTACGTTTCTGCTTTTTTCTCCTGTACAGTCGCGCGCGCCGCATCTGCTAATTTCATGCGTTTGAGGGGGTGCGCCCACAGATCCCGCACTGCCTCAAACATGGCAACCGCATCTCCGACTGGTACGACCATGCCGTTTTCCTGCGTTTTGACGACTTCGCCCGCAAGCCCCACGTCAGTCATGACCACTGGCAGTCCTGCGGCCATGGCTTCAACCACGGCCCTGCTCCATCCTTCATAGTTTGAGGAGAGGAGAAACAGATCAAACGATTTTAGAAAAGACGGCAGATCATCGCGCCACGGTTCAATGATGATATTTTTTTCAAGTCCGTATTTTGCGATGCGCCGGACGTAATGATATCTGTCCGGGCCGTCGCCGACAATGACCAGTACCGCATCGGGACATATGGCGATAAACCCGCGCATCATATCCATAAGCATGAGGAAGTTTTTTTCATGCTCAACAAACCGCCCGACCGCAACCATTTTAAACGAGAATCCAGCAAAGCGACGCTCGGTCTCCTGATCGGTTTTGGCATCAAGAAACGGCCGGACGTCGGTGTATATGGGCAATGCTGCGGCGGGTCGTGCCAGCGAACGGCATATTCTTTCGCTGACCGCGCGTATGCAATCCGCCCGCGGAATGAGGAGACGACCCAGCATATACTGCATCCGTTCTTTCCATCCAGCGCGCCGATAATACGGACTCATATAATCAGTGTGGAGTTGGAGCTGAAGCGGAACGCGAAAGCGGCGGGAGAGAAAAAAACCGATAACGCCGGAGAGATCGGGCGCTTGCACGCTGATCACGTCAAAACGGTATTTTTTGCAGAGCATACGTCCGACATGCCATGCGCGGATATATCCCAAGAGCCCTGCGGGTGCGGCGGGATACAGGAAAAGCCAGTCCGAAACAATCATCCGCCCCGCCGACTGCGCGCGCACGATGACGTGTAGTGTTCCAATCGTCTCGGCATATGCTTTCAGGCGGCCATACGTCGCACTCCCCTCCCGCAGTGCCTCTGCATCTTGTGAAAACATGAGCACGTTCATAACGCAAAGAGCGTGTCGGCGGTTGAAGCCAATAATGATTCTGTGGTGAATTTCTCCAGTGTTATTTTTCCTGCGTGAGCAAAACGCCCGCGCAAGGATGCGTCGTGATACAGGCGCGTTATTTCTTCGGCAAGCGACAACGCGTCGCGGCGGCGATACAATCGTCCGGTAACTCCGTCGGTGATGATTTCACCATTGCCGCCGGCATCGGATGCCATAACGGATATTTCCATTGCCAGCGCTTCAAGCAGGGTGTGCGAAAATCCTTCATAGGAGGAATTCAGGACAAAGAGATCGCCTGCCCGAAGATATGCGAGCAAGGCCTCATGCGGCACGCCGCCGACCAAAGACACCGCACCTTCAAGATGCATCTGTGCGATTTTTTTGCGCAACGCGTCCTCGTCCGGCCCGGAGCCGATGATGGAGAGCCGGGCATGAGGTATCTCGCGCACGATTGCCGTCATGGCGGAAATCAACGCATCAAAACCTTTCCATGGCACGAGACGGCCGACGGATA
>CAYIBQ010000022.1:0-10693 GCA_964361695.1 uncultured Candidatus Saccharibacteria bacterium | reverse complement strand
TCGTCCCCAAATTTTCAAGTCAAAGATATACACATATATCCACGTCAGACCCCCGCCCCCACATCAATCTTGACAAAAAATCCAAAATATGCAATACTTAGCCCTGTTGTCGGCTCCTTGAGAATAATTCCTCCCCCTAAAAGGAAAGGGTTAGTAGATGGCCTCAGAGATAGAGATGCTATTGAATCGTTTGGCCGCGCGTACCAGAGAGAGCTTTGAAGTACGCCAGTTGAACAACATGTTAGGGCCCACGGAAGGGACTGTTTGGCGGACAAAGCCGGCGCCGCAAAGCAGCAAAGCCGTTGGCCCGACGGTGCTCGTTCTCACGTCGCGTGAAAACCTTCTTTCAGTTGTGTCCGTGTCTAAGGACATCAGCTATGCTTTGGATGGTGATCTGATTCTTGAAAGGAATGAATCAGGTCTCCCATTCCGATGCATGGTGAGGACCGATGATCGTTTCCCGACCACAAAAGAAGATTTGCTTTCATGTGTTGGGGAGCTCGCTGACTCATGGATGCAGCTTATCCATGCACTCTGCAACCGGCTCACCAGAAGTATAGAGCAGGTCGTCAATGACGGGCCTATGGTAAAAATTCTTGATCCATACGAACTCATGACCCGCGTGTACTATGGAAGTGTCGGTTTCGGTCTTCCATGTGTGGGCGAGGACGATCCCCGCCTCTATCTTCTTCGCAAGTCCGTGCACGAAAGACGGTATCTCTCACGGCGGGCAAAATTCAATTTCCGATGGTAAGACCGTATCATCAACCTACTCACCGGAGACCAAACATCTTGTGCAACACACCCCGTGTTGCACATTTTTTATTTCCTTTTTTATTTGACGCGTACCGTCTGTCGTCGGGACGCAGGCACCAGCGAAGAGGTGCTCTTGAGAAATTGCGATGCGTTGAGAATCTCAAAATAGACCGGCGCTCCCTCTTTGTTTACGTGCACGATCACATTACCCATTTCAGCGGCATGGTCAATCACCCCTCGGCCAGTTTCAATCCGCAGGACATCCGTTTCGGATTCATAACTCATTTTCATATGGCGGCTTTTTTTCTCCTATCGCTTTCTTTCTGATTACCGCGCCTGTTCCGCGACGTGCCTGCGGTGGGGAATCGGCTTTGGGGACATGAACGGTTTCAGCGAGAGATTGCCTATCCGTTCTTTGCCGAAGCGTTTGCGCACGTTCAGGATTTCTAAGAAGAGTGGTTTTTTCTTTTTGTCCACATCAAGTAGAACACCCTGTGCGATTTCAAGGGTCTCCGCCACTTTCCCTGTTTCTAAAGTGATGTTGATGGCATCCGCCATCGGATCATATGTGTATTTCATGGCAATGATGTAACAAAATGTTGCGTGATGACAAGAATGCAGTCCGAAGTTCTCGCAAAAGCGACTTTCAGATACCGTCGGCCAAATTTTCCATACGCATGGATCTGGTCGCCTGCCACAACAATATGCGCGGGATGTTCTAACACGCGCACGACCATCTCTTCCGTCAGATTCCGCTGTGCAAGTTTGATGAGCGCATGCCGGGTGAACACGATCGGCAGTTCGTCGGCCATAAGAACATTGCTCTTTCATCTCTGCACGCTTATGAAAAGTATACAATGGTCTCGCCGCACCATCAATCTTGACAAAATAGTAAAAAGTGATTACCATACTCACGGGAGCGTTTCTCATTTTCCACCAAGTTTTCAATCAAAACTGTGGAGGTCTTTTGGAAACTGACGTTCTTTTAACACGTTGGTCTGGTGCTCTGTACGGCTTTGTCGCGGATTTCATGCGCGAGCAGGGTTTTGAGCAAATAGCCTGGAGCGCAGCACCTACTCAATCTGCTGATGTAGAACGATTTTTCAGCAGGATGGAAATGCTTTATCAATTTATCAACCTCGCAAATGCATATGCGAGAATCGTCGGTTCGGCAGGAAACCCTGATCCCGATGATGTGCACCTAGTTGGGCGCCTGATGCAGGAGTTTGAGCTTGTTTCTCCGCATGCCGTCCAAGAACTAAAAATCTCCCTCCGCAACATTAACATTACTTCTGTTTGAGGTTCCGCTTCAAACACGCGCAAATCGCCGCCATGGGTGCATGGCGGCTTTTTTATTATCATACCTTCTCCAACACTCAAAAAAACAGCACGACCGAGGAAGTCGGGTTTGAAAACGCTGTGAGGCCGAGCGGCCATGGTGTCCCCCGACGGTACCGTCGGGGGACGAGCGAGGCCGAACGGTCGATGAGCAAAATCTCGGTGGGATTTTGCGAAGGTTTTCAAACCCGACTTCCGAAGGGAACCGTGCTGTTTTTATTTCTTCCCCTCAATAATCTGCTGTTCTATGTTTTTGGGCACTTCTTCGTAATGATCAAACTCCATGGTAAACGACGCGCGACCCTGGGTGAGCGAGCGCAACGTCGTGACATAGCCGAACATTTCCGAGAGCGGTACTTTAGCATCAATCACGCGAATGCCCAATCCCCGATCATCCGTGCCCTCTATCCGCGCGCGCTTGGAGTTGAGGTCGCCCATGGTCTCTCCCAGGAATTGCTCCGGCGTCACCACTTCTATTTTCATGATCGGCTCAAGCAATACGAGTCCCGCGCGCTTGGCCACTTCCTGTAGCGCCATGGAGCCCGCGATTTTGAACGCGGCTTCCGACGAGTCCACTTCGTGGTACGAGCCGTCATAGACCGTGACCATGATGTCCACCAGCGGGAATCCCGCCAAGATGCCTTTGTCTTTTGCTTCCTTCACACCCTTTTCAATCGCCGGAATAAATTCCTGCGGGATCACGCCTCCCTTGATCTCGGTTTCAAATTCAAAACCCTTTCCGCGCTCCAAGGGCTCAATACGCAACCATACATGGCCGTACTGTCCGCGGCCTCCGGACTGTTTGATATAGGTACCTTCCGCTTCTGCGGATTTTTTGATCGTCTCTTTGTATGCGACCTGCGGCCTGCCGACATTGGCCTCCACGCCGAACTCGCGCTTCATGCGGTCTACGATGATTTCCAAATGCAACTCGCCCATGCCGGAAATAATCATCTCGCCGGTCTCACTGTCGCCCTTGATGCGAAACGTCGGATCTTCTTCACCCAGACGTTTCAACGCCATGCCCATCTTTTCCTGATCCGCTTTTGTTTTCGGCTCAATTTTCAGAGACACTACCGGCTCTGGAAACACTATTTTTTCCAAAATGATGGGGTATTCGGGGTCGGCGAGCGTATCGCCGGTATGCGTATTTTTCAGCCCCACGAGGGCGCCGATGTTGCCCGCGCTTATTTCTTTGAGTTCTTCGCGGTCATTGGCGTGCATGCGCAAAATGCGTCCTACGCGCTCCTGCTCTCCTTTGATAGTATTGAGCACATACGAACCCGCTTTCAGAGTGCCCGAATACACGCGAAAAAATGTCAGCTGTCCCACGTACGGGTCGGACTGCAGTTTGAACGCGAGCGCTGAAAACGGCGCATTGTCTTTGAGCTCGCGCGTCTCTTCGGCGCCGGTATCGGGGTTGGTACCCGTGACCGGCGGCAAATCCGTGGGCGACGGCAGGTATTCAATCACGCCGTCCAGCACCAATTGCACGCCTTTGTTTTTGAGCGATGATCCGCAAAACACCGGCACCAGCCGATACGAGAGGGTTGCCGTGCGCAATGCTTTTTGCAATTCCTCCAGCGACATCTCCTTTCCTTCAAGATATTTTTCCGTGAGTATTTCGTCCGATTCCGCGATTTTTTCAACCATTTTGTGGCGCCACTCGTCTGCCTGCTCTTTGAGGTGCGCAGGTATGTCCACGCGCTCAACGGTCTCGCCGTGGCTCCCGCGGAAATATACCGCTTGCATACGCAGGAGATCAATCACGCCCTCGTGCTCTTGTTCCAAGCCAATGGGGATGACGATCGGCACCGCGTTGGGCGTGAGGCGCTCGTAAATGGAATTGAGCGAGCGCTCAAATGATGCGCCGATGCGGTCCAGCTTGTTGATAAAACAGATGCGCGGCACACCGAATTTATCCGCCTGCCGCCATACGGTCTCCGACTGGGGTTCCACCCCTGCAACGCCGTCAAACACCACGACCGCGCCGTCCAGCACACGGAGGGACCTTTGCACTTCCACGGTAAAATCTATGTGGCCCGGAGTGTCAATAATATTGAAGCGATGCTCGTGTTCCTTATTTTTTTCCTTGTCCGCGAGATACGACAGCGTCCAAAAACACGTGGTCGCCGCCGCGGTGATCGTAATCCCCCGCTCGCGCTCCTGCTCCATCCAGTCCATGACGGTCGTACCCTCGTGTACTTCGCCGATCTTGTGAGAAACGCCTGTATAAAAAAGCACCCGCTCCGTGGTGGTGGTTTTTCCGGCATCTATATGCGCAATGATGCCAATATTGCGTATGCGCTCTAGGGGATATTCAGAAGACATAACAAAATTTTTCTATGCGAAAAACGTATATTCAATAACAAGACCCACCATAACAATGAAAATACCCGTCAGATAAGGATGGCCTTTGATGCTCCCTTTGAGATTTTTTACACTGTGCCTAATCCTGATCAATGTTGTATTTTTCGCAGCGGTTTTGATTGTCGGTCTATCTCCAACAAATTCGCAATCCACTGCGGTGAAATTTTCACCTTTCTCTGTTACATTTATGAACGGATGTTGAGTCATTCAAATTCTATTTATTTTATGAAAACAATATATGCAATTATCAAAACAAATATGACCCAGAAAGGTATTTGTGGTCTAAAGCAGTACCAAGGGCTAGATTTTGGATCCCGAGTTCGCCAGTATTCATAAAAGTGACCAGATTCTTGCAACACTGCTCCAACAAGCAAGAACCAAATACTTTTTTTAAAGATGCCAATAAACACCAAACCGATTCCCAGCACATGAAGCAAGCGGTTGATTACTCCCTTATGACAATCTATAAGTTTAGTAAACCAAGTTTTTAGAATCATGCTTTTTTGTTAAAATTAAAAGACCAAGCGTAAGCCACGGGATACTATTGTTGGTAAGATACCCATATTCAATTTATTTATGAATCTCGTGTGTACTGATGTTATTTCATCAATTCTCTCAAACTTTTTATTTCCCGAAGTTTTCCGCTCGCATATTCTTCTTTCGCAATTCGCACGGCTTCCTGCGCGTCGTACAACTCAACCGCTTCTCTGATGTTTTTGAACGCCTCGCGAAATGTATCTCCTTGTGAAAAACACCCTGGCAGTTTCGGCACTCTCACGCTGTATCCACCATCTCTCTCCAGAGAAAATACTGCCGTGTAATGCAATATTTTCCTCTTGATTACCTTCTTTATCGGCATGAGAGAATGAAGCTATTTCAACCTATAATTTCATACGGCGCGTTCTTTATACGGAAATCGCGGTCAAAGGTGGCAATTTTCTTGATGCCGAAAACCTCCATAAGGGCGAGCGACACGCAGTCGCAGAAACTTACATTTTTACTCTCAACCATACGGAGATAATCCAAAGCTCGCATTTCAACCTGAGGATCAACAGTAATCACTTGAATGTGCGCCTTCTCTCCGTATAGCGAATCAGCAAAAAACAGGGCCGCTCGCTTCCCGCTCCGTTGGCTTAGGACAGTGATGACTTCGCTGATTACAAAGTTGGAAGTTACGGAGAGGAGATCACGTTCACGAAACGCGCTGACAACCTCCACCGCACGCCGATGCAAGGCATCGCGCTCATTCAGAAGCGCGATAAAGACATTTGCGTCAACGAAGATTCTTTCTCCCATACACGATGCGATCTACATCCCGAGCGAGATACCTGTGTCCCGTCCGGACGGCATGTTTAGGCAAGTCCCATATCTCAATCTTCTTTTTTGTCGCGTCTGCGGGCATTTGCCCGATAATACGCTCGCGCACCAAGTCCCGTATGAGAGCGGAAACGCTTTTATGCTCCTTCACCGCGACATACTTTAGCCGCTGTAAATCCTCTTTGGGTAATCTAATGTTAGTGGTTGTCTGTTGTTGCATGATATAATTGTATGATTGTATACACCATTGTCAAGCCGTCGAATGGTCGTCTAGAATGCGAAGTGGGCGAAGGCCTTGTTGGCTTCGGCCATGCGATGGGTGTCCATGCGTTTTTTGATGGCATTGCCCTCGTTTTTGGCGGCGAGCAAAAGCTCGTCCGCGAGTTTTTCCGCAATCGGTTTTCCCTTGCCTGCGCGCGCGGCGGCAAGTATCCAGTTGGATGCGAGAAAAAATTTGCGCTCACCCCTGACTTCACGCGGCACCTGATACGTCGCGCCACCGATGCGGCGCGATTTTACTTCAAGTAAAGGCCCTACATTGCGGATGGCGGTGTCAAACACGTTTATCGGATTTTGGCTGTGCTTTTTCTCTATCAAATCCATGGCCGCGTAAAAGGCCTTTTGCGCGGTGGACTTTTTACCCCTGCGCATCACGTGGTTGATAAATTTGGCAATGGCGACATTGCTGTATCGTGGATCGGGTATGATGTCGCGCTTGAATTTTCGTTTTCTGCGCATAGAATACTATATGCTATTATTTCTTCGGCGTCTTGGCGCCGTATTTTGATCGCTGTTGCTTGCGGTTGGTCACACCAGTCGTATCCAGGACACCACGCACTATATGATACCGCACACCCGGCAAGTCCTTAACCCTGCCGCCGCGGATGAGCACTACCGAGTGCTCCTGCAAATTGTGTCCTTCGCCAGGAATATACGCCGTCACTTCCATGCCGTTGGTGAGCCGAACGCGCGCCACTTTGCGCAATGCCGAGTTTGGCTTTTTCGGGGTCATGGTTGTTACTTTTACGCATACGCCGCGCTTGAACGGAGACGCGTAAAACACCGGCCGATTTTGCTTGACATTAAAACCCCGCTCCAGTGCGGGCGATTTGGACTTGTAGCGGCGAGGGGTGCGCCCCCGCTTGATCAGCTGGCTTACGGTCGGCATGAAGATGATAGTAGCAGGTATGGCATGGACGGTCAATGCTTTTTAGAAAAACGCTGATGTGCCTGTGATGAGGCGGAAAAGAGCAAAGACCAGGGGCGAGAGCAGACCGGAGAAAAAGAAAATAAACATAATGAGAAGAATGATTCCGTATTGCTCAAGCATATTTTCCACCCATCGCCATCGGTAGGGCAGAAGTGCCACCAATACTTTCGAACCATCCAACGGAGGTATGGGGATGAGATTAAAACAGGCAAGTCCTAGATTAGTCAGTGTGATAGTGCCTGCAATCATGGCAAAATTGAGCGCGAACCCCACAGGGAGCAATCCAGCGAAGTCGGGGAAAAATCGGAGCAGAAGCCCGAAGACAAGAGCGAGTGACATGTTGGCCGCGGGCCCTGCAGAACCCACAATTGCGGGACCCCATTTTTGATTGCGCAGATTATAGGGATTGTACGGCACAGGACGCGCCCATCCGAAAATAATGCCGCCGAACATAAAACCGATTGCAGGAAGTATAATGGAGCCGAACGGATCAATATGGGGAATGGGGTTGAGCGTCAGACGCCCTTCGTGTTCCGCAGTGTGGTCGCCCAACATGAGCGCCGTATATCCGTGGGCAACTTCGTGGATGACCACGGAAAAAAGAAGGATCGCCGCGTGGAAGAGAAAAGGGATTGCATTTTCCATGGGAAAATCGTATCATAAACTACACGTTTGTAACAGCCACACTATATTATGAAGACATGCGCCATATGCGACAAAGGATCGGTAACCGGAGGCAAGCGCGCATTTCTGCGAAGCCACTACAACCCGACCGCAACCGTCAGAAAATATCCCAATCTCCAGTGGGCTCGCCTTGCCACGGGTAAACGCACCAAAGTATGCGTGCGCTGTCTCAAAAAACTGCACGCATGACCATCAGGCCTGTTTCCCTGGCGGACATTGCCAAAGCCCCCCTCCTCTTTCTTCCGCTATTTCAGTCGCAGAGCGTTGCTGACGCCGTTTTTTTTCGTGCAATCCCCACTCCTGTCCAGAGGGCGCTTTTGGCGTTTGAGAAAAAATATTTCAAGGGAGAAGAGGGAGAGGTGAAGTCCGTGTGGTTTGCTGATGGATCACCGGAGCGCGTCATCCTCGTAGGGCTTGGGGCGAAAGACAAATGGCATGTACGCAAAGAACCGCTCCTTGCCCGCCGCCTGGTGCGCTCTGCACAGGCGGAAAAGATATTTTCGTTTGGCGTGCCGCTACTGCCCGATTGTTCCAGCAGGACATTTGCTATAAATGCCCTCATGGGGCAATTTGATTATACGAAATACAAAACACCGCCCAAAGAGGGATGGCCTGAAGTAAAAGAGATTGTACTCGGTGTTGCATCAGACAAAAAAGCAACGACTCAAAAAGAAATTGCGGAGGGACTGATCATCGGCACAGAGGTAAACGCGACGCGGGAACTTGCGAACATGCCGGGCAGTGATATGACGCCCGCATTGCTTGCCGTAGCCGCGGTTAAAATCGGTAAACATGGTTCCGGCATAAAAGTAAAAATCCTGGACGAGGCCGCGATGCGACGCCTCGGCATGGGAGGTGTCTTGGGCGTTGCCCGCGGGTCACAGGAAAAACCACGCTTTATTATCATGGAATACCGTGGCGGGCCGAAAAAACAAAAGCCGCTCGTGCTGGTCGGCAAGGGGGTCACTTTTGATACCGGCGGCATCAACCTCAAGCCGGAACAATATATGTATGAGATGCATATGGATATGTCCGGAGGTGCGGCGGTCATGCACGGCATCTCTGCGATTGCGCGCCTCAAACTGCCGATCAACGTCGTGGGACTCGTCCCTGCAGTTGAAAATATGCCTTCGGGCTCCAGTTATCGCCCGGGCGACCAGCTGAAATCATTGTCCGGAAAAACAATTGAAGTGCTCAATACCGATGCCGAAGGCCGCGTAATTTTAGCCGATGCTCTTACCTACGCTCTGCGTTATAAGCCCGGATTTATTGCCGACTTTGCAACACTCACGGGTGCGGCGCACGTCGCGCTCGGCAATTATGCATCGGCTCTTTTCACCAACCGCGAGGACATAACCGAAAAACTCATGGCCGTAGGCAATGCGTCCGGTGATTACGTATGGCCCCTGCCGCTGTGGGACGAATATCTGCCGGAGATAAAAGGCACATTCGGCGACATCGCCAACATGGCAAAAAACGACCGCTACGGCGGCGCGATTCACGGCGCAAAATTTTTGGAACAATTTGTGGAAGAGACACCGTGGGCGCATCTGGACATAGCGCCCCGCATGACAACTGTCGCATCGGATCTCCTTGCCAAGGGTGCCTCGGGTGTCGGTGTGCGCTATATCGTAGAACTTGCGCGCGGCTACCCCGATCTCATGAAATGATCCCCGTTCTCCTCATGAATATTAAGACGCGGGATGGCGTGGTGCTGGACGGCATCATTATCCAGCCGCGCAAAAAATTAGACACGGCACTCGTCTGGGTACATGGACTCACTTCTTTTTTCTATTCAAGCCAGCCGCTTATTCGGGAACTCTCGGGACTGGCCGCCAAAGACGGCATTGGCTATTTTAAATTCAATACGCGCGGCCATGACGTAGTCGCGCGCGGCCAGGGCAAGCACGCGCTTCTCGGAACGATCTATGAAAAATTTGAGGACTGCATTCACGATATTCGCGCGATGATAGCGTATGCACAAAAACTCGGCTACCAAAAAATTATCCTGGCCGGTCATTCAACCGGAGCGAACAAAGCCCTTTACTATCTGTACAAAACCCGCGACCCGTCCGTAAAAGGCCTCGTGCTCCTCGGTGCTGCAAGCGACATCAGCGCGGAAATCAAGCGCGTGGGCAAAAGTACGTTTGAAAAAGACCTGTGCTTGGCGCAACGCCTCAACCGCAGAAATCCATTCGCTCTATTTGAATCAAAAAAATATCTTTTCACCGCCCAGCGGGCGCTTAGCTTGTTCACCGCGGGTGCGGCTGAAGACGTATTTCCCTACTATAATCCGAAGGCAAGCTGGAAAGAACTACGCAATATCCGCGTGCCGATTGCCGTGATATTCGGCTCCCGCGATGAATGCCTGGACCGCCCGGCTCAAAGAATTATTGACATATTCCGCGCCAACGTGCCGTTGGCAAAATCATTTTCCGGCGTTATCATCAAAGGTGCCGATCACGGATTCAGAGGCAAAGAGAAAGAACTGGCGCAAGAGATCATGCGTTGGATAACAAAAGCAGTGAAGATATGAGACAGATCACGATACGTCTCCAACCAAACGAGGATTTGCGCGAAGGCATTGAACGGATTGCGAGGGAGCACGACATTCGTGCCGGATGCATTCTTTCCATCGTCGGAGGCGTGAAAAACGCGAATCTGCGCATGGCGGGGTCAACACCGGAAGCGCAGACGATGTGGGAGTGGAATGAGCCGTTAGAAATAGTTTCCGGGACTGGAACTATTTCGCCTGATGGCTGTCATATCCACGCATCGTTTTCGCGGACGGACGGCAGTGTGATTGGCGGACACCTGCGCCAGGGGTGCATCGTAGCCCTCACTGCGGAAATCGTTCTTCTCATATTTGATGACGTGCGCTACGCGCGCGAAAGAGATGAGGAAACGGGATTTCCTGAATTAGTGGCGGTAAGCCGACAATAAAAAAACGGGCTGTAGTATAGTGGTAGTACGAGTCGATGGGGTCGATTTAGCCCGGGTTCGATTCCCGGCAGCCCG
>CAYIBQ010000021.1:0-10984 GCA_964361695.1 uncultured Candidatus Saccharibacteria bacterium | reverse complement strand
GGGGGGCGGCGGGGGCGGGGCCCTTTTTTCTTTTTAAAATTGTGTCTAAACCGGGGGGGGGGGGGTGGGCCCCCCCCACAATTCGGTCTCCGAAAAACCGTTGAGTTCTGTATTGGTGCCGCGGGTGGGAGTTGAACCCACAAGCCCTTGCGGGCCGGGGATTTTAAGTCCCCTGCGTATGCCAGTTCCGCCACCGCGGCGTGTTTAGTATATGGAGGCATGGGCGGGAATCGAACCCGCGTATAAGGGTTTTGCAGACCCTTGCCTTACCACTTGGCTACCATGCCAGATTTTTGTGCGGGACAGACCGCCGGAGAAATGTAAAGACATTTGCATTTCTCCTTCTTCGCCACCGCGCCACTATAACTCTTGTTCCCGCTTTGCGGCGGCAAGAGCATGCTCCACGCGCTCGCGGTTCTCTTCTTCCGCATCGGGCGCAAAACGGATTTTGGGCACCGGCCGCATACGCAGACGCCGGTTCACCCCCTGCTGGATATGATATATGTTTTTTTCAAGAACGGCGAGGGCGTCCTCGGGTGATGTGCCGAGGGCCGAGAAATAGACATTGGCATGCAAAGCGTCTCGCGACGTGATAACGCGCGTTATCGTGACCATCGCGTACTCTGTGAACTCCAGCTCGCGGTCTATGATCTTGGTCACCTCTTCTCGCAGGAGCTGATTAATTCTTTCTATCCGCCGCAGGGTCGCCATAAAAGTCAATTTTTTTGGTTTCCGTCTGATAGACCGTCAGCTCGTCAATTTCTTCCATCAGGGTGCGCGATTCTACAGCAATGCCGCATTCGCTCCCTTGCGCCACTTCTTCTACCTGCTGGGGGCCGCGCTGTAGTCCCGCCACGGTGCCGGTGCCGATGATGCTCTTCATGCGGACAATTTCTATCTGCGCACATTTGGCAATCTTGCCCGCTTCCACGCGCCCGCCTACGACCTGCTTGCCCTGGTCTTTTTTGAAAATCTTGAGAATTTTTACGCGGCCCAGATCAATGCGCGTAACTTCGGGCGGGATGAGGTCGGTGATTGCGGCTTTAACTTGATCAAGCAAATCATAAATCACGGTGCCGGTGACAATATGGATGTTCTGGGCGCGGGCAAGTTCGCGCGCCGCCGCATCGGGGCGCACGCGGAAACCCACGATCGTAACGAGATGGGTGGCGAGTGCGAGTTTGATGTCCGATTCGTTGATGTCGCCGATGCCTGCCGAGAGCAGGCGTATGGTGACCGCGGGCGAGGAGAGACGATTGAGCGCATCGGCCATGGCTTCCTGTGAGCCGAACACGTCGCTCTTGAGGATGATGCTGAATACCCGGTCTTTGGACGCGCCATGCTCGGACATTCTCGTCGTGCTGTCTACCGGTGAGATAGGCGGCAACATCGATACTGCCGTCTCGGCGTCTTTGCGCGAACTGTATGCCAGGAACATATCGCCAACCACGGGTACGTGTGAAAGTCCTGCGACGCGGCCGGGAGATGAGGGGCCGAGTGTCTCCGTCGGGCGCCCGGCAAAATTTTCAAGGATGCGCACCGGCTCTGCTGATCTTCCCACGACGATAGTATCGCCTTTGCGCAGGGTGCCGCTTCTCACCAGCAGGGTTGCGGTAGCGCCCCTACGCGGATCGCGCTCTGTTTCAATCACCACGCCAGTGCCCGGCATATCGGGATCGCTGGAAAGCTCCTGCATCTCGCCCAAAATGACGAGCGTCTCAAGCAGTTCATCAAGGCCTTGTCCCGTTTTCCCGCTGGTCTCCACCGCCGGCACCGTGCCGCCGTATGATTCCACGAGCACCTCCTCTTTGGCCAGCTCCTGTTTCAAGCGTTCGGGGTTGGCATCCGGCTTGTCTATTTTATTTATCGCAACGGCAAACGGAATACTTGCTTCTTTGAGCACTTTGATCGCCTCGCGCGTCTGGGGCTTGACGCCGTCATCCGCCGCTACCACCAAAATGGCGACATCAGCCATCTGTGCTCCGCGCTGGCGTATTTTTGAAAATGACTCATGCCCCGGCGTATCAATAAAGGTGAGCCGCTTGCCCAAATGCTCAACTTCGTATGCGCCGATGTGCTGGGTAATACCGCCTGATTCTTTTTCCGTCACTTTTGTTTTTCGGTACCAATCCAGGAGCGTGGTTTTGCCATGGTCAATATGTCCCACGACGACGATGATGGGCGGGCGGGGGATTTGTTTTTCTTGAGGTGTACGGGGCATAAAAAATTAAGACGCGCGAATGGTCTGGCGTACTGTGTCATCCAGAACCCGCGCCTCCTCATCGGATAGATGTTGGCGCGTCGCGCCGTCCTTCACCTCTTTGGCGTAGAGGACTGATCGCGGACCCTCGCGCATATAGAGCGAGGAAAAAATTACGCCATTATTTTTTTGATCCAGCAGGGCGACACTGAAACTGTTGTCGCCGCCGGTGTCCTGAAAAGGATTGAAACGCACAAATCCGACTTTTTGAATGCTGGCGCGCGCCGAGGCCTCTACTATCAGCATGCGCGGCTCTATCTTTTCCAGATGCTCTTCCAAGCGCACAGTACGTTGGAGCATGTCCTGAACCGCATCGCCGGACGGGGATAGTCCACCCCACATTTTTTTCATGCGTCCGCGGATGCGCAATGTCATCCAGCCGAGTACGGCAAACCCGACGGCCGAGACGGCCGCAAGTATCAAAAATTGGTTTTGTGTCGGCACATCCATAAACCGCATAATAGCAGGTTTTTGCCCTTGAAAGCAAATAAAAACATCCCCCGACTGCTGTCGGGGGATGTTTTGGCGTATTTTTGGTTTCGGGATATAGAATCTGGTTACTTCTCAAATGTTTTTTCTGCGCATGAGGGTGTCAATGCTCCATGGACCTGCACCTGTGGCGGATATGTAGAGCCAGATAAAGCAATAAAGCACTGCGGGCTGGCCGCCGTTGATGACTGTCCAAAAGCTCACGGGGAAGTGCGCCATAAAATATGCGACCGCCATTTCGCCCGAGAGGATAAACGCGACCGGACGTGTGAACGCGCCGATGAGTATGAGGGCTCCGCCAAACACTTCAAGAGCTCCGGCAAGGCCGATGAGTGAAAATAATTCCGCAGTGCCGCCGGACGGTGGCATGCCTACGGGGAATGCGAATAATTTCATAGTACCCGCCTGGATAAACATAAAGGCGGCGACCATGCGCATGATGCTGTGGATATACGGGGCGCTGGCGCCCCACTTCGCGGTAATGGTGGACATAGCTAATCTTTTATTTTTATAAAAACAATACTGCAAACGGAGGGTAGAGGAGTCGAACCTCTAAGGGATTTCTCCCGCCGCTTTTCGAGAGCGGTGCCATACCATTAGGCGAACCCTCCAGGTATGGCAACGATACTCTTTTTATTCGTACCTTTCAATCCTGCGGGCTGTACGAAATATCCGCCCAGACGGGGACGTGGTCGGAGCCGCGGATGTGCGAGAGTGTCTCAATCGCCGGTATGTCGCAGTGCTGGGTGGCGATCCAATCCATGCGTTTTTTGGCGCCGAAAAACCGCCACGAAAACGGAAGCGTCTCGGGTACCGAAAACCCCGCGTCGCGAAGTATCGTGCCGAACTGTGCCACTTCTTTTTGTGTTTTGGTATTAAAGTCGCCGGCGAGAACGAGCGGTACGGCGGGATGCCGTTCGTTGGGGAGCGACACGACCGCCGCAATCTGCGCTTTGCGGGCGCTCGCAGATACGCTGGACAAGTGCGTGTTGGCAATGCGCCATGCCGTACCTTTGTGCGTGAGCTGTACGATTTGTACGATGCGGGGGCGTTTTGCCGGAGAACGCGGCAGGACGACTGCCGTATTTTCTTCGGCAGGAGCGCGGGAAAGCACCGCGAGGCCGATCTGCCTGCCGCCATATTCGCGACGAAGTGAAAATGCCACATGTAATCCCAACGCATCCGCCAAATCACGCGCAAAATTGCGTTTTTTGCCGATGAGCACTTCTTGCAGACAGATGACGTCGGGGTCGAGCTCGCCAAACGCGTCAAAAACACCACGGGTGAGGCGCCGGTGCCGCAACGAATACAGGATATTAAACGATACGATACGGAGCGTTTTTGACGGCATCAAAAAAAAGGAAAGATATACTCTGGGCGCTGTAGGGATTGAACCTACGGCCTACTCGGTGTAAACGAGTCGCTCTACCACTGAGCTAAGCGCCCTAAATATTCGCGGTGCGCGCAGTAGGGATCGAACCTACGGCCTCCTGCGTGTCATGCAGACGCTCTACCACTGAGCTATGCGCGCGTATTCGCTATAATTTTTTCGCAATACAATGCGCCAAGGTGTAATAACCTTCTCTGTATTGCCGTAGACGCGCACCGCAAAGCGCATACTCCCTTGTAAGAAGAATATGTGGGTGATCCGCGCGTACGTTGATCTATACTCACTGTCTTAAAATTCTCCAATGGGAGACCAAGGGTCTGGGCCCAATATGCCTTTATTTCCATGGGGTTCTGGTCGGCCCTAAGATGAAGCTCGCATTTTATCTTTGTTTTGTCAAAGTCATAACAGATAGCAAGAGCTGCGATAAAAAATTGCAATATCATAGGATTGGAGTTTCCGATACCCAATCCCTGTACTGTTTTAAATCCCTCGCCTAAATAGAGCGTTGCCATGGCAATCTCTACCACGCTTTTGTCAGAGAGATTGATGGTCTCTAACGCTGCTACTGCTTCTTTTTTTGCTTGTTCTATACGTTGTCGCTTCTGCTCACGATGCCAGAGGGCGGCCTTAAGACGGGCTTTGACAAAGGCGTCTTTTCCGCTCTGTAGTAGATATGCGCGTTGTTCCTGCGACAGAACAATATCACGGAACCATCCGCTTAGCGTAGAGCGCCTGATTTGTAACATTGCTTCTATCTTGCCAATAGAAAGCCCTTGCTTGCGTAAATCAACTGCGCGGTATTTAAGCGGATGTTTTATGCCCCTCATGTATACATGATATCATCAGTGGTACGATAATCTCAATTTAAGTTTTCCCCATTTGGGAATATTCTTCAAGCGCGGCGAGAGCATACCGCCGGATGGCTTCGGGAATGTTGTGTTCGTTCTTTTCCAGGTCTTCGCGCGTAACCCATCTGCATGCGTCGCTCTTTTCGTGGGTGTCGGGCATGATAACATGGTTAGTTGTTGCTCGTGCAAAATAGGTAAAGGTGATGTGCTCGTGCGTATCAGTAACACGGTGCCTGTTCAGAAATCGTGGACGGATGAGCTCGCGGTAGTCAGGAGCATCCCGCCGAAATAAGCGGTCGTCTGCCAATGTGACATCAAGCCCCACCTCTTCTTTTACCTCTCGTATGGCGGCCTGGTTGGGATCTTCGTCCGGCTCAATATGGCCGCCGACCCCGAGCCACATATGGTACTTATCGTGCATGCGCAAAAGCACGGTATTTTCATACACAATGAACACTTCAGCTGTAAAATCAATTTTTTCGTGAATGTGAGGCATAAGGATTTTGGCTATCCACAGTTTGATGTATGTGCATTCTATTATATACTGCCATTGTTATTTAACAGTAACCCTCTCTATTTTTATGGATCAAAGAAAAGAAGATATGTGCGGCGGCGATTGTCGGTGCGATGGAGGGTCATGCGGCGGGGGAAACTGCCGATGCGGTGGACACGCATGGGGGCGTGGACTTCCTGTTCATCACATCCTACGCTGGGCAATTGCCATTGCAATAGTCGCCATCGTCTTTAAGGTTGGCGTGGCAGTGGGAGAATTCAAGACCGAGGTAAAAGGATTTTCCGGCGGCAAGGGGATCATGCATTATCGTTCCATGATGCGCGGCGATTTTGACGATGATGCGGATATGTTCTTCTTCAAACGCAACCCTATGATGCGCGGCAGTATCTTGGAGAGCGTGGGCACGACCACGGATCCGGCGCGACGGTAGGGTACAGGGAATGATACGATAAAAACGGCTCCGACGTATGTCGGAGCCGTTTTTATATCGCTATCTCTTTCAGTCGTTGCAGAAGCTTCTTGGTCGGAGCGTATTGCTGTTTTCGCTCAAAACCCATTTCAGCAAATGTTTCGGTCTCCCCCTGCGGGATAAAGATAGTATCCCAGTGATAGCCGTCAGTGCCGCGCGGCGTCTCGGGCAGGGTGCCGTGCAGAATCTCTTCCAGATAATGCGTGTCGCGGCCGTCAAAGTAGCCGAGCATGTTTGTCCACATGATGCCCCGCTCGCCAAAAAGCGTCGCGATTTTGCACGTCTTTTCTTCTCCCACAGTACTCTCAAACCACCATTTGATAAACGGCCCGGGCATGCCGTTGAGGCAGTCAAGTGCTAACGAAGAATCCATCACAAAGCATGGCACGCCGATTTTTTCGTATGCAATGTTCAATTTGTGCGTGATGATCTCTTTGGGATCCAGCGACTGTATCTCTGGCACGTCAAAATCCACATGCTCTATCTCAAACTCCGGCAAGAGCTTCCGCGCATCCTCCAGTTTGTATTTATTTTGTGTGACAAAAACAAGTTTTTTCATGCGTGTCGTGAACTATGCCTCTGCAGTGTATGCATTATATGACGGTCCCACCGGGAATTGAACCCGGATTTACGCATTGAAAGCGCGCCGTCCTAACCATTAGACGATGGGACCAGTGGCAAAATCATACCAAAATGAGTGGAAAAATCAATCGGGTTATAGTACGCTCATACTATGACGTACGAACCCGTGATCGGTTTGGAAATACACGCGGAGCTGAATACCAAGACCAAGATGTTTTGCTATTCTCCCAATGATCCGGACGAAAAGCGTCCGAACGTAAACATATGCCCCGTGTGCATGGCGCACCCGGGCACGCTTCCGACGATCAATAAAGAAGCCGTGAAAAAAGTAATCATGGCGGGACTGGCGCTGGGGGGCAGGATACCAGAGTTCTCCCAGTTTGACCGAAAAAATTATTTCTATCCCGATTTGCCAAAAGGATATCAGATCTCGCAGTACGAGCATCCTCTGGTGCAGGGTGGCGAGCTGGAGATTACGACACACGACGAGAAGAAGAAAATACGGATACGCCGCATACATCTAGAAGAAGACACGGGACGATTGACACATATTATCGGAGAAACTGAACAAATAGGAGATGGCAGAAACATACAGATTAATAGAGAAACTGGAGAAGTAACTGGCATTAGATTTCGTGAGCCTAGATCATATTCTCTGGTGGATTTCAACCGCGCGGGCGTGCCGCTCATGGAACTGGTAACCGAGCCGGATTTTCGCACGGGTGAGCAAGTGCGGCAGTTTGGCGAAGCCCTGCAAAAGATCATCCGCGCCATCGGCGCGTCTGACGCGGATATGGAAAAAGGCCAGATGCGGGTGGAGGTCAATATCTCCCTGCGGCCGGAAGGGGAGGAGCAGTTTGGCACCAAAGTGGAGATAAAAAACATCAACTCATTCAAATACGCGGCGGATGCCGTGGCGTACGAGATCGCTCGGCAGACGGATGTGCTGGAGCGCGGAGAGAAGATCGTACAAGAAACCAGGGGGTGGAACGAACACAAAGGTGAATCTTTTTCCCAGCGCGTGAAAGAAGAAGCGCACGACTACCGCTATTTTCCCGAGCCGGACTTGCCCCCGCTCACTATCGCGCCGGAATGGCTGGAAGAACTGCGGCGCAACATGCCCGAATTGCCGACGGCAAAACGGGATCGTTTTGTTCGCGAATATGATTTGGACGCGGACATGGCGGAAATACTCGCGCGGGACAAAGACATGGCGGGGTATTTTGAATCTGCGACAAGCGAACTTGCGGCCCACGACAAGGAGACACCCGAGCGCGCAGGGAAAGACCTGCCGAAAATACTGGGCGCGTTTATGACGGGCGATTTTCTGCGGCTTTTGCGCGAATCGTCAACATCACTTTCTACGGTAAAAATAACGCCCGAAAATTTTGCGGAACTCACGCTTCTGTTTGCGGAACAAAAAATTTCAAGCACCGCGGCAAAACAGATTATGGAAGAAATGTTCCGCACGGGTGGGGACCCGTCCGATATCATTGAACGCCTTGGCCTGTGGCAGATGTCGGATACGGGCGATCTGGAAAACATCGCGGCGCACATCATCAGCGAAAATCCCAAAGCCGCGGAGGACTACAAAAAAGGCAAGGCCGCCTCGCTCCAGTTTCTCGTCGGACAGGTGATGAAAGAGTCGCGCGGCAAAGCAAATCCGCAGATAGTCCAGCAAGTAATCAAAAAACTTCTCGGATAACCACCGTGAATACCGAAACCCGCCAGTGCCAAAACTGCAAAAATCCGTTCACCATTGAGCCGGAGGATTTTGCTTTTTATGAAAAAATGCAGGTGCCGCCTCCGACGTTTTGCTTTGATTGTCGGCTCCAGCGCAGGCTCGCGTTCCGCAACGAACGGATTTTATATAAGAAAAAGTGCGAGGCCCCGGGACACGCCGAAGAATCCATTTCGGTCTTTTCGCCGGATAATCCCCAGCGCACCTATGATCACCAAGCGTGGTGGAGCGATACCTGGAATCCTCTGGACTATGGGAAAGAGATTGACTGGAGCAAGCCGTTTTTTGCGCAACTCCAGGAAGTATGGCGTGCGGTACCCGATATCGCCGTCTTGAACATCAATCCGGTAAACAGCGAGTATTGCAGTACTACCGAGGGCAATAAAAACTGCTATCTCGTATTTGGTGGTGATTTCAACGAAAATACGCTCTACTCCACCTATGTCTTCAATAGTAAAGAGTGCGTGGACACCTACTGGGTTTCCAAGAGCGAGTTTAACTATGAGACAGTGGATTGCATTTCCTGCGCGCGATTGAGCTACAGCCGTTATTGTGATGGATGTTACGACAGCGCGTTTTTGCTAAACTGCAAAAACTGCCACGATTGTTTCGGCTGCGTGAATCTTAAGAACAAATCCTACTGCTTATGGAACGAGCAACTTACCAAAGAAGAGTATCAAAAACGAATGAAAGACATGCATCTGGGCGATGCAAAACAAATTGCGGAGCTGAAGCGGAAGTTTGCGGATTTTTCCATCAACTTCCCGCGTCGCTTCGCTCGTCTGATTCAAACCGTTCATTCTACCGGCGACAATCTGGAACAAGCCAAAAACTGCCGTCAGTGTTTTGACGTCTTCGGCGGAGCGGAGGATTGCGCCTATGACGTGCTGGCCTATTCGCGCATCAAAGATTGCTTTGACGTGGATAGGGCGGGATTAAACACGGAATTGGTGTATGAAAGTTCCAGCGTGTATCCGGGCAGCAGAGTTTTTTTCTCCCGTTTCGTTTTCAATTGTCACGATATACACTACTCCTATAATTGTCACCACGTGAGCAATCTGTTCGGTTGCGTCGGGGTGAGAAACAAGCAATACTGCATCCTGAATAAACAGTATTCTGAAGCGGAATATAACGAGCTTGTTCCCAAACTGATCCGGCATATGAAAGATCTGCCGTACACAGGCAAGCAAGGGCGGAGCTATGCCTATGGAGAGTTCTTTCCTGTTGAGATAAGCCCCTTCGCCTACAACGAAACACTGGCTCAAGAAGTATACCCCCTCACAAAAGAAAAAGCATTGGCGCGGGGATTCTCATGGCGCGATCCGGATGAAAAAACATACATCCCTACGCTTGCATGTGAGGATATTCCGGACGATATTGCCAACGCGAACGACTCAATTCTCAAAAAAGTTATAGAGTGTGGACACAAGGGTCGGTGCGAAGAACAGTGTACAAAAGCGTTCAAAATCATTGCGCCGGAGCTGGAGTTCTATCGGCGTATAGGGATACCGCTTCCAAAACTTTGTCCCAGTTGCCGGCATTATGGTCGCGTACGACAGCGTAATCCGGTCCGGCTCTGGTCGCGGAGTTGTCAGTGCGGTGGTTTACGGTCCGCTAATGGAACATATGTCAATGAGACAAAACATTTTCATGATGATCAGTCCTGTCCCAATGAATTTCAGACCTCCTATTCCCCCGATCGCCCCGAGATTGTGTATTGTGAGGAGTGCTATCAGGACGAGGTCGCTTGAAACATATACCGAGCGTGTTATCATAGGGATATGAAGAAAATAGACATGTTTTCCATTGTATGGAAAGAGGGCAAATATTTCGTTGCGCAATGTCTCAATGCTGATGTTTCCAGTTTCGGCAAGATCAAAGCGGAAGCCGTAAAAAATCTCCAGGAAACGTTTGAACTCTATTTGGAGGACGCGCCTCCTACCATGCCAAAAATCGCCTCTCCTTCCCTGGTAAGGCGCGTCCTGCAGTATGCCTAAACTGTATTCGTCGCGGCATGTTATCACAGTCCTTGTCGCCAAGGGCTTTGTTTTTATATCCCAGCGCGGAAGCCACGCACAGTATCGGGCCGGAACTCATACGGTCATTGTCCCTATGAATAAGACAGAGATACCCTACGGCGCATTTCGTTCAATCAGGCGACAATCAGTTTTACCGGCTGAAGATTTTGAGACACACGTATGACACACCGCCTTTTTGAAATGATTCCCGGAATACTCGCGTGGGGCACCATCCTCGCGGTGGTTTTGGCTTCCTGGCGCGCGCCGTCTGCCGCCGCGATTTTTATCATCCTCTTTGACATTTATTGGCTCCTGAAGACGATTTATTTTTCTTTGCATCTTCGCGCGACGTTTCGCCGGATGCGCGCGAATATGAAAAAAAACTGGCGCGCGGCGCTTGAACGGATGCCCGATGCCCGGTGGTACTGCGTATATCATCTGGTCATTCTGCCGATGGCGGGGGAGCCTTATGAAATTGTTCGTGAAAGTTTTCAGGCGTTAGCGGCATCCAATTATCCCAAAGACCGCCTTATCGTGGTGCTCGCGCGCGAGGCCCGCCTGCCGGAGTCCCGAGATGTGTCAGAGCGCATTTCTGCGGAATTCGGCAACACGTTTTTCCGCTTTTTGGTGACTGCGCACCCACCCGATTTGTCCGGCGAAATTCCAGGCAAGG
>CAYIBQ010000020.1:0-12039 GCA_964361695.1 uncultured Candidatus Saccharibacteria bacterium | reverse complement strand
CTTTTATCAAGTTCTATCTCAAGAAATTGGCGAAATGAGTTTTGAAACTATCTCAATGCCAATTTTGTTGTCCATGCCCTTTATTGTATGATCTGTGTTGCGTCTGTCAATGAGTGCAAAACACATACTCGGTATTGCCCGTTCGTCACATATCCCGCGCGATTGGAATCAATCAAAAATTGACGCAATGACTCCATACTCATGGTGTATACTATAATAGTGTCCGCAACAGCTTGACTTTTGGCAAGGATGCGATACTGTGCTGGATAGGCGAGCGAAGCGTTTTCACACAAGAAAGGATGTACCATGCCGCTCTTTCATGATGTCCATGATGGTTTAATTCTCCCGCCTGAAGCGATCGTCCAGATCAAGGCGGGAGCGGAGGCAAGGGAGCACGATCAGTTCGGCGTACGCCAGGAAGCACTCTATTACAATGCAGACGGGCATGTCGTCTGCATCCTGGACGCGCCTGATGAGCAGGCAGTCCGGGATCACCATCATGCTCTGGGCGTCTCCTGCGGGGACGTCCACTCCGTAACCTCTATTATGTAGTAGCAGTTCATAAACAATTTTTATCGCTTGCGCTCGCCCCCATAGGTCGGCATCTCTGCCGACCTTTATTCATGGTTAGGCGGTGTGATTATGGATGGGGACGATTGCGACGTGATTGGAGATAGCATTTCATAAGTGCGGATAATGTGCGGCTTATGACTCGGATCGTATCTAAAACTTGCTCATTATATTTTTCCAATGAAATATCTCCAGTACTTTTCTCTTTTAATTTTTTACCTGCTGCTACGTGTAATGCCTCTTCCATCGCCGCGTCAGCAAAATAAAATCTAGTTAATGCTATAGAATCTCCTATGGAATAATATGCCCATTGGGTGCTGGCATCATTGGTTTTTCCGAAGAAACGACTGATATATGCACTTCTTAGAATCTTGCCGGAGTGATCAAAATGGAAGCCAATATTGCTACGAATTTGAACTATAGATTTTAAAAAATCCCTCACTGGGAGTAACCGGCCATGGGCGCCAGCAACTAAAGCATCCCATGATTCTTTTTCTGATGTGGATAATCTTCCATACGCCTCCCTAAATTCGTACATTGAAAAAACATCGGAATTCTTCTTCAGAAAAACAAAAAATTCATTTATGGTACTGGCAATAAGTTTTTGTATGTGTATAGCAACACCTCCATAATTTCCGGCATGACTGGTAATCTCGTCTTTCTTTGATCTTTCATATTCTTCTCTTAAAAGGGTGTCAAACAAAATTAGACCCTTCAAATCATTAAAAACTACAGCTAAAGCAATAAAAAAGTATTCTGAGCGATCATATCCCTCTTCGTTAACAAGAAATTTTGGGTTTATGCTATTTAGATCACCCTGAAATCGTCGTCCCATATTGCTGAATTTGTGAGTTATATTCCTTGTCGCTGGTCTACCCAGCCGCCGATATAATTGGCTTTGTATACCAGCGTGCCGTCTCGCGTGATGTTTTCTTCTCCGGAAAACTGTCCGATGTTCTTGCTCCATGTGTTTGTATAGATATATAGGTCTTCGCGATATTCCGCAGGACCGCGGTACGGATGCTCCTCCGGCATGCGCATGAGCGCGCGGCGCAGCACCGCGTACACAGAATCCGGTGCGACGCCTTCTGCCACCCATCCGTAGTACACCATTATCCAGACGGGCTTCTCTTGAAAAAAGACAACACTGCGGCCGCCATACGGCTCGCCGCCAAAAAAAATTGTCGTGCGATCGCCACCCCCCTTTTTCAAACGGAATACTTGTGGAGCCATCTGGTTCTTTTGTCCACGCGTGTTCCTCGCCCGTGGCGTATCCCGCGCGATTGGAATCAATCAAAAATTGACGCAAGGATTCCGTGTTCATAGTGATGGGTGCGTGATTTCTTTGATGAGCATATCATGCAGGGCTTTTACCTGTACGTCATCATACACTGCAAGCGTGGTCACGACAGGCGCTACGTTCTGCATATCCACCACCATGCGATTGAGTACCGCGAGGTCTTGTATCAGATCGGTCTTGGTGAGCACGACGATTTCCTTTTTCTGGGCGAGTTCCGGATCAAACTGCTCCAATTCTTTGTGGATCACGCGATATGCCGCTATCGGATCTTCGTTTTCCACGGATATGAGATGCACCAGGATTTTCGTCCGCCGAACGTGGCGCAAAAATTTGTGCCCCAATCCTTTGCCATCTGCGGCTCCTTCAATCAGGCCGGGGATGTCGGAAATGATAATCCCGTGGGCATCGCCGAGATTCGGCTCCAGCGTGGTAAAAGGATACGCACCGATCTTTCCCTTGGCATTGGTCAGATGATTGAGCAATGTGGTCTTGCCCGCATTGGGCAGGCCGATCAGACCGATGTCGGCGATGAGTTCCACCTCAATAAAAAAATCTGCTTCTCCGCCCGCTCTCCCGGGCGTCCACTGCTCGGGCTGGCGGTTGGTCGGGCTTTTGAATGATTTGTTTCCCCTGCCCCCGCCGCCGCCCTTGAGCAGGAGTACTTGCTCGCCATCGTGCGAGAGGTGTACCTTTTCGCCCGTGTCCTGATTGGTGATGATGGAGCCGACAGGAAAATCAATTTCCAAATCCTTGCCATTGGCGCCGGTCAGGTCCTTACTGCCGCCGTCATGCCCCCGTTCTGCGGCAAAACTTTTCTCGGTTTTGTAGCGCGCAAGCAAATTCAGCGCGCGCACTGCGCGCACATACACATCACCCCCGCGCCCTCCGTTGCCGCCTACCGGACCGCCGAATTCGCGGTTGCTCTCATGCAACCACCCAACCACGCCGTCGCCGCCGTCTCCTGCCTTAATATGCAATGTAATCTCATCAACAAATGCCATAGTAGTCACGAGCGCTCATTTGTAGCACAAACAGGGTCTTTTGTCGTGTTTGAAATCGGCGTCAGCCGAGCCATGCGCGTATGACTGGAAAACGCGAGCAGATCGGCAGGCGCGAGCACCAGTTCTCCAGACCCCATATGCGGCCTGCGCGGAAACTTCCGAGCACAAACAGCACGAATATATAGACGATATGCTCATCTACAATAAATGCATGAACATTGGGATATGGAAACTGGAGAATCGGAATATAATATAAAAGCATGAGCAATGACCCCGACAGTGCGCCCAAACGGACAAACACTCCGCAGACGAGCGCTATGCCGAGAAGCGTCAGTCCCCATTCGTTGACGAAATTCGTAACGGGCAGAATAGCCGGCGATGCAAGCCATTGATAAAATCCCGCGAACGTCTTTGCGGCTTTGAGATATCCCGCCGCAGACCATGCGGGGTCAAGCACTTTGGTAATTCCCGCCCAGAAAAACAACCAGCCGAGAGCGATGCGCAGAAGAAACAATGATATTTTTTGAGAATGCGTCATAGTTCGTTTACATTAACGAATAGGAATGGTGACAAAAAATACGGTATCCGTACCGTCGTCCCGCGCGGGACTTTTAAAAGATACGCGCCATCCGAAACTGCCACAGATCATTTTTACGATGTAGAGGCCGAGTCCCGTTCCTTTTTCTTTGATCGCCGCCGCATTGGACGCGCGGAAAAAGCGAGAGAATATTTTGGGCTGGTCTTCCACGGGAATGCCGATTCCGTTGTTTTCACATGAAAAATAATAGCCGTCTCCTTCCCGCCGCAGGATCACGGCGACCTCGCCGCGTTCTTTGTCCGCATACTCCGCGCCATTGGAGATGATATTGACCAGCACCTGGCGCGTAAGAGTCTTATGAGCGCGCAGGGGGAACACGCCCCCGCTCCGGTCAAATGAAATCGCGACATCCGGCTCTTTTTTGCGGATGCTTTCAATGACGCTTTGTATCTCATCGCCGAGGTCAAATTCTTCGCTTGCCTGTCCCATATCCCCCACTCTGGACAAAACTATCAGATCAGAGACGAGACCGATAAGCGACGTATTATTCTCGTAGACCTGCTCCAATGTTTTGCGCTGTTCATCCGTCAGGGCATGGCCGCGCAACAGCCATTCCAGCGACCACTTTATCGCGGCAAGGGGATTTTTGAGCTGATGGCCGAGAATAGATGTGAACTCCTCGCGGAATTTTTCTTTTTCTTTGCGATCGGTGATATTCGGCTCAATGCCAATGAAAAATCTCGCCTCGCCGGATTCGTCAAGAACAGGTGTTATATGGAGTTCCTGCCAGTACTCTACTCCGTCCTTTCGTCTGTTGCGTACTTCCCCGGTAAAGGGCTTTTTCTCGTCTTTGATGACACGCCACATATGCTCATAAAATTCTTGGGACATCGCACCACCCCAAAGATCCCCCGGGTTTTTCCCCGCCACTTCGTCCACGGCATAGCCGGTATTCCGCTCAACGGCCTCGTTGGCGTAGAGGATGATGCCGTTTTTGTCGGTAATGACGACGTGGTCGGCCAAGAGGTCAAAGGCGTCTTTCAGGGGCGCGATGTTCCCGCGTAGAGATTCCAACTCATCTTTTGGAAGGTATGCCCGAAATGGCATACTAGCGTACCTTCTTCCAGAGCCAGACGCCGACCAGCACGAGATCCACAAGCACCACGAGCCATGTGATGAAGCCCAACGTCCCCACTCCTCCTCCCATCATGCTACCGCCATACGAATTATATCCCATCATATTTTATCATTTACGTTGTTTGAAATACTCTCGACCTCTATTATTTTACACTATTTATTCCACTTTGAATATAAGCATCATCTCCGACTCCAAATGCTCGGCGATGTGACAGTGCGCCATCCAGGTGCCGGAATTTGTCGGATGAAGGAGGATATCGACCATTTCTCCTGAAGGGATGAGCACGGTGTCTTTCCAAACAAGATTGTTTTCCCTTGCGCCATTTTTGGCCAACACCAGGAACTGCTGGCCGTGGAAGTGGATCGGATGTTGCATGGAGTTGGGATCATTGAAAATCCGAATCTTGACCGGCGCATCTTTTTTGAATGCCCAGTCGATATCCTTATTCTCCTTGCCCGTATCCTGATCAACAATTTTCCATTTAATTGAATCAGTGTTCGACATCTGGTTCATCATCCGATTCGTGTCGTCCCACTCAATGCCGTTCAGAATTCCCCCCATCATTGAGTCGCCCGCCATCTGACCGTTCGGCATCATGCGACCGTCATGATCCATACCCTGCATATTCATCATGCCGCCGCCCATGTCGAGTGTGAGCTTCACTTGTTTGTCCGGCACTGTGTCGAAATACGACCGGAGCGGATCAATGCTTTGTACCGTTTCCGCGTGAGTTTTTAGCTGGCTAAATTGCGAGGCATATGATACCTCAACCGGATCGCTGGAAACGTGTATCGTGCCCAGCGTATAGATCTTATTCGGTGTCTTATTTTGCATTGCGAATGCGCCGCTTTTAGCGAACAGCACCTCAACAACGGCGCGCTCCGAGGATCCAAGCGTTACCGAATCCGCCCATTCGTCGCGCTCATACGCACCCCCATCCGCGCCTACACGCTTAAGCTTCAAACCCCCTATAACAAAATTGAACGGCCGTGTATTAGCGGCGTTGGTGACATAGAACCGAACGACCTCACCCTTTTTAGCCGATAGAGCATAATTGGTCTCGCCGTTTACGAGCATGACATTGCCATATCTGCCCATGAGTGCATGATCGGCTTTTTGTTTGCTTAAGGTGATCTTGCCGCCCTCAATCAGAATGTCATCAAGAAAAAGGAGTACTTCACGATTAACCGGCGACCAGTAGTCGCTGTCTGAAGGAACAACAAGATAATTGCCATACAGCCCAAGTTCCTGCTCATAATATTCGCGGACATGGGGATGGTACCAATACGTACCCGCGTCGGGAAACGTAAGCTTATAGGCAAACGTCTCTCCCGGGTTCATTGCTTCCTGCGCGGTCTGCGAACCATCAAAGGCGCTGTCCATCCGAACGCCGTGGGAATGAAGGAGGGTTTTGACATCGGTATCGTTCTTGAAATGTACGGTCACTTCCGAGCCTTGGGCGACGGTGATGAGAGGCCCCGGAATGGAGCCGTTATACGCGAGCATCCGGTACGCCTTGCCGTTGATATTCTTTTTGACGTAGTGTGCGGTGAGATTGTAGGTATCGCCGTCCTTGAGTTCAACGGCCTGCGTCGCCAAAGCATCGGGAAGCCCGGCTACGTCGGCGCTTACATACTCCCCGCTCGAACTGTATGGTGATTTATTTTGCGAGGGTAATACTGCTCCGATTATAGCGGCCACCGCGACCCCCAAGCCGATGTATAGATATTTTTTATTCATATTTTAATTTGCCTGCCCGCCGAGATTATTCGCGCAGGCGGGGCTCGACGCGTTTCAGTAGCACCGCGTTGATGGCGACCGCGACCGAATCGCCGGACATAAGAAGCGCCGCCCACTCCGGACGGATGGATATGCCAAACGCGGGATACAAGACGCCTGCCGCTATGGGTATGGCAAGCGTGTTGTATGTCGCCGCCCAAATAAGATTTTGCTTCATCTTGCGCACCGTCGCTCTGGAAAGGCGGATCGCCGCGACGATATCATACGGATCGGACCTCATGAGCACGATGTTGCCGGTCTCAATGGCGACATCGGTTCCCGCGCCAATGGCGATGCCGACATCCGCCTGCGCCAAGGCCGGCGCGTCGTTGATGCCATCTCCCACCATCGCGACGAATTTATGCTCACTCTGGAGTTTTTTAATGTATCCCGCCTTGTCTTCGGGCAACACTTCCGCGAACACGCGGTCAATGCCGAGCTCTTGTGCCACTGCCTCCGCAATTTTTGCATTATCGCCCGTGATCATCGCCGTTTCAATGCCAAGTTTTTTGAGCTCCGCTATTGTTTTCTTCGACGTTTCGCGTACAGCATCAAAGATGCCGATGATGCCTATGGGGATATCATTGACAGCCACGATGCTCAATGTTTTTCCTTTGATCAACAGATCGTCTATCACATTTTTCATGCGCTCTGATCCGATGCCGCGATCACGGAACAGGCGCTCCGTGCCGATAAGAATATGCTTGCCGCCGACAACCGCTTCAAGCCCGAGGCCCGAGAGCGAGCGGAATTCCGCAACGTCGGCCGATACGGAAACGCCGCGCTTTTGCGCTTCCGCGAGAATCGCCGACGCTATCGGGTGATTGGATTTTGCCTCAACGCTTGCGGCAAATCCGAGAATCTCCGCTTCGGAATAATCGCCAAGAACGACAATATCCGTTACCTTCGGCTTTCCTTCCGTCAGCGTTCCCGTTTTATCAAGCACTATGGCCGTTATTTTTGCCGTCCCCTCAAGGGTAATGGCGTCTTTAAAAAGAATGCCGTGTTTGGCGCCAAGCCCCGTGCCGACCGCGACGGCCGTGGGCGTCGCAAGCCCGAGCGAGTCGGGACAGGCGACAACGACCGCCGCAACCGCAAACGTAAGCGCGGTAAGAAAACTCGCCTCGGCAATCGCAAACCATCCCACAAAAGTTATGAGACCTGCCCCGATGGCGATCATTACGAGCCATCCGGCGGCTTTGTCGGCGATCCTTTGGCCGGGAGCTTTGGAGTTTTGCGCCGTTTCCACCAGCTTGATGATCTGCGCAAGAACCGTATGCGCCCCTACCGCGCCTGCGCGAAATTTCACGGCGCCGCTTTGATTGATCGAGCCGCCAGTTGCTTTGTCGCCAACTTTTTTTGAAACGGGAAGCGATTCGCCGGTAACAAGTGCCTCATCAATCGCGGTCTCGCCTTCAATAATCTCGCCGTCAACGGGAACTTTATCGCCGGGCTTCAACACGACGACATCGCCCACGATCACCTCCGCGCTCGGGATGATTATCTCCACTCCCTGCCGTATGACGCGCGCTTGCGGCGGCATCAGATCAAAAAGCGCGTGGAGGGCGTCCGACGTCCCGCGGCGCGACTTCATTTCCAACCAGTGGCCGAACAGAACAAATGTTACCAGCATCGCTCCCGCTTCATAGAATGTTTCCGTCCCGCCGGAGAGCATGATGAATGCGCTTGAAAGATAGGTCGCGAGCACCCCGAAGGCGATCAGCACAGCCATGTTGAGCTTCTGGGCCTTGAGCGAATAGTAGGTTCCCGTTATAAAAATCGAGCCCGTCCAAAAAACCACCGGCGTTGCGAGAAGAAACAAAAGCCAGGCGACGGGAATTGGCGTAGGAAACGCTGTTTTCAAAAGACCCTCTCCTGCCGGAGAATAAAGAAAAATCGGGATGGTAAGCGCGAGCGAGACAAAAAATCTCCGGCGCATATCCGCTTCCATCTTCTTCGCCATTGCCGGATTGGTCATGGCGGCCTCATGATCCATGCGGCTCATTTTCTGCATATCGTGACCTGCATGAACATCGGACGGCTTGCCTTGCGGAATCAAATCCATACCACACCCCGGGCACTTGCCAGGATCGTGTACCCGCACCTCTGGATGCATGGGGCAGATATAGATTATTTTTTCATCTCCCTGTTTTTGATTTTCAACGGCGTGCTTAGTAATTTCCAAGTTGCAACTTTTATGCTCCTTGCACCATGACTCGCACTTGTCTTTCCAATTCTTGTCTTCGTAATGCAACTGACATTCCCGGCACTGATGGAGCTTTTTATCATCCTTATGATTGTTGTGATGCGAGTGATCCATAGTATTTATTGTAAATTCCATTTGAACGAACGTTCGGGGACCCCGCCGATGTCCTTGATTTTTAATTCAATATAAGAAGCCGGAGTGACTGCCTTGAATACCAGCACACCCTCACGGTGGTGGCCGCCGGGCCCGGCTCCTTCCCATGCGCTCGGTGTATACTCTTTCCCGCGATCATCGGTTAAAACAGCTATCCGCATAAGGTCTTGATTGAGATCAACGGAATGAGTATCAAACACGACACTGAACCTCCACTCCGCGCCGCCTAATGCCTGTGGCGTAACCTTGACGGTACCCTCCCCATGGTCATCGGTTTTTGCGCCGAAATCGCTTTGCCCGGCTTGCTGATCGGGTTGCGGCCGTTCGCGGCTGACAACTCCGAATCCGAAATATAACAATGCGACAGCCCCCAGGCCTATTATTGCATAAAATATATTTTTCATCTTTGTCCGAATTTGATTAGTCGGTTTGCCATGTAGAAAATGCCGCCGAGATTAAACAGGAGGCCGACCCAGAAAAACTCGGCCTGATACTGCGCGACAAATGTCACAATGCCAACGGTGCCGAGGACGGGAAGCAGGCCAGCAAGGTAATGGGCGCAACAAGAAATCATTGCCGA
Source organism: uncultured Candidatus Saccharibacteria bacterium (assembly GCA_964361695.1). GTDB lineage: Bacteria > Patescibacteriota > Minisyncoccia > Sungbacterales > HO2-52-23 > WO2-54-10. Next base: position 2,774 of record CAYIBQ010000020.1, on the reverse strand, counting down.
TGTTGAAGTCGTGCCGGTTACGCCCAATATCTTGCCCTCGCCGTGCATTTCTTTGATGAGCCCCTTCAAATGCGTATGGAGACAAATCTGAATTCCGAAACCGACCGCAAGGCCAACGATGAAATACCAAAATTGGGAAAATTGATCTTGAGCGAAATTCCAGCCGGATACCAATGTGAGCACCGTAAAATAAACTCCAAGTAGGAGCAAACCAGAAAGTATCCCATATAAAATTGATTTTACGGCGCTACCCGGCATGGTTTCGTTTGAACTTAATTGGCAGTTGCGGCCTTTGAATCCCAGCGCGGAATAAATGCCGGAGTTTTACAGACGTATTCATCCCACTCGACCCCGAATTCTTTCTTGACATCAGCTTCTTCACCTTTCGCAAGGCGCATATACATCCAGACCAGTATCGGGAACATGATGAGCGTGAGAAGCGTCGGCCACTGAATCAGAAATCCGAACATAATGAGGACAAAACCGGCATATTGTGGATGTCTCATCCAGGCGTAAGGGCCGGTGGTTGCCAGAGCATGAGCTCGTTGGGCTTTGTAGAGAACCACCCATGCGTTTGACAGCAAAGTGAAGCCGATGAAAATGAACGCGAAGCTCAAGATGTGAAAGAGCCCGAAATGGGGATTGCCGCCCCAGCCAAAGAAGTTCTCCAGCAAGTGCCCCATATCATGGGAGTAAATGTCCATGCCGGGGAATTGGGATGAGAGCCAGCCGGAAAAGAGATAGATCGTGAGTGGAAACCCGTACATTTCGGTAAAGAGCGCGACAAGAAATGCCGAGAACGCGCCGAACAATCGCCAGTCCCTTGAGGTCTTTGGCTTTACGAAACTGAAAGCGAAAATGATAAAGACCAGCGAGTTAACGATAACAAGCGGCCAAAGGCCGTAAGCAGGTGAGGCGAGCATATGCGTTAGTGATTATGCTGGTTAGAATCCTGGACGTTTCGACCAGAAGCGCCTCCGTGTCCACCGTGATTTTTATGCATGAAGAAATGCAAGAAGGGACAAGCCATAAGCAGAAGGTACGGCAGGAATCCAAACGTGTGTGCACGGTGCTCGGTTAGCAGGAAGAATACGCCAATCACAACAAAACCACTGAGCACTAAAGTGCGTGTGCGCATTGCTTTACTTGTTGATGAATCGTGATTGTTCACCCCGTTAGAAATCTGTTTTACCATGTAACGGCTTATTAAAGAATCTCTCCTTGCTTCTCAAGCATTATGTGATGAATGGTTGCGATTTGAATCCAGACGGCGGCAAGAAGAGATATTATAGAGCAGAACATCATCACATTCTTCGTCACGCCGAACCACATCGCTCCTTCTGGCCAGAAAAGGACGACCCATGCCGACATGGCCATACCAATAAATCCCATCATAACGCTGATGACATGCAATGCTTTTGATAATTTCATATTGCTTGAATTAATTTATGTTGTGGTGACGGCGCGCGGACATGATTTACAGATGCCATAAAACTCCAGCGCGTGCTGGCGCACTTCCCCGCACCAGTCCGCCGCCTGCAAAATATTTTTGTACATACTCTCTACCCCGCATCCTGTTATGTCCTGCATCCTGCCGCAGAGCATGCAGATGAGGTGGTGATGATCACGGGTGTCCGCGCGCTCGTAGTGGGCATGATTGTGCCGCAGATCCACCTGACGGATAATGCCGCGCGCCGACAGGTCGCGCACCATACGGTACACCGTGGCCGGATCCGCAGATTTTGCCATCTTTTCTATCAACTCCTGCGCGCTCAAGGGACGCTTTATTTTTTCCATGAGAGCGAGCACCGCAAGACGCGCCGGAGTCGCCCGCAAACCCGATGTCCTCAATAGCAGAGCCGATGCATCGGCTCCTTTTCGGTCGCTCCTATCCATAAAGCCATGGTACCACACATGCAAATACTCGCAAATAAACCACTCTGCGCTAAAAGCGCAGAGTGGTTTATAATGTGGAGATAACTTTTAAAAATTCCTCTCGCGTAATGCCAAGAATTCTCAAGTTATTGTGAATCACAAAGGCCGGTAGTTGTGAATCACGGGGAATCACTACCGGCCTCTTAAGTCCTGATCTCCAGTATATCCTATGATCGCCCCTTTCCCGTTTAAATTCGCATCCGACTTTCAATAAGAATTTTTCAAACTTTTTCCAGGAGACGGAATCAATTTCACTCATAGTACCGGATTAAGCAGCAACCGGCATACGTATCCCTACCGCTCCTTCAGAAACAATCTTGGGCGGCGACCATTGCCTTTGTGCCTTTTTCCATCCCAACTCCCGCAAAACATCTTGCAGGGTTCCTGCTTTCTCCAATTCTTCGATAAAAAGCATGGCCGCCTCGCCAAAACGCTTTTTGGCTTCTGCTTCTGATCTGCCCGATGTAGATAAATCCAAAGCCGAAGAATACGCGATATAACGCTTCGCTTGCTTAAGGACTTGAATTGTGAGATTAATTTGGGCAAGTTTTTTCATATATGTTCATAATATCCTATTTTAGAGAGATTACAAACCTTGACGCATGCCTTGCGAATGAACCCCGATCTCGTAGGACAAAGGCCATAGCATCCAAGCAAATACCATCAACCCCACCATGGTATCAGGATGGGGTTGATGGTATTTTGCCGAGTATTCTCAAGAAAATATTAACTTTTCGTATATGAAATGACTATCACATTTGGAATTTGTTCACTAATATTTTTCGGTAATTAGTTGGATTCGTAACCAAAGGATGCCAGAATATCCTTATGGTTACAAG
>CAYIBQ010000019.1:0-13143 GCA_964361695.1 uncultured Candidatus Saccharibacteria bacterium | reverse complement strand
TGCACAGACAAAGCATCCACCACGCGGTAGATGGCGTCTTTATCCAGCATGAGCGCGCCGAGCGCAGAGATCTCCGCCTCCACATCCTGCGGAGGCATCCGCACCGTGCCACTGGTTGTCTTTTGTACGGCCATATGATATTCACAAGGATACGCCAGAAGCAACCCGCTTGCCAGAAGACAAGCGGAAAACATGTGGACAGTCCGTCAGAGAATGGCGGTGGTCCTACACATCTCTTTGTATCATCACCCCCTTGTCGGTATCTTTTACCAGATACCCGAGGGCTTTTATTTTTTCGCGCAGTTCATCCGATTTTTTCCAGTCCTTGTGTTGGCGGGCTTTTTCGCGCTCGGCAACAAGGATTTTTACTTCTGCGGGGGTGGATTCTTTTTTTATATCCTTCAGCCCCAAGCCGAGCACTTCGTCAAAATCGTACAATAGATTCAGAATTTGCTTCGGATCATATCCTTCGGGGTCTTTGTGATATGCGTGAATCAATTCCCATATGATAGCGAGTGCCTGGGGAGTGTTGAGGTCATCTGCGACTGCTGTATCAAAGTTCTCTCTCCGCTTCACTATAGAGGTTTCGCCTCTATAGCTTGTTTTTTGGAGGAGGCGGACAAAATCGTACAATCGCTCCAGCGATTGCTGGGCCGCGGACAGGGATTCCCGCGTAAAATTCATTTGGGTGCGATAGTGCGCAGTCAGCACGAGATACCGGAATACGAGCGGCGACAATCCCTCTTCTGCGAGGGTTGCGAGGGTGTAGAAATTGCCCGCTGATTTTGCCATTTTCTGTTCGTCAATCAGCAGAAATTCCCCATGCACCCAGTAGTGGGCAAGCGGCTTATCATACGCGCCCTCTGATTGTGCAATTTCATTAGTATGATGCACCGGTATGTGATCAATGCCTCCAGCGTGGATATCAAACGGCTGTCCTAAATATTTTGTGGAGATGGCCGAGCACTCAATGTGCCAGCCGGGAAAACCCTCGCCCCACACAGACGGCCAGCGCATGACGTGATCTTTGTATTTCCCGACGGTAAAAAACCACAGCGCAAAATCCACGGAATGTCTTTTTTCGAGGTCTTCAACCACCTCGCTCCTTACAGCCGTTTTTTTGTCTTCCAGTTTTTGCCGCGAGAGCCGGGTATAGTCCCTGAATTTTGAGACATCAAAATAAATGGCGTGTTCTGTCTGATATGCGTATCCTTTTTTGAAAAGCTCGTTGATGATCGTAATCTGTGCCGGAATTTCCCCGGTCGCGGGTACGAGCGTATCTGCACGCGCGATGTTCAACGTGTCTATGTCGCGAAGAAATGCATCGGTATAGAAGTGCGCCACATCCCACACGGTTTTGCCTTCGCGCGCCGCACCTTTTTCCAATTTATCCTCGCCCGTGTCTGCATCGGATGTCAGATGCCCCACGTCAGTTATATTCATCACATGTTTGACGCGATACCCCGCGCGTTCCAGCACGCGCTTGAGCACATCCTCAAAAATATAGGTGCGGTAATTACCCAGATGCTGGTGGTTATACACCGTAGGACCGCAGGTGTAGAGTCCCGCTTTTCCTTTTTTGAGGGGAGTAAATAATTCTTTCTTGCGCGTGAGTGTGTTATAGAGTTTCAGCTCCATACGAGTATATTTATTGCATGATAAAGGGCGTCCAGTTGCGCAAGATGAATTCCACGGCAACGAATATCGCATAGAGCGAAAGCAGGATAACGGCTTCTGTTTTATTGAGCGTCCGGTCGGAGCGGAGAAACGACAGAGCAAGAATGCCCGCGAACAGCATGAAAAATCCGGTAAGAATTACGAGGCGGGGATTGAAAGAAAACGGCTGAATCACGGCGACAATACCGAGCACCAACGTCGCATCAGTAACCACGGTGCCCAAAATATCCCCCAACGCCAGAGTACTGTGACCCTTCCGCACCGCGCGTATGCAAAATAAAAGCTCTGGCAGGGTGGTGCCGAGCGAGACGACGAGAAGCCCTATCAGCGCCGAATTGACGCCCGCATCTCCTGCGATGCGGACCGCGTATGCAACCGTGTAGTAAGCGGCGGCTCCCACTAGGAGCAAGCTTGCCCCCAAAATTGCAATGCTTTTTATGAGAGGCAGGCCATTGAGGGCATGCAGGCGTCCGGTGGGTGTGGCGCTGCGATAGATAATATATGAAAAAAAGAGGCCGGACATGATGAGCAGTATGCCGTCCAGGCGGGAAAAATGACCGGTAAACCCCAGCACGAGCGGAACGAGCAGAAAACCCAGAAACAGATGATCTTTATCCAGCAAGGAACGGTTGGCGCGCAGAACATGCGGAGAAAAGATTGCCGCCGCGGCAAGCACGACCGTAAGATCGGCGACGTTGGATCCCAGCAATGTCCCCAGGGCAAGCGACGGCACGCCCTGCCACGCCGAAACCGACGCAATGATGGCTTCGGGCAGGACAGAAATACCCGTGATGACGACGAAACTGATGACCAGTTCGGACAGTCCGATCTGGCGGGAAAACGAAATTGCCGCGCGCACCGCCCACGCAGCGCTTTTGCCCACCACAAACAGGAGCAGGAGGAGGACGAAAATATTGCCGATCAGTGAATCCATGCAAAAACAAAAGGTGAGATTGTCCGTTAAGTATAGGGCACTATGTCTCCTTTTTCAAGAAAATTTTCCGATACATAAAAATGTTTGAAATTCCACACCCCTTTCAAACATCTCAAGAGACAAGAACTCCCATTCCGTTACGATCGTAATACAATGGGAGTAAGGGTATTGTGAGCAAAACAAAAAGGGGTTTTGATGAGACCCCTCGGAACTCGGCTGTGAAGCGTGTGCGCGCTTCATATGTTTACTCCTTGGCAAGCGCGTGCTTGCCGCTGAAAGAACTTCTGCACCCTTCCACATTTGTTACGCGGTTAGGGCAACCCGCGACGTTGGGTCACTCGAGGCGCTCGCCGATGTACGAGGCCGAGGCTTGAGTTAAAGACGCAAGCTCGTCTGCTGATGTCGCATGAGGACTATGAGAACTCTAGGAAGTCCTGGAGTTCCGCCTGAGACATCGAGAAGATGTTCGCACGGTGTGCCCGCTGGGCGACAATCGCCCGCATCCCCCTAGGCACCTTCCGGCGACGACCGTCTTTCTTCTTTTTCTTGGCCGCCGACTTCCGTACCTTTTCTTTTTTCTCTTCCATACTGCCCTCCCCTATCCTAAAAAGTCCGTTGAATACTCGGTGACTTCCATGCAGGCAAGCCACTCGCGAAGGGTCATTGTCTCCCTCCTTTCCAGGCGGAGGGTCTTGCCCTCCAACTTATACTCCCCCTGGATGGGCACGAGGGCTTCTATGTTGTCCCCGATGGCGACCTCTTCGCCCAGACGCTCGGGCGGGAAGACCAACTGGTCGCGGTGGTATTTCCAGTATCCTTTGTAGGGATACCAACGTTTCTCACCGCCCCGGGGTTCTGTCTGCGAGTACACGCAGTGAGAGAACCCATGGACGTCCACATTCCGGGCCTGGACTTCCCCTTCAACCACGCGATATTCTCTTCTCCAACACATGGCATTCTCCTTTTGGTTTGCCATGTTGATAAAATTGCCCAATATTCAGTTTTCAAACTGCTGGAAATCTGCCATATCAGGCGTTTCAGGGTGTCTTTATTATACTCCTATTTACTCTATCTGTCAAGTCAAGAAAAACCTCTAATTGGCACTCTTGACATGAGAGTGCCAACGGGGGTATTATACACCCTATATGCTGCAGGAACGGCAAAAATCCATTCTGCACGCCGTAATCGGCGAATACATCCGCACGGCGCACCCCGTTGCCTCCAAAGAACTGGCGCGGGATTTTGATTGGGGATTGAGTCCTGCCACCATCCGTAGCGAATTGCTCACCCTGGACGAAGAGGGATTTCTGGAACAGCCACACACATCCGCCGGACGCGTGCCTACGGACAAAGGATACCGGTATTTCGTAGATCACCTGCTGACCGAGACCATGCTCACAGATGAAGAAGCAGAGCTCCTGCGGTCAGCATTTGCCATCCGGCGCGCAGATGAGTTTATCAATGAATTTGTCCGCCGCGTCTCCAAAATTGCCGGAGCGTTTGCCGTGGGCGGGCAGACGCGCGAGCATGCTTTTTATAAAAGCGGATTTGCGGCTATGCTGGAAGAGCCGGAATTCGCCGATCCCGTGTCAGCCCGCAATTTTGCCCATCTCGCCGACTTTCTGGACGTAGAAATCCAGCGCGTCCTGTCGCGCGCGGGAGAAGACGGACGTACCTGGATCGGATCGGAAAACCCATGGCGCCCGGCACGCCACTATGCCATGACATTGGTGCCGTGGGAACATCCGGAGGGCTTTACTGGATTTGTCAGCATTGTCTCGCCCCGCCGCGCCAACTATCCTAAACACAGAGCGATTATCAACCTTATCCGCGAGAACTATGATGCATAACCCACAGGATGAAGAGATAGAGGTGACACCGGAATCCGATGCCGACGCCCGCCCCAGAGACGCCGAAGAAAAAATACAAAGACAAAAAACCGAGATTGAGCGTTTGGAAAAAGAGCGGCGGGAATACCTGGAAGGATGGCAAAGGGCAAAAGCGGACTTTATCAATTACAAAAAAGACGAAGCGAAGCGCGGAGAAGAACTATTGCGGTTTGCGGCAGGATCGCTCGTTGCGGAATTACTGGTGGTGCTGGACAGTTTTGATCTGGCGCTCGGGAGTACTGATGATCGCGGTATGATATTGATCCGCGCCCAACTTGAAGACATCTTGCGACGGCACGGACTTGAAGTAGTGAGTGCGACTGCAGGAGACGCATTCAATCCCGAACGGCATGAGGCGATAGGCGAGGAAGCATCCGATCTACCCGAAGGCGCCATCGCATCCGTTCTGCAAAAAGGATATGCCCTGCACGGCCGCCTCATCCGCCCCGCACGCGTAAAGATTTCAAAAGGAAGAAGCGGGGGATAACAGGGATCGGATCCCTGTAAAAGAAAAAGCCCGCCGTTGGCAAAGTGCCAAAGACGAGCGATACCTGATTAAAGAACGTTGAGACGCAAAAACACTGTTTTGCCGCCATGCATCAGATCAATGACTTTTTTCACCCGCTTTTGACGCACTAGACGCCGCAACACTTTTCTTACACCTGCAACACCCATGCGCCCGTCAATGTATCCGGCCTCCATCAGTTTCGTGTATATTTGCAGAGGATCAACCCCCCGATATCCATCAGGGAACATGCGATAAACGATATCAGCCCAGTAGTCGTATTCTTTCTTCCACATCCAAATCGCAGGAGGAATTGCATCATGGAGATCACGCATAAGAGTCAAAGAAAATGCCAACATAGACGCCTCACTTTCTTACGACATACAAAGAGCACAATAAAGAAACAATAAAATGAAATTACAAATCCGTCAATAAGAAAAACCCCCGAAGGGGTCTTGGGGTTCCGAACGGTTTTTGTTCGGAGCAGGATTGCCATCTCGTGTCTAAAGTATATGCTATAGATGTATAGATGTCAATGGCGTTATCCACATTATATATAAATAACCACACCACCTGCAGTATCATAGTTAAACGAAAAAATCACTGATATGGCAGAAGCATTTACAGTCGACCAAATAAAGGCGTTTGACATCAAACGTCTTGCGTTGGACAAGGAGAAGTTGGCTATCCTCACGTTTGAGAAGAGTTACCCCAGATTGGAGAAGCTACGTGATTTGTTTTTAGAATTGATCGAGCTTGACCATCAGAACCATCTCACAGACGACGAGATCAATTCCATAAACACAAAGTCCCAACAGTTTTGGGAGTATCTGCGTAGATTGGAAAAATTCAATATTGCCTTACCCAACGCCAAAGAGGTCCGAGATAATCTTGAACACGAAGTTGAGCGATTTTATCAGGACACAACACGGACATTAAGACCGAATCTGGTATACCTTCGACAAGAGCATGATCGTCAGAGTAAAAATCGGCAGTTGCTGAAGAGGGAGCACAGGGCAGCGACCGAAGCAAGGAAAACATACGAACAGTTATATGAGCAGTTGAAAAACGAGTTGGAGTCGTTGCAGAAACAGAAACAAAAGGTTGAAGTCGCACATGGAGAAATTGCCGCAACGTATCTTGCGATTCAGTTCAAAAGCCAGGCTGAAGAGTATGAAAAGATCGCAGAAAAATGGTTGTCACGCGGTACCAAGTTCTACTGGGTGCTGATCGTGGCCATAGGCGCCAACTTCACCGCTTACCTCCTGCTCTTTATTTTCCATAAGACTGGGATTACTGGTTTATCGCCCCGCGAGATGTTCACTTTAGAGTATGGGATAGTCAAGTTAGCGCTGTTTGCAGTTTTATCATATGGCGTTGGTTTTGCTTCAAAACAATACCATGTCAATTCGCATCTGGCCGCAGTTAATAGGCACCGTAGCAATGTTGCCCAAACATTGGACGATTTTCTCGCAACTAAACCTGAAGAGAAATCTGAAATGATTCGGCAAGGAACAGAAGCGATGTTTAAGCACGTATCCATCGGTTATATCAGGCGTGAAGAACAAAAAGATAACGGTCCGATATACGAAATCATTAATAAATTTTTACCCAACAAGGAGTAAGAAAACAAATCTATGCCCAAAATACTAGGAATTGATCTCGGAACGACCAACTCGGCCATGGCCACCATTGAGGGCGGCGAGCCGAAAATCATTGAGAATAAAGAAGGAGCGCGTACCACGCCGTCCATGGTTGCGGTGTCAAAATCAGGCGACCGGTTGGTGGGATTGCTCGCCAAGCGGCAAGCCGTTACCAATCCGAAAAACACCATTTTTTCGGTAAAGCGCCTAGTGGGAAGGAAATTCTCCGACGAGGAAGTCCAGCGCGACCGCGCGTGGATCCCGTATGAGATGAGAGAGGCGTCAAACGGCGGCGTGGAAGTGAAAGTAGGCGACAAATGGATGCGGCCGGAGGAAATATCCGCCATGATCTTACAAAAGCTCAAGCAGGATGCCGAGGAAAAGACCGGAGAAAAAATAACCGAAGCCGTCATCACGGTGCCGGCCTATTTTGACGATTCCCAGCGCAAGGCCACGCAGGCCGCCGGAGAAATCGCAGGGCTTACCGTACGGCGCATCCTCAACGAGCCGACCGCCGCGGCGCTTGCCTACGGATTCAACAAAAAGAAAAACGAGCAGATCGTGGTGTACGATTTTGGCGGCGGCACGTTTGACTTGTCCGTGTTGGAAGTGACCGAAGACACCGTGGAAGTAAAAGCCGTGGGCGGGGATACGCATCTGGGGGGCGACGACTTTGACCAGCGCATCATCCGGTGGATCGCCGAGGAATTTAAGAATACCCAAGGCATAGATCTGTCGCAGGACACGCTCGCACTCCAGCGCCTGAAAGAGACCGCCGAGCGCGTAAAGCACGAGCTGTCCACGCGATTGGAAACCGAAATAAATCTGCCATTTATCACGTCCGACGCATCGGGTCCCAAGCACTTGGACATGCGCATGAGCCGCGCAAAATTGGAAGAATTGGTGCGCGATATGGTGACGCGTTCCATAGATATTACACGCAAAGTCGTGCAGGACGCGGGGCTTACCACCGATGCAATTCATGAAGTCATTCTCGTCGGCGGACAGACCCGCATGCCAATCATTATTGAAGAGGTGCGCAAACTCTTTGGGAAAGAACCCAACCGCACGATCAATCCCGACGAAGTCGTAGCGCTGGGTGCTGCAGTACAGGCGGGCATTTTGCAGGGCGACATCAAGGACGTGCTTTTGCTGGATGTGACGCCGCTGTCGCTGGGTATTGAGACGCTGGGGGGCGTGATGACGCGGGTGATCGAGCACAACACCACGGTGCCAACCGCAAAAACACAAACATTTTCCACTGCCGCGGATAATCAGACATCGGTAGAAATCCACGTCTTGCAGGGCGAGCGCGAAATGGCCACGGATAACAAGACGCTGGCCCGCTTTATCTTGGACGGCATACCGCCGTCTCTGCGCGGCACGCCGCAGGTGGAGGTATCTTTTGATATAGATGCCAACGGCGTCCTGTCCGTATCTGCCAAAGACAAAGCATCGGGCCGCACCCAGTCCGTGAGAATTGAGGCATCCACATCGCTCACCAAAGAAGAGATTGAGAAGATGAAACAGGACGCGCAACTGCACGCCGAAGAAGACCGCCAGCGGCACGAGCTGGTGGAGGCACGCAACGCCGCCGACGCCCTGGTCTACACCGCACAAAAAGCGCTGGCCGACAATGGCGACAAAGTGCCAGCAGACATCCGTGCGGATGTGGAGTCAAAAATAAATACTCTCAAAACCGCCAAAGATACGGCGGACAAAGATGCGCTCACCCGCATGTCGCAGGAACTCTCCAAAGCAATGCAGAAAATAGGGGAGGGCATAATGCAGGGGAATACCAATGCCGGAGGCGCCTCTCCGGAAGCAGGAAACCCGCCCGCAGATCAAAACCCTAAAGAAGCCGAGTTTGAGGAGAAAAAGAAAGAGGATAAATAAGTTCGGTGCGGCTTTTGAGCCGTATGCCTCTTGCGGCACACTCGGCCACTTCCAGCGATGGCCTCGCTAAGTGACAAAAAAGTTTCTGCGCCCTGATGGGCGCAGACCAAGCAAACTTTTTCGTCAATTACCACAAGAGGCGTACGGCTCAACCGCACCAACGCTATATCTCAACTTCATGAATGAAATTTGGAACTCAATTGCTGTTTGGTTTAGAGAAAGAACTTCCAGCCCTCTGTATGGGGCATACATAATGTCGTTTATAGTTTGGAATTGGAAGATTTTCTACACGCTTTTTTGGCAAGATCAATCAGCTTTATTGATACCAAAAATAGAATACGTTCAGAGTAGGTTACTGTTTGGAAGTAACCCGTTTATCAATTTTTTCTACGCCTCAATTCCACCTGTTATAGGAACTTGTGCCATTATTAGATTGCTTCCTTATATAAATTTTTGGGCACACAGGGTTACTGACAGATTCTATTATGAACGGAAAACAGCATCGGATATCGCAAAGATATCCTACGAAAAAGGACTGAAAGAGCGATTAAGACAGCTCGCCGAGATAAAGCAGGGACAAGCGGAAAGTGTTCAAGAGATTAGTAGAAGCATGACCGAAGAAGATCGTTGGGAATTAGAGTATAAAGAATTTCTGAGTGCCCCGAAAGGTAGGGAATTTAAACAAATAGTGAGCACCCTCTATAAGAACTCCGGTCACATCGATCCACAGCATGTTAATGAGGATGTGTTGGCTCTCGTAGACGCTTTTGGATTAATCAGCTTCCTTAATGAATACCGCAGTCAAATAGCCATAACAGAAAAGGGGAGGTTCTTTATGAAAAAATATCTCAGTGAACTACAGCCAAAGGACATTCCTTTTTGATTGATTTTCTGATACCTGCATCCATAAGCGAACCGTCCCGCTCGCACGCGAACTGTGGAGGCGCGGGTGGCAAACACCCGAAGCGAGGAGGAAGGGAGACGGGGGCTCGGCCATCCGGCCGAGAACACCGAGGGCTCCCGCCTCCGAGCGAGAGTGTGTTTGCCCGCGCCGCAACGCGTGAGCGGAGAGCGGGAGGGTGAGCGACACACAGTTGACGCGCTATGCCCCTTTCTGCTACTATTTGGTATACTCTTGAAATGAAGCAGGATAAGACATTTGAAGAGGGGGTGGTGACGGAAGCGTTGCCGAATACCCTCTTTCGCATTCAACTGCAGAGCGGCCAGATGATTTTGGGCCACTTGTCGGGTAAGATGCGCATCCATTATATCAAGGTCCTCCAGGGCGACCGCGTGCGGGTGGAAATGTCCCCGTATGATACTACGAAGGGCAGGATCGTTTTGAGAATGAAATGAGCCGCAATGAAAGTACACGCTTCGGTAAAAGTACGCTGCGCAAAGTGCAAAATCGTCCGCCGGGAACGGCGGCTCTTTGTGGTGTGCAAAAGCAACCCGAAGCATAAGCAACGACAAGGATAACAGGACGAAAACTCCAAACACCAAGCACGAAATCCCAAACAAATCACAATGACTAAAATACAAAATACAAAACGCGCGTTTGAAGCATTGGTATTTCGTATTTGGAATTTATTTGTAATTTGGAGTTTGTGTTTTGGGATTTAAGCATATGCGAATTGCAGGCATCAACATTCCGGATAATAAGAAGATCGCCTACTCATTGCCGTATATTTATGGCATTGGTCTGACGGCGTCAAAAAAGATTATCAAAGCCGCCCAGGTAGATCCCGACAAACTGGCCAAGGACTTGAGCATACAGGAAGTAGGGCGGCTCCGCGAGATCGTGGAGAAATCGTATAAGATTGAGGGAGACCTGCGCCGTGAAGTCGCGGCCAACATCAAGCGTCTGCGGGAATTGAATGCGTATCGTGGCCTGCGGCACATGCGCGGCCTGCCGGTACGCGGCCAGCGGACCAAGACCAATTCCCGCACCCGCCGCGGCAACGTACGCAAGACCATGGGGTCGGGCAGGAAATCAGCAACATCACCAACATAAAAACCCCAAGCACCAAGCGCCAAATCCCAAATAAACTCCAATGACCAAAACACCAATCACCAAAACACTCGTTTGGAATTTGAATATTGGCATTTGGAATTTATTTGAAATTTGGGATTTGGAATTTGGAATTTAAGCGCATATGGGAAAGAAACGAATTATTTCAAAAGGAGCCCCTGCCCCCGAAGGAGAAAGCGAGACCCGCACCAAGTCACCTGCGGCCGATTCGCTGTACCGCGTGACTGCGGGTACTGCCCATATCCAGGCGACATATAATAATACCATCATTACCATCAGCGATACCAAAGGAAACGTACTGGCATGGTCTTCATCGGGTTCAGTCGGATTTTCCGGCACCAAGAAAGCCACGCCGTACGCCGCCGCACGGGTAGCTGAAATCGTGGCGGACAAAGCCAAACGCGCGGGACTGATGAGTATAAACGTCCGCGTATCGGGTGTGGGGTCGGGACGCGATTCCGCAGTACGGGCACTGGCCAACCACGGGCTGAACATCACGGGCATAAAAGACATAACACCCCTCCCGCATAACGGTCCGCGAGCCGCCAAGGTACGACGGGTTTAAACATTTAAATATTTAAACATCGCCATGCCTCATGTACTGGAAAAGGTAGAACGCCGCCTCGGTGAAAAACTCTTTTTGAAAGGGGATCGTTGTCTTGGGCCAAAATGCGCATGCGCCCGCCGCGCGTTTCCGCCGGGACCCAAGGGGAGCAAGCGCCCGCGCGGACGGGGACCATCCGAATACGGCGAACTCCTGCGTGAAAAGCAGAAGATGCGTTTTTTCTACGGCCTTGACGATACTGAAGTAAAGCGGTATGTTGGTCGTGCATCGCACGAGACAGGACTGTTCAGTGCGAATTTTCTGCGCATGGTTGAGCGGCGTCTTGATGTCGTGATCTGGCGCCTGGGTTTGGCGCCGTCCCGCAGATCCGCCCGCCAGCTCATCGGCCACGGCCATATTGCCGTAAACGGCCGCGGCGTTTCTGTACCATCATATGCCGTGCGCGTAGGAGAAAAAATAGCCCTGACAGAACGCGCGCAAAAAGCGCGTCTTGCATCCCAGGGAGGCGAAAACCAACAGCGACACAGCGCGTTGCCCCGGTGGCTTACCATAGATGCCGCCAGTAGCGAGGGTACCCTTGCCGGCATGCCGGAGCCGGACGAGCTGGGTCATAATTTTGATGTCGTAAAAATTAAAGAGTTTTACTCACGATAAATCCAAAGTTCAAAGCCCAAATGTCAAATCAAATCCAAAATCCAAAGACCTTAGAAGCGTTCTGGATTTTGGGCTTCCGTCGTTGATTTTGTCATTTGGATTTTGACATTTGACATTGTACATATGATTCCTCTTCCGCAAAAGCCCAACGTGATCCGCGATGAAGGCAATCGCGCCGTCATTGAGATTGAGGGCTTGTACCCGGGTTACGGGCATACCTTTGGCAACAGCATGCGCCGCATTTTGCTGTCCTCGCTCAAGGGCAGTGCCATTACGCTGGTAAAAATAGAAGGCGTAGGGCATGAATTTTCAACCATTGAGGGCGTCATGGAAGACGTAACCGACCTCACGCTCAACCTGAAACAGATGCGTTTCCGTCTCCATGAGGACGGGCCGTTTACCATCACCCTGTCCGCAACCGGCGAGCAGGAAGTGACGGGCAAGGATTTTAAAATGCCGTCCCAGGTGGAACTGGTCAGTCCCGATCTGCACATTGCCACTATTACCGCAAAAAAGACCAAACTGCACATTGAGGCGGTCGTAGAATCGGGATTGGGCTATGTACCCGTGGAATCGCGCTCCAAAGAAAAAGTGGACGTGGGAAGCATTGCCTTGGATGCGGCATTTTCACCCGTACGTCATGTAAATTATGAGGTAGAAAATATGCGCGTGGGCGACCGCACGGACTACAACCGCCTCCTGCTCACCATTGAAACCGATGGCTCCCTGGAGCCGAAAGAGGCGTTTATGTTTGCGGCGGGCATTCTCACGGAACAGTTTTCGGCGATCCGCGAAGGATTTGCCGCACGGGCATCAGAGCGCGAGGACATGGGTACTGCTCCTCAAACAGCCGATGAGGAGGGAGATGAAAAAGAAAATGCCGATGATGATGCGCTCAAGACGAAACTTGATGACTTGAAGCTGTCCAGCCGGACACTCAATGCCCTGCGCGAAGCAGGCGTCAAAACCGTGGGGGGGCTTGCCCGCAAGCGCACGTCATCGCTCGGCGACATTGAAGGCATCGGAGAAAAAGGCATCCAGGAAATCAAGAAAGCGCTTGGCAATTTCGGCATCACCCTCAAACCATAAATTCCAAGCACCAAGCGCCAAATCCCAAATAAACTCCGATGACCAAAACACCAATCACAAAAACACTCGTTTGGAATTTGAATATTGGCATTTGGAATTTATTTGAAATTTGGGATTTGGAATTTGGAACCTTCCGTTGATATGCGCCATCTCAAAAAAGGAAAAAAGTTTGGAAGGGAAACCGGCCAGCGACGGGCGCTTTTTAAAACCATGGCCGCTTCTTTTTTCATGCACGGCAGGATTGAAACCACCGAGGCCA
>CAYIBQ010000018.1:0-13502 GCA_964361695.1 uncultured Candidatus Saccharibacteria bacterium | reverse complement strand
GTCAAACACTGCTAACCGTTGTAGCTCCGCATTTCTGCGAAACGGAAATCACAAAACAGAGAAATTTTCTCTCCCTTTAAGAATTGGGGGGGTGGGCGCGTGCGAAATAAAAAATTGAAGAGATAATTTCTCTGTTTTGGGTGCGCCACAAGGCGCACGCGGAGCTTTCCCTATCTCTATTCTCCTTCTTCTGTATTCTTGCTAAAATAGGTTCGCGCAAAGGCTAATGCTTCTCCAGACCCCTCCCCCGCACGGACAAAATACAAATTCAAGTTAGCCGAGGCAAAACGGGAAACCCTTTCCCCAGAAAATAGTTTTTCCGCTTTGCCGAGTCCGCATTGAAGCCCCGCCACACTGCCCGAAGCATTGAGGGCAGAACCCCCGAAAGAAAACACCCTTTCCATATTTCAGAAAAAATCACCCCCGCGCAAAACAGAAAAGCAAGGAATGTTTTCTTTCGGGGGTTGCCGAGCAGAGCGAGGCGGTGGCGGGGCGATTCATTCATTTGTTTTGAAAATAGGTGCGAGCTTGGTACAATAGAGACATATCTTGATTTTTTCATACCAGGCGCTATTATCACCGTATGGGTACACTTACTATCCCAAAAAAACTCACACAAGGAACAGATCTCGTGGTGCTTCCGCGTGAGGAATACGAGCGACTATTGACCGCGCGGATCATCCCGGAGTATACGCCGACGACGCAGGAGAAGCGGGCGCTCGCCCGCGCCCGAAGAAACAGGGCGGCAGGAAAATTCCTTACTCTTGATGAGCTCCGCCAAAAACTGGGTTTTACAGATTGATGACTCGGTGTATGGATTCCTCAAACGCGTTCCGCGCCAACAGGCGGAGCATGTTTTGGCTGTCATTCAGGGTTTTCCAGAAGATCCATTCTACGGCGACATCAAAAAAATGAAGGGCGAACAAAACATTTGGCGAAGAAGAATCGGATCATACCGTATCCGCTATGAACTGCTTGCCCACGAGCGCGTCATTCACGTTTTTCTCGTAGAGCGGAGAACATCCAGCAGTTACTGAATATGCACGACGAACTTTTGGATTTGGTGGATACCGAAGACCGCGTGATTGGGCAAAAGCCGCGGTCGGAAGTGTATGCCGAAGGCCTGCGCAACATCCGCGTGGTCAATGCCTTTGTTATCAACAGCAAAGGAGAACTGTGGATTCCGCGGCGCACCGCGGATAAACGCAGTTATCCGCTCTGTTTAGATATGAGCATGGGCGGACATGTGGAGACCGGAGAGACGTATGAAGAAACATTTCGTCGCGAACTGCGGGAAGAACTCAATCTGGATGCGGATGCGACTCCCTGCCGGATGATCGGATACCTCACGCCCCACACCCACGACGTGCACGCATTTATGAAAGTGTGGGAGATACGCCGCGACGAGGCGCCGCAGTACAACCCTGATGATTTTGTAGAATACTTTTGGCTCACTCCTGCGGATCTTCTCACACGCCTTGCCGAAGGAGAAAAATCAAAAAGCGATCTACCCAAAATCGTACGCATCTTTTATTCAAATATCTGAAGTATACACTTGCTGACGATCGTTTGTTAGTGTATACTTAAAAAGTATGGAAACGAAATTGCTCTATCTTGAGGATTTTTCAGCGCTCACCTGCGACGCTGAAGTCATAAGCGTCACACGCGAAAATGACAAGGATGTGGTGATACTAAATCAAACCATTCTTTATCCGCAGGGCGGCGGACAGCCGTATGACACGGGGATGATACAATCCCCTGCCGCGACATTCGCCGTAGAGGAAGTGCGGTGGATTGATAGCATCGTAAAACATATCGGACATTTTACGAACGGTATATTTCGTGAAGGGGAACGCGTGTCGTGCCGCGTGGATGAAGAGCGAAGAACACTGCACAGCCGCATCCATTCCGCAGGACATCTGGTGGACTTCGCTATTGCAGAACTGGATTTAGGATGGACACCGGGCAAGGGGTATCATTTTCCCCAGGGCCCCTATGTGGAGTATGGCGGCATGCTGGGTGATAGGGACAAAGAAAAGCTGAAAGCAGATGTTGAACGAATTGCCGCAGAAACTATCCGCTTGAACAAGGATGTATCCGTGCACTTTATGCCAAAGGAGGACATGGCATCAGTCGTGCGCTTCGTTCCCGACACTATTCCAGCGGGAAAGCCGGGGCGCGTAGTGATGTTCGGCGGCGACTTCGGCGTCCCCTGCGGCGGCACGCATGTTCGTAATCTTTCCGAAATCCGCGGTCTTGCCGTGAGAAAAATCAAACAGGAGGGAGCAAACATCCGCGTGGGATATGATGTAAGGAACTGAATAAAACGCCGGAGCATATGCTCCGGCGTTTTATTATTCCCATACTCTTTTTTTATTGATCTCCTCTTTTCCCCGAAAGGCCTGCTCCATGTCTATGCCGAAGTGGTTGCAGATATCAAGAAGATAGATAAAAACATCCGCCGCTTCGTGACCGACATGAAATTGTTCCGAATGCTTGTCTGATTTGATCCGCGCGGCTTTGCGGGCGGCTTTTGCCATTTCCCCGCACTCTTCCATCAGCATCATAAATCGCTGGGGCGTACTCTCTTTGTTGAAACCGCGCTCCCGCACCATTGCCGCGACATATTTCTGAAAATCCCGCAAAGTGGAGTTTTTCTTCAAAAATAGTTTGCTCTTTTTATGATATAGTCTCATAAGACAGGGGAAGATGCTAAACTACGCGGGGGCAAACCCCCGTGGTTTCCGCGTAGCGACTAAACGATCAAAAAGACCAAAGTAACAAAAAGCAACAAGTTGCCTATGTGCCAAAGCAAGGTGATCGGAACATTCCACCAAGAGTCGCGCCCTACCCCACAAATTGTACGCAGATCAATGATAAAGAATCGCCAAAGAGTTCCTGCGATCCCTATGATCAGGAGAGAAAAACTCTGAGATAAATATCTGCCTTCATAGATAATTGAAAAGACGACCAAAATACTACTCACGATAAGGACCACAATATAGAATGGTTGTGTGAGGAGCAGTCCTAGCACATCGGCTATATCGCCCTTTATCTTTTGGTATAAGTCTCCCATCTTTTTGTTAGTTTGGTGCGGCCAGGGAGAATCGGACTCCCACCTGCTCGTTGGCAACGAGCCGTCCTACCATTAAACTATGGCCGCATCATTGCTATCTGTTTCAATAATTCTTCAGGCAAGAGATTAAGCCATACAAGCATTTTTTGCTTAAGATATCTACTACTCACTCCTACAGTGCAAACTCCATACCGAACACGTCGTGTTTTGTGCCGTCCTTGGATAACAATGGACTTATTAAAGTTGCCCGGGGGGAGATGAGATTCTTTTATCCAAAATGCGCGACATCCGCTTTCTGACAAGTCCGGATAAAGCAGAACATAAGCGCGAATCCTCTCCAGGGGAACATTGCATACTTTCCGCAAAAAGTAAACAAACAATCGAATCATTTTGGGGTCAATATTGGCAATCTTAACCTGATGGGCAGTAGCCCTGTCCCCCTCTCCCCAATACAAGGAGATACCGGATATGAAGAGAGGATAAAATCTAAGCTTCCTGAATTCTGCTTTTGCCTCTTTACGCGCCTCTGCATAAACCTTCGCCAGGTGGACCCCCCTAATTCTATCCAACTTTCGCAAATGAATGACACTTTTTTCCTTCGCTTTTTCGGTAAGCTGTTTTCTAATTCTGGTCGACCAATCACTCTTTCCTAGCCATTCCGATAATGTACTTTTAGGGATTGCTATCTCCTTTCTTATCTCAGCATAACTCTTGCCGAGCCTTCTCATTCCAAGTACTTTTTGTTTATCAGTTCTCATGCTACTGAAATTAGTATTATATAATACTATTATAGCATGACTGTTCGCTTATGCAATTGTGGAGAACTTCAATAGTGCCGCGGGTCAGAATTGAACTGACGACACGACGCTCTTCAGGCGTCTGCTCTACCACTGAGCTACCGCGGCACAATAAAAAACGGACTATGAACAATATAGTCCGTTTTTCTGAAAGGATCAAGAGGAAGAGGCCTACCTGAATTCGTATGTGATGTTGACGATGGACTGGATTTCCTGCTGGCCGGGTGCCACCTCGGGCGCACGGGAAAGAACCGCCATGTCGCCCCCATACGCACCCCCCTTTCCTTCCAGGCCGTAGAAGGGCACGGGCATGCCTGAACCGGACTCAAAGAATCCCGTTGCTCTGCCCAAGCGTACGCCGAGCGATTGTGCAAGTACTTTTGCCTTTTCTTCGGCGTCGGTGATTGCTTCCGCGCGGGCATCAGCACGCGGCTTTTCCGCATCATCTACGGTAAAGCTGACTGATCCGACCTCGTTGGCGCCGGCAGTGACCACGCCATCCAGAATCGCGTCTGTTTTTGCAAAGTCCTTAATTTTTATTTCAATCGTGTGCCGCACTTCGTATCCGGTGATTTCCGGCGGGCGCTGGGGCGGACAAGGGAAAGAAATGCACGGCGGACTGTTATAGTACTGATAGCGCGGCGAGATATTGTACCCTATGGTTTTGAGATCTTTTTCTGCGATGCCCTGCTGTTTGAGAAACGCGAGAATCGCGTTTGATTTTTTGGCATTCTCGGCCTGTGTCTCTCCGATCTTTGCGGCCTGCGTCAGGATACCCGCAGTCACCACGGCAAGGTCGGGCTTGACCGCCACTTTCCCCTCTCCGGTCACGGTAAACTGGCGCGGAGCGATGCGGTTGGATGCCGTGTCCCATGCGTCCACGACGTAGGCCAGCGCGAATGCAAACGAGCTTAATATCAGTCCTATCATGAGAAGCATACCGAGCATTTGTACGCGCCCTTTCATCTGTGACGACATCTCGTTGGAGAAAAACATGGACAAAAAAATTAACAAATAAACAGACAATTCCTCACCTCTTATGACTATATCGCATTCCTACTCTTACGCAACCTCAAGTATCAGGGGCAAATGATCAGAGATATCAATCTGCGGCACGGTAAAACTTTTGACGTTTATTCCGGGAGAAACAAACGCATAATCGGCGAAATATTGGCGTTCTGCTTCGGGGTACAAGCCGTAGGAGAGCAGATTGCGAGTAGTCGTAATGCCATACTCCGCGATGAGATTTCGCATACCGGCGCGCTCAATCATGCGGATGCTCTCGGTGTCGGGCAGAAGATTAAAGTCCCCACCGAGGATTTTTTCTCCTTTTTCTTCCGCAAGAAAGTCCAGCGTTTTTTGCGACTGCGCGATGCGCGCATTAGTATCACGCTTGGAGCCGGGATGCGCAATGCCGTGTATGTTCGCAAGCGTATAGTGCACGTCCCCTTGCTCAAAGCGCAAGAACTGTAAAAGGTGCGGGAACGGTTGCTGTTGGTTAACATGCAGCCCGCCCTCCGATACAGGGAAATTTCCAGACGAAGAGACGACTATAGCATCCCTTGCAAGGATTGCGTTGCCAAGTACGAAATCAAAATCCCACGATATGTCGCCGTCAAAACTCCGCACCGCGGGTGCAAAGTACGATATAAAACTCGGTAGCGTCGCTTTGAGGTCAGTAAGAATATTCGCGCGGCAGCCCAATGAGACCGTGCGGACTTCCGGCGAATCAAGCACTTCCTGCAAGCAGAAAAAGTCCGTAGTCGGCGCGTGCTTTCGCATAAATTCCATCAGCGGCTCGTACACCTTGCCGCCCCAGATGTTGAGAAAAATTATTTTCATGGTTTTGTCGGACGATAGATGCTGACACCTCCGGCAGAGTACACATTACGCATGTTTTTCGCCACTGCCGCGGATGTCAGGCGTTCTTCGCGAGGGCCGACGAGTACATAATCAGGATCGTGTTCCGCCTCCGTCCCGCCCGCCGCGACAAGCGCCCGGTATTGCGCAATCCTCCGCTCACGGACATCATCGGGTAGCCAGCGAAGCGAGCGCTCGTCGTAGCGAAAACTGCTGTCAAATGAATTGTCGCGATACGTATTATGCGTCAGGTGAAAAATCACAGGATCTCCTTGTATCAATTCCCCAAACCGCTCCACCGACATGCCCGCGATAGTGCTCGCGCGCATATACCGCCGCCATATTTCCTCGTCCGGAACCGTAGTGTGCACGGCATTGAGCACAAATGTCTTTTGCGCCGTATGCAGGCCCAATTCATTATTGGTCGCAAAATCCAGAGCCGCGACCGTGGCATTTTTTTCTGCCTCCTGTTCAAGCCACACATACGCGGCGGCATACGCGGGATCAAGCGCGTAATACTGCGCATCACGGACGCTATACTGATATTGCGAGATGAGGGAACGCCCCATTATTAGTGTTATAAAAACCATCGCTATTACAGGACCATGGGAGAGGATGCGGACAGAAAGATATCGCTTGCACGCCCAATACCCTGTGAACAGCATAGCGAGAGCTACGGGCAAAAATGAAATGCGGTACCAATGGTCAGGATGCGGATTGAAGCCCAGCACCACCTGCAGATTTACAGCCACAAAAAACGCGCCCAATCCTCCGAGGATATACCACAGCACGGCGCGCTGATGACGGGGTGCAAACCATACCGCGAGCGCGCCGAGCAGGATACTGCGGACATAGCTCTTCCAGACCGAGAACAAACGGAACGCATGACCCGTTTCCATGCCGATGCGCGCTTCCAGTTCGTGATAGTGCGGCAGTCGCCGCAGAAGAAACATATTGTACCAGTACGGTAGAGAGACCAGAAATCCGATGCTGGCGATCTTGGCAAGGCGCATGCACGGCGCATAATTTCTCTGCATCGCAAAAAAAGTCGCCGTAAGGCACAGTGCTATGAAAAAGTACACCCAGTCATACAGATAATTATAAAACATCAGACCAAATGATATACCTGCAAGCCATACGGTCCATCGCTCGCCTCTACGCAGTGCGCGCACGGTGCTATACGACGCCGACGCATAAAAAAGAAACGTGGTTTTGGGATATTCCAGACGGGAAAAATATAAAATACTCGCGGGCTCCGGCATGATGCGCTCTACCAGCATGCGCAGGAGGGACGGCGTGAGCGGCGGAAATGCAAGAAGCGCCATGGGGATAAAAACAAAGAACGAGGCGAACACAAGAGACAGCGTCCGCACGGCCGTCAGTTCAAAAGCGAGAAAATAGAGAGCAATAAAAATAAGCGGCGGAAAGAGAAAATCGGACACCACAAACGCGCGATCCAGCGAACCCAACACGCGCCCCATGCCTCCGATGAGGACGGCGCCGAACGGCGGCAGGAGCCACGGACTATCCGCATTTTCCGACACGCTTACATCACCCGTGCGCCAATCGCCGTAATACACCGCGTTTGCCCGCAGACCATAAAACGCCGCATCCGGATGCGCCGCAAACGTAAGCGGATAGTATGTCGCTACCCGCTCCGGCCCCAATATGCGCGGGATAAAAATGTGATGGCTTCCGTAAATATCGCTCACCAAAAGAGCCAGCACAAAAACGAGCCAATGTTTTTTTGCGATACGTTTCAGCCAACTTCGCATACTACACTGCAACCAGTTTCTCCCCTACCACCGATTTGAACGCCATGCCGCTTGCCATACCCCAGTCCACATACAGCGAAGTAAATCCGTTTCTCTGCAGAATTTCGCGCGCCTGTCGGTTGGACCGCAGTTGCGAAATTTCGTCTGGATGAAACTGGAACTTGTGCTCGCGTTTTTTCAGATTGATTATCTTTTCTACGATTTTCAACATTTTTTGCGGTATGGAATTGGTCGCAGGCCAGAAAAGAATAAGACGGGCGCCGGGTTTCAGCGCGCGCCGGAACTCGCGTATCATTTCATCAATCCGCTCGTGGGTGAAGTGCTCCATCACGCCCAGGTTCCAGATGCCATCCAGTGACGCATCGCGAAACGGCAGATGAAAACCGTCGCCGCATATTTTCACATCCATCAAGGGAACGCAATGCGTGAGCACCGGAAACACAATATCCAACGCCACCAGCACTCGCTTGCCTCCGCGTTTGTCCATACGCACCGATGTCTCGGCGGTACCCGATCCGGCCTCAACAAAAATGCCCTCGGGCGCAAAATAGCGGTCAGTAACGTGCGCTACTGTGCGGGCAAAGACGTGTTTGCGGTAAAAACCGAAAAACTTTTGGAATAAACTTCCCTGATGCTCGTCGCCCCAGTGACCGGACCAGTCCACGGCTTCGGCCTTCTCGCGATCTGTGGGAGTACGCATATCCAAAATACCGTCAGTCGTGGGATACACCATGCCACACACAGCACAGGAGAATCTATGAGCATCCGATACGAGTGCCGTGCGGCACTGCGAACACACCAACAAACCCGCAATTTTTTGTACGCTTTCGTTCATGTCGTATATGCTAGCATACGGATGATACCGACTCAATCACAAAAGCTATTGTCGGGGCTTGCGCTGAAGATATTTTTCTGATACAAATACTGCCACGTTCCTCCAATTATTATTCTCTCGCGCGAAGGAAACAAGCAATGGCAGAACCGCAGATTACGCCTATTTTGTTTGAGGTGCGCCCAACGGCGACGCAGGCGACGGAGTAATATGCCGACATCGCACTCACAGGTCTTTTCAGCGCTCATACGGCGATCATCAATTCGGAGCGGCAAGCGATATGGCAACGCTTTAACGTGATGCTCGTTGCAAATGCGGTTGTGTTCGCATTTCTCTCCGGCGGCACGCGCACGAAACTGGAGACCGTCCTTGGAGTGATGTTTGGATTGCTCCTGACCGCTGCCTGGTGGGTTATCACGGAAAGCGGATGGCGTCTGATCGGCATGCGTATTCAAGCGGCGCTGCAGTTCCAATGGTCGCAATTGGATCCGGCCGCAAACCCGTTTGAGGTGAGTTTGACGTACGGTCGCGGCGGAATAGGCGGATTGATTTATTACGTGGCCATATTCGTGATCGCGCTCTTTGTTGTCGGTTATGTCGTTGTGCTCACCAGCCTGCTGAAGCCGTAGAGGTTTGGTTGGTCACCCACGCCTAAAAGAAAATGCCGTCACCTCGCGTGACGGCTTTTTACTGGCTCGGAAAAAACCACGCTTAATTTACATGTATGGGTAGCGACCACGAGGATATCGTCCTGTACGCGCTTTATACCATTCCGGCCATCGCTTTCTCTGATACCAGACATATGCTCCCGTAAAAAACAACAAGAGCATGGTGATAAAAACCCCAAAAGCTAAAGAGAGAAAGGGGTGCGCTTCTACCCACAGGTTTGTCATAGCTACCTCCAAGGATATTTGATTTGAACCAAAAGGAACCACATCAGCACTATATCATATTGAAAAATCTTTTCAAGAGCCGTGATTCCTTGAATACAGACGCTTAATCCTCTATGCTAAAGAGTATTCGCATATCGCCTATGAAAACAACGCTTGCAATTTTGACGTTGAATGAGGTGGATGCCGTGCCGCACGTATTGCCCAACATTCGCAGAGAATGGACGGACGAGATCATCGTGGTGGACGGCGGGTCAACCGACGGCACCATTGAATGGTGTCGCGCCAACGGCTGGACCGTACTCGTGCAGAAAAAACGCGGATACGGCCAGGGCATGCGGGAAGTCATGGCCGTGGCACAGGGCGACATCATCATGGAGTTTATGGGCGACGGCAACTGCGACCCCGCGACCATCCCCGCACTTGTCGCGAAAGCGAATGAGGGATACGATTTGGTGATTGCGTCCCGCTACTGCGCCGGAGGCGGAAGCCAGGACGATACGCCGATCACGCGCCTGGGCAACTGGATATTTACGACGCTCATCAATGTACTGTTTGGCGCGTCATACACCGACGCCATGAACGGTTTTCGCGCATACCGCAAAGATCGCTTCCTTGCATTGCAGATAGATGAGGACGGCCTTACATTTCCCACGCAGACATCCGCCCGGTTTGCCCGCGCGGGACTTCGCATCGCTGAAATCCCCACGCATGAGTCCAAGCGCATCGGCGGCGTGCGCAAGGCAAAAAATTTCCGCACGGGTTTGGAGTTGTTGCGCATGATTATAAAAGAAATATTCCGGCCACTTCCAACGCGCGTCCCGCATATATGAACTACAAACGCATTGACGTCTGCCGCCTATGCGGCAGTGAGCAGTTGACTGATGTCCTCTCCCTGGGAGAGCAGTTTTTGGCTTCATCCTTTGTCCCTACCAACGAGGGCAATCCCCTTGCCAAAAGCCGCTTCCCGCTCACCTGGACATTGTGCGACCGCAGTAAAAATCCCGATGCGTGCGGACTTCTGCAATTGCGCGAGACCGTAGACCGCGATCTGCTGTACCGTGAGTATTTTTACCGCTCGGCCACCAATCCCATGATGCGGGACGCCCTCAAGGAAATAGCCGATGAGGTGCAAAAACGGGTATCGTTCCAGCCGGGTGATGCGGTCATGGACATCGGATGCAATGACGGCACCATGCTCACCTTTTTTCCGCCCTCGGTTGGTCGTTTCGGCATTGACCCTGCCAAAAATATTCCCGCGCTCCCCGGCCTTGATCCCGCCATTAAAATCCGTACCGACTATTTTTCCAAAGCCGTAGCCATGGAAGTCAGCGGCGGCATCCAGAAATTCAAAGCAATCACATCCATCGCCATGTTTTATGATCTGAACGACCCGCATGCGTTTGTCGCGGACGTTAAAGATATCCTGCATTCTGAAGGCGTGTGGTGCATTCAGCTCTCGTATCTTAGCGACATCATTCAGAACATGAATTTTTTTGACATCTGCCACGAGCACCTGCTGTACTACTCTCTCGGCACGCTCCGCACGCTCCTTGGCATGCACGATCTCGAGGTGGTTGACGCGTCCACCAATCCGGTCAACGGCGGCAGTTTGCGCGTGTTTGTGAAGCACAGAAAAGACGGACTTGTGGTATCGCCGAACGTACAGGGGGTTTTGGATGAAGAAACCGCGATGGGTCTGGAGCGCCCCGAGACATTCCATGCGTTCGGCAAAAAGATCACCGATCTCAAAAACAGCATCGTGGGATATTTGCAAAAAGAAAAAGAGCGCGGCGGCACCGTGATAGGATTGGGTGCCTCCACCAAAGGCAACGTGCTTTTGCAGTATTTCAACATCGGCAAAGACCTCGTCCCCTACTTGTGCGACCGCAATCCGGAAAAAACGGGACTGCGGACGCTCGGCACGGATATTGAAGTCATTTCCGAAGAGCGCATGCGCGCTATGCATCCGTCGTGCCTCCTTGTACTTATCTGGTTTTTCCGCGATGAGCTGCTCAAACGCGAACGGGAATACCTGGAAAAAGGAGGCGCTATGCTCTTCCCCATGCCCTCCCCCACCCTCGTCACCAAAGACGGAGAGACACCCCTCCCGTCCGCATAAAATAAAACCCCGATGTACGTCGGAGTTTTGTTATGGTTTTGAGATGCCGATTATTGGACGAAGTTAGCACCTCCCACAGAAACCAGCGATTATAAACATAATAGTAAGAGGAACGGCCGACAAGATAAATAATCCGGTAATTAACTTAAAGTACTTTTCGTCAGAACCGCGTATTTTTCTTTTGAGTTTCTTCTCCTCCTCATACTTGTCTTGTCTATATTTTTCATAGCTATCAAGATCAGTTATTACAATGCCAACTTTTTCAATGAAGTCCTCCTTGGATTTTCTTACAAATTCTAATCGATCGTCACCCTCTTCGCTCTCTTGGGACAAAAGCAACCTAAGATAGTAAGCAGAACTGCCCACAAATACTGCTAAACCCACTCCACTGAGCATTGCGAGAACTTCATAATATCCTTCGTTCTGCTTCCCACTCATAAAAAGGAAGAGTCCGGCGATGAGTGCGGCGGAAATTGTCATTAAAGTACCCAGAAAAGCTCTCTTGTGGTCTATATTCTTTATGTTCAGCTCAATGGTCTGTCTTTCTCCTTCATTAAGGTTTCGCTCCCTCTCCTCAAGAGTTTTGATATAGGCGGGTTGCTCGTGCTTCCACTTCTGATACTTAGCATTAAAAATGCCGTTTTCAATGTTCTCTCCTGCTTCATTCCTTATTTGCCCAGCGAGACGGTCATATGCGGCCAGAAATTCCAATGGGCTAGCATTATCTCCCACCTCCTTCGCAGCACGATCAAACTTGCCAATGTGATTATTCAGGATGTAAATCTCTCCGTTTATATTTAATCGTGCTTCAAATATCGCCATATAAAAACGTGTAGCATTCTTAAATTAGTCCGAACGCACTTCGGCGCCCCTCGTGAATTCGGAGCGGCTTCGCCCCGAGATTTAACAATTTTAAATTTTTCTTTGGGGGCACTCAATCCAAGTGATTTACTCACCGAACAACTTTCGTTTTCTTTCGTCAAAATCCTCGTTCGATAAGCAACTTGGGCAGGTGTCTCCTAAAATTACTTGTTCCCCGGAACGCATAAACGAAATAATTTCTTCGTTTGTAAAACTATCTTTTATCCATTTGTTTATCCAATCTTTTTCAATATGTCCGCCGAAATAAAGACAAGTATTTAATGATTTATTATATGCATATTTGGGAACAAACAGACCATTTTGCCCTAAAGAATTTACGTCCGCTTGGTACAACTTGTCGCCAGCTTTTTGACATTCTTGTTTCATGGAAAATAGAAAATCTCGTTCCTGATCTTGTGTTCGTTGTTTGGGAGAAAAAACAAAGAAATAGTAAGACACTGAAACACCTACCAACAAAATGGCCACCATCGCGCCTACTTTAACTAGATTCTTGTTCAATTTTTCCATATTTTTAATCGATAAATTGAACAGTCAATTTATATTCTTTCGCAACGCCATAATCCTCCAAAATAGATTTGGCCATGCTCTCGGCGGTTTGCGTATATTGGTCTTTGCCAATTCCAGTAATCAGTTCTTGTCCGTTCGCAGAAGTCATTGTAATAATCATTTCTTTCGGGACAAGAGGTTTTCCATCAGCATCTTGCGAAATAATAGCAACATTGACGGCAACTCTTTGTCGCCACGGGTCCGTCATTTTGCGGATATTGTGAGACGTGTAAACACTCAGCCATTCATCCTGCGTAGGGTGCTGACTTACTTCAATTTTGCTATTCAAATAGAAAAATCCGACAGCGATGGCTATCGCAACAACGATAATTATAGAAATGAGAGAGCGATCGCTTGTTTCCATACGATTAAAAATATTCTTCCCCCAAAATACGAAACCGTCGATTCGTTTTTACCCCCAAAGTTGAATACAATTTAGTCGCCGAGCGAAGCGAGGCAAACCAAAACTCTCTGACTTTTCTCTCTTGGTGTGTCTTTACAGTTTGGCTAGAACCTATTTTATCAAAAACTACTGAACGAAACCAGACCAAGGAAGCCAGCCCCGCCACCGCTCGCTCCGCTCGCCACACCACAGAAAAATACTCTTTGCTCTTTTCATTTTGCGCGCGCCGGATTTTTCTTTCTTCTAATGAAAAGAGTATTTTTTTGTGGTGTCTTGCAATGAATTGCAAGGTGGCGGGACTGGCCTCATTTTGATTGAG
>CAYIBQ010000017.1:0-13542 GCA_964361695.1 uncultured Candidatus Saccharibacteria bacterium | reverse complement strand
CGAACAAAACATCTTCACCGATGGGACGTCCTCATACACGGATGGAGGGGGGAATGTCTACCAATGACGCGCGGAAAAAAAGAGAAGACGCCCGACCTGCAGGCCGGGCGTATGTTTCTCTCACGATTATGGCATCCAGTGTTGTTTCCAGAGGTGGAAGACGAGGAGTGTCCAGAGTTCTTTGCGGTGGTCGGCTGTGCCTGTTTGATGTTCGGCTATCAGCCGTGTGACATACGCGGGATTGAAAATGCCGTCGCGTTTTAATTTTTCTGCATTGAGGTGCTCGCGTATCAACGGAGTAAGGTCTTCGTGGAGCCATCGGCTGATGGGCGGCTGGAAGCCGTGTTTTTTACGGTCAGTGATATCGCGGCCGAGGCGCGGGCGCATGAGTTTCTTGAGGAGATATTTGGTTTTGAATCCGCGGAGTTTGTACGAGGGGGGGAGTGAATAGATGAATGCCGCGAGCGACGGATCCAGAAAGGGCGCGCGGGTTTCCAGGCCTTCGTACATGCTGGCACGGTCTGCTTTTACCAGAATATCATCGGGAAGATAGCTGGTGAGATAAAAATCTTCAACCGTGCGGGCGGACAGGGCGGGCAGTGCGGTCGGGGAATCCGCAAGAAGCAGGGACATTTCTTCCGGCGGAAACGCGCCGATCCATGCGGAGTGGCGCTCGGCACCCGTCTCGTCCGCGTGTCGCACAAATCTTTTTAGGCGGTAATCAAAAGACAAATAGCGGGATGACGATGGCAGGGCGTCTATCACAGGGCGAATGATGCGTCTCTGCACGACGCGCGGAATATGGCCGTACCATTGCGCCAGTTTTTCCGCCTGAAATGTGGAATATCCCAAGAAAAGTTCATCAGCGCCGTCGCCGCCGAGAGCGACGGTGACTTTACGACGCGCAGAGCGCGACAGCAGGGTGGTCGGCAAGAGCGAGGGGTCGGCCATGGGCTCGTCCAGATAGGTGTATAAGTCGGGCAGAAGCGAGAGAAGTTCAGCGTCGGAAAACATGGTCGTTGTATGCTCGGTACCCATGCGTGCGGCGGCTTTTGCCGCGTGGCCGGACTCGTCAAACGATGCGTCTTCAAACCCGATGGAAAACGTATTTATTTTCCGGGTGCTGTGTTGTTGGGCGTACCACGCGACCGTGGAGGAATCTATTCCGCCGGAGAGAAACACGCCGAGTGGCACGTCGGAGACGAGCATTTTTTTTACCGCAGAGGAGAGGCGGGTATCCAGCTCTTTGGTAAGCGCGTCTTCGGAGGATGGTAGTGTCGGATCTGTGCTTGCTGTAGCGATATCCCAGTATCTCCGGATTTTCACATCGTCGGAGGCGACGGTCATAATGTGTCCTGCGGGAAGTTTTTTAACGCTGGAAAAAATGGTTGCGGGCGCCGGTATGTATTCATGCCGCAGATATGCGGCAAGCGCCGTACGATCCATGTCGCGCGAAACCGCCGGATGCTCCAGCACTGCTTTCATTTCCGAACCGAACACAAATGCGCCCGGCGTCTGGGCATAATATATCGGCTTTTCTCCGAATCGGTCGCGGGCGATGACAAGCTTTTTTGCGCGTCCGTCCCAGATCGCCAGGCCGAACATGCCTTCAAGTCCTTCAACAAATGCTTCTCTTTCTTCTTCGTACAAATGCGCGATGGTCTCGGTATCGCTGTGGGTTTTAAACGTGTGTTTTCCTTCCAGGTGCTCGCGCAGTTGCCGATAATTATAAATCTCGCCGTTGAGCATGACGGCGATACTGCCGTCTTCGTTGAACAGGGGCTGGGCGCCGCCCGCAACGTCAATGATGGCAAGCCGCCGCATGCCCAAAAATATCCCGCGCGCAGGATCTGAAAAATATCCTTCGCTGTCAGGCCCGCGGCGCGCAAGGGTGGCGTTCATGCGCCGGAGATCCTGCTCAGTACCCTTGCCGAAAAATCCGGTTATGCCGCACATGTTTCAAAAGTGTTATGCGCGCTCTTCTTCGTTGCGAATATAGTGCTCTGAAGATGAGGGAAGTTCATGCTTGGAAAAACGATACAGAAATTCGGCGACGAGGCCGAGCAGGATGGCCTGAAATGCCACGAGCGCGAAAAATACCGCCAACACGGGCAGGGGGGTCTCAATAAAGGTAGGGCCGCCCGAGACGCGCAAGATCACCATGACGATAAATGTCAGAAAACTTAAACACAGCATGCCGAGCCCTGCCGCTCCGAAAAAATGCAGGGGACGGTTGTGGTAGCGTTCAAAAAAGGTAAACGCAATCATGTCCAGGATAGTGCCAAATATCCGCCCCAAGCCGTATTTTGACGAGCCATGACGGCGGGGGGTAAAGCGCACGGGCATTTGGGTAATGGCCGCTCCGCGCACCGCGAGATAGGCGAGCAGGAGCCGGTGCATGTCGCCGGAAAAAGACATATTTTTCAGGACATCCGCGCGATATGCGCGCAGGGTGCATCCGGCGTCATGCAGGCGATGTCCGGAGAGGCGGGAAAGAAGCGCATTGGCAGCGCGCGAGAATATGCGGCGGCTCACCGAATCGTGCCATCGGTGCTGGCGCCAGCCCGTGACTACGTCGTATCCCTCACCCAGTTTGGCAAGAAGCAGGGGGATGTCTTCGGGATGATTTTCCAGATCCGCGTCAATGGTGACAATCACGTCTCCGCGTCCCGCTCGGATGCCTGCGGCGAGCGCTACGGTCTGTCCATAATTTCTTTTCAAGTCAATGATGCGCGCGGGCGAGAGCGTCCGCAGTATGTCCAAACTGTTGTCGCGCGATCCATCGTTTACGAAAATCAATTCAAAAGGTACGCCGTATTCCCGAAGGACGGTGGCGAGGCGCGCGTGCAATTCCGCGAGCGCGGGCGCTTCGTTGTATACCGGAATGACGACCGAAATGAGGCCCGATTGCATGGCAAAAATATATCACGGAATGTGCGTTTGCGCTATATCCATGTCTGTGACGCACCCATGGCGTTGTACCTGCTACAAGGGCTTTGTCGCTGCGGCAAAAAGATTAAAGCCCGCTTCAAAAAAGCTCATCTTTGTTACTATAAATTTTTCCCGGTGCAGCACCTCGGTGAGTAATGGTTTGGTATAGTAACGCTTATGGTCGGCCACGCCCTCTCGGGAGATGATACCGATGCGGAATGCGAGGAATTCCAGGACGGGCCTCGCCCGTTTTGTCGGAACCGTAATCAGCACGTTGCCTCCCGGCCGCAACACGCGCGCTATCTCACGAAGTGCTATATCAGGGTGCTCCAGATGCTCCAGTACGGCGAGCAGAACGGCGGTGTCAAATGAGTTGTCTGCAAAAGGGAGCGTGGTATCCACATTGCCGCCGATCAAGCGGATATTGCCGTGTACGATCGGGTGAGCAATGCGCCGGTCAATGCCCACGCCGTGCGCCAGCATATCCGCCACAGAAAGAAGCAATGCGCCGTTGCCGCACCCGATATCTAAGAGCGATGATCCGCGGTGAATATACGGCGCGATGCGGCGGCGGCGCAACCAAGAGAGCAGGGGATCCAAGACGGTGTTATAGCCGTCGCGGGACGCTCTGTCTGTTGTGCTGGTGTATGACATGCATAGTATGGTAGCGCATGACGGGTAAGAACGCCAACGGAATTATGCGTGGCGCTGGATTGCGCGATATTTTTTGGAAGCATATAGTATGCATATGCGGGGTGTGCGGACATTTTTTGATTTTTTCGGGCCGTGGATTTTGGCGTTGTCGCTGGTGGCGGGACTATTGTACGCATTGCCGCCGCTGTTCATAAAACGGGCCGCGGAAGCAGAAGGACGGTTTTTTGTATTGCCCAATCTCAATCACTTGAGCGATGATACGCTCTACTATCTGCCGCGCGCGAGGGAAATATATGATGGCCACTTTCCCAGCGAGACCGCGTTTACCGAGTACAAAGATGTCGCGTGGTTTATCTTGCCGCCTCTGCCGCAGGTCGTGACCGCGGGATTTCTATGGCTCAACGCCGGCGACGTGGGCGCTGCGGTCATTGGGCTCATCTTTGTCTTTGGCGTCATTAATTTTCTCTGTTTTTATGGAGTCGGGCTGGCACTTCTCCGCTCTCGGCTCTGGGCGGTTTTTTTGGCGACGGTCTCCACGCTGACGCATACCGCACTGCGTATTCCAGAGGCCTTCTACGACAAAGGGGTTGCCTTGGACATTGTCGCCAACATGATTCCCGTACTGCGCCGTCCCGTGGGCGAGTTGTCGCTGGTCCGCATAGATGATCCGCTACTCACGATGCCGCTCTATCTTATTTCGTTTCTGCTCCTGCATCGCTTTATTGACCGGCCGGATACGCGGCGGGCGCTGGCGTTTGGAGCCGCTCTCGGGACGCTGACGTACGTCTATTTTTATTATTGGATGACGATACTCGCGATCGCGAGCATCGCATTTCTCTACGCGTGGTATACAAGCTGGCGCGTGGGATCGTATGCGTTGATCAAACCGTGGGGCGTGTCTGCGGGAGTTTTTTGCGCGTTCTTTGCGCCGCAAGGTATCAACTTTTTGTTGTTCCGATCGCTACCAGGGGCAGCAGATTTCATCGCGCGCAAGGGCGTGGAATCCGGTTGGGGATTACGCCTCTCGGTGTACCCCGACTACCTCTATTATGCGGTCTTGGGAGCCGCCGGTTTTATATTTCTGCGCCGGCGGTCCGATGCGTCGCAACCGGTCGTGTCATGTGCCTTTGTCGCGATATCGCTTACCGCTATGCTCCTGCTCTGGAATACGCAACTTGTGATCGGCTTCAATATGGAGCCGTTTCATTGGTGGAAGACGTTTGCCCCGCTGCTGTTTCTTTTGACCGCGATTGTCGTCAAAGCAATCCACGACCGATCTATCCGTACACCGTGGCGGGCGCGCATGGTGCAGGTGGCGCTGATTGTGCTCCTGATCGGCATGGGCGCGAAAAAAGCGCGTAATGTGATGGCGTTTATGAATCCCGCGCCGGAAGTCGTGCGTTCGTATTCCATCCCCGCGTCCCTCTCCGGATCATGGAAGTGGATCAATGACACACTGCCGCCCGACGCGCTGGTGATTTCTCACTCGCTGATAAGTTCCAGCCAATTGGCCGTGTATACGCATACCAATCCGTATATGGCGCATCCGGTAAACTCCTTGGCGCCGACAGAGATGCTGGAGCGCCGTTTTGCGGCGGCGCACAAAATTATGGGCGCCTCGGCGGATGAAATGCTTGAGCGCGTCTCGGGTCCGCCGTTTGTCGTGCCGGATGCCATATGCCCGGAGCCATGCGCGTATGATCGCGATCGCCTGCGCGATCGGTTTGAATTCATCTATGAATTTTATTCGCATGAACTGCTCTATGCGGCTTTCCACAGCCCTCGTCTTATCTTTGATTCCATCACGAAAGTGTCATCGCAGAAATTGCCCTCGGAAAAAATGGCGCTGCTCAAAGAATATTATGAGCGCTATGAGCCGGACTGGCGGAATTTTCCCGAGCACACATATCTCTACATAGGCCCGTGGGAAATGTTGCTCTCGCGCGGCCGCGTGCCCGCGTACTCGGATCTGCAGGAGGTCTTTGCCAACGAAGACGTGCGCATCGTGCGCGTGCGATGACTTTATCGGCCGCGTATCCGTTTTCATAGCATGGCCGTGCCGCAAAAACCGCAATCTTTTTCTCGCTCCTTCGTGGAGGGGGAATTGGCGTTGGGATTTTGGGCTTTTGCAAAAAAAGCCGCAGGCGCTCTGGACTCGTTTCTCATCCTGCGCGTATTCACGCTGTATCAATTTGGCGCGTACCAGCTCCTGCTTTCTTTCTATGCCATCCTTTCTGATGTTTTTCATGACGTATTCGGTGAAGTGGCGGGGACAGACCTCGCGCGCTTGGCAGGGAGCGGAGAAGAGGCGAAGGCAAAGCGGTTGTTTTGCGAGTATGCGCTGTTTCGTCTCTGCATGGCCGCCATTCCTTCCCTCGTTCTTTTTTCTGCGGCGCCCCTTGTTGCCGCGTATATGGGGTATGGCGACGAGGCGATCGCGGTACTGCGCATCATGGCGTTTCTTTTTGTGCTGGATGCCGTGATTCTGCTGTTTACCATGTTGCTCAAGCTCCGTCTGCGCTTTACCGTACTCGCTCCGCGCGCGACGGTGCAAAAATTGGTACAACTTGCCGTGTTGTCTGTTTTCTTTTTCTCCGGGCGCTTGGGGCTTCGGGAAGTGTTTCTGTCGCAGATTGCGGGTTCTGCGGGCGCTATCCTACTCATGGCGCCCGCGATACGGGCGTCTCTTATGCCGTGGCGTGGTGTTTCTGCGGTGCGTGCTACGGTGTTATGGCCTGCAATCCGGGCGCACGGCAAATGGGCGCTACCCCAGCCCTTGCTCACCGATCTTACCGCCAAAGTACGGCCATGGCTCATACGCGCCTTTTTGAATACCGAGGCAGTGGGCCTTTTTGGCGTCGCATATACATTCTTTTCCGCTCTCAAGGATTTCCTGCCCATTCGGACGCCCGGCGCTTTGGTACCCCGCCACATCGGTGATCCCATAGCCCTTGACCGCTTTTATCGCCGCGGGACCAAATACTATATATGGACCGCATGCGCGTTGGCGCTCGCGGGAGCCGCAGGAGTGCCTGTTGTCATCTGGCTTTTCTTTCCCGCATTTGTTCCGGCGATCCCGCTGTTTCTCCTGCTCCTCCCCGGGCTGCCGCTCTTTGCGTTTACCAAACCCATGACGTTTCTCCTGGTCGCGCACCGGCGGCAGAAATTTCTCTTATTTCAGTCGGCGTTGCAGACCTCCGTTTCGCTCCTTCTTCTCGTCGTCTTGCTTCCTGTGGCGAGTATGATGGGCATTGTTGCCGCTGAAGTGCTTGCGGCCTTCGCCAACGCCGGTGTACGATACCGATACCTCGCGAGTACCGGAGCGATCGGGCGGTTCTCGTTCCGTTCGCTCGTTGCGGTGGATGCCGAAGACAAAAATAATATCAGATCGCTCGCGCGGCAGATTGCCGACGTACTGCCGTTTAAAAAATTCGTATGAAAAACAAAGAACTGGAAAAATTTTACGACACGGTGTATAAAAAAGGCGAAACAAAACACTACACCAAATTGATGCTTGCGGGCAAAGATATCGCAGAAGACCGACGCGCGGTGGTGGAGGAGATATCATGGAAAGGCAAAACCGTCCTGGATGTCGGGTGCGGCACCGGAGAGACGCCGTACTATATCGCCCAAAAAGGAGCCAAGCGCGTCGTCGGCCTGGATTACTCCGCATCTGCGATTGCCGTCGCCGAGCAAACCTACCGCCATCCCAACCTTTCGTTCCAGAAAAAAGACATCAAAGACGTGCGGGAGAAATTTGATGTGATCATCACCATGGGCACGTTGGAACACGTTGACGATCCGCTGGCGATGCTCAAAAAGTTCAAGTCCCTCCTCAATCCAGGAGGATCCATCATTGTCACCAGTCCCAACTGGTCCAACCCGCGCGGGTATATGCTCCTGACGCTGTGGTTTCTGTTTCGCGCGCGCATCACGCTCGTGGATCTGTATTATTTCACGCCCGTAGAATTTATGGGATGGGCAAAGAAACTTGGCATGACGTTGCGGTGGCGCACGACAGACCAGTCGTGGTCGCATGGCAAAAAATTAGTGCGCGACTTCACGCGCCGCCTGCCCAACGTCGCACGCGATTCCAGACTGCCCACGAACCCTGCGCGGATAAAAGAATTCATCTCGTGGATCGAGCATCACGTGCTTCCACTTGAAAAAGACGCGCCCCATACGGGCGCCATCGGCGTGTATCATTTCAAAAAATAACCGTTGACAGAGGAAATAGAGAAACAGCCGCTGTCTGTTGACGACGGATGTTTTTCATGCTATCACATAAAACATCTGTACCTTGTTACGTTGCATATGGGTATTCCTTTGGTTGGGAGGGAGGTGTCCTTTGTTTCAAACAGACATTCACAGTGATCCGAAAGTACATTGGCGGTCGGTGGACATTGAGAAACGGATAGAGATTTGGAATCTCTTCCGTCAATACTATCTGCCCGGCGGAGATGCGCGCTTTATTCATCAGGCGGGTGGGGGACAGACCCCCCGCAATTATCGCCTGTCTTATAGCGCACCCAATGGATCCGATGCGTATCTCTTTCTTCAGCACAGTCTTGGAGGCACGCCGGAAAGCATGCTCAACCGAACGCTGATCGCGGATCATCTGCACGCCTGCGGCGTGCGCGTGCCGCAGGTCATTCCCACCTGCCACGGCGATACATGGATTCGGCGCAATGGATGTTGGCGGATGTTTGAGTACATCCCAGGCGATTATTTTTCCGGCACAGATGATGAACTGACGGAGGCGGCAGTGGCCGTTGCGCGTATGCACATCGCGCTACGGACATTTTCGATGAAAGAAGACATCCGTCAGATAGACGATGTCATAGGCTCATTGGATGCGGTGTATTGGGATGATGTCTCTCTGCTTCATCGCGACAATGAGTTTGAATTGATGCTCCACCGTCGGAAGTCCATGATTCAGGAGTCCGTCATCCGCGTCGCAGATATTCTGGCTGGCATTCCGCAGATGGAGACGATCATCCATGGGGATATGCATCCCCATAACTTTCTTTTTCCTAAAGAGGGTACTCCGGCAATCATCGACTTTGGTGTCGCCTGCCGCGCTGATCAGCGCTACGACATTGCGATGGCGTGCCACCGTCTCTGCCGTTTGTGCATTGAGAAGAGCGGCCAGCCGTGGCAAGAGGCGCTGGATACATATGCACGCCTTTTTTTGGCGGCGTACGCAACCGTTGTGCCGTTGTGCGACACGTGCGTCCGTACGATTCCGGTTTTTGCCGAAGCGCTACTTCTGCGGAAGATGGCCTATAATTTCCACCTCTATATAGAGGGCAAGAAAACAGCAGACGCGTGTTTGGCGCAGTTTCAGAGATTCTTTGGGTTTCTTGATGAAGTACGGGAGATCGCGAAAGTCATGGCATAGAATAGTATCTCGCCCGCAGATCATTCTGCGGGCATTTTTCTTTCTAAGACCATTTGCCCGACTCTCGCGTTTTATGTACGCTTGTGATATGGAAATTTTGACTGTTATTCCGGCGCGCGGGGGATCCAAGGGCATTCCGCGCAAAAATGTAAAAGATTTGTGCGGCAAGCCCCTGATCGCATGGACGATTGAGGCGGCACGGCAGTCGCGTCTGATTACGCGCACCATCGTCTCAACCGACCACCCGGAGATTGCCGAGGTGGCGCGGCACTACGGCGCTGAAGTGCCGTTTTTGCGTCCCGCGGAAATTTCGCACGATCTCTCCACGGACGTGGAGTTTCTTTTGCATGCCCTGGATTTTTTAAAAGAAAAAGAAAACTATGAACCGGACATTGTCCTACGCCTGCCGCCGACATCACCTCTCCGCGATGTGGAACATATAAACGAAGGTATCAAAACGCTCATAGAAAATCCCGATGCCGATGCTGTCCGTCCCATATGCGAGGCGCCCAAGCACCCGTACAAAATGTGGAAGATAGCCGAGGACGGTGTTTTTCTGGAGCCGTTTTTGCCGAAGTCGTACACAGGATTTGATGAGCCGTATAATCTCCCCCGTCAACTGTTTCCCCATGCGTTCATCCATACGGGCGCTATGGACATTATGCGCCTTGCGACCATACGCGACCAGAAGTCCACATCAGGCAGGAAGCTCGCGCACTTTTTCATGTCCCCCGAGGATTCGGTAAACATTGACTATCCGATTGACTTTGAAATCGCCGAGTTTTTGATGGGAAAACGTCTGGAAACGCGATACGGCCGCGGCGCGTTATAGGGATTGTCTATGCCGATATCTTTGAAGAAAAAGAAGTCCGTCGTAGTAGCCGTTAGTGGGGGATTTGATCCAGTGCATGTGGGGCATGTACGTATGTTTTCTGCCGCGCGGGCGCTGGGCGACCGGCTCGTGGTTATCCTCAACAACGACAACTGGCTCCGCAAAAAAAAGCGCCACGTCTTTATGCCCGAAAAAGAGCGCACAGAAGTACTGGCATCGTTCCGCGCCGTGGATGCCGTGATACTCACGTCGCACGGAGAGAACCCCGAAGACATGAGCGT
The DNA here is from genome assembly GCA_964361695.1 of uncultured Candidatus Saccharibacteria bacterium. Classification (GTDB taxonomy): domain Bacteria; phylum Patescibacteriota; class Minisyncoccia; order Sungbacterales; family HO2-52-23; genus WO2-54-10. Next base: position 3,443 of record CAYIBQ010000017.1, on the reverse strand, counting down.
TGCAAAAGAGTTGGCGCGCCTCAAGCCGGATATCTTTGCCAACGGCGGCGATCGCTTTGCGGACAATGTGCCGGAAGTCGCGGTCTGCAAAAAAAACGGATGCAAGATGGTATTTCGCGTGGGCCGCGGCGGCAAAGTGCAGTCAAGCTCGTGGTTGCTCAATAACTATGCCACTGCCGCGGGCTACGCCAACGAAGATCAGGTTCAGATTCGTACGGCATAAACTTTTCCATGTCACATCTCGGACACACAACAAAATTTGATTTCGCAGACCTGTTTATTTTTGAGATGGCCAACAATCACCAGGGCATCAAAGAACACGGGCTGAAGATTATCAATGCCATGGCGGATATAGCCGACCGCCAGGGGGTGCGCGCGGCAATGAAATTGCAGTTCCGCGATCTGGACACCTTTATTCATCCCGACTGGCGGGAATCCAAAGATAACAAGCACATTCCGCGCTTTCTCGGTACGCGTCTTTCGGACGATGAATTCGGGGCATTGGTGGATGAGACCAAGAGACGGGGTATGGTATCCATCTGCACGCCATTTGATGAGCCGTCGGTAGACCGTATTGAGCGCCTGGGTATAGAGGTCATAAAAATCGGCTCGTGCTCGGCGCACGATTGGCCGCTCTTGGAACGAGCTGCCGCGGCAGGCAAGCCCGTCATCTGCTCAACCGGAGGTCTCACCATCCGCGATATTGATAAAATAGTCAGCTTTTTCCAGAAGCGGGCGGTGCACTTCGCTCTCATGCATTGTGTTGCGATGTACCCGACCTCCAACAATAAACTGCATCTCAATCAGATAGAAATTATGCGTGCCCGCTATCCGGGCGTTACCATCGGCTTTTCCACCCACGAAGATCCGTCCAATATGAATGCGGTGCGCGTGGCATATGCCAAGGGCGCCAGGATTTTTGAAAAGCACGTAGGATTTCCGACCAAGGACATCTCCCTCAACACCTATTCCGCCACACCCGAGCAGGTGGAGCAGTGGATCGCGGCATACAAAGAAGCAAAGGAGGCATGCGGTCACGAGGGCGAACGGAACATTGAGGAAAAAGAAATTGCCGATCTGCGCTCGCTCATGCGCGGCGTGTATGCGAAAGAGGAGATACCAAAGGGTTCGGTGATCGCGCGCGAAAAAGTATTTTTTGCCATGCCCCTGCAGGAGGGGCAATTAGTCAGCGGACGCTGGGCCGAGGACATGATTGCGGATCGCGACTACGAGGTCAACGAAGGTCTGTCTGTCGGTCTGCGCCCTGATCGGCCGTCCAAGAAAGACATCGTGTATCATTCCATTCATGCGGTAAAAGGCATGCTCAACATGGCGCGGATTTCGCTCAACCACGATTTTGCGGTGGAGTTGTCGCACCACTACGGCATTGACCGATTTCATGAGACCGGATGCACAATTGTGGAATGCTTCAATCGCGAATATGCAAAAAAACTGATCGTGCAATTGCCCGGCCAGTGGAATCCCGAGCATTTCCATAAACAAAAAGACGAGACATTTCATGTGCTTGCCGGTGTCCTGGAAGTGCAGGTAAACGGCAGGCGCAAGCAATTGGAAGCGGGCGATACGCTGTGGGTCCCGCGGGGGGTGGTGCATGGATTTGGCACGACCACGGGCGCCATATTTGAAGAAATTTCCACGACGAGCCATAGCGACGATTCGTTTTATGCGGATCGCCATATCGCCTCGTTGCCGCGGGAAGACCGCAAGACACGACTGCTGAATTGGGGCCAGCACCAGATGGAGGATATTACGGAGGAAGATTTGGCAGGAGGGATATAAATGCGCTAGCATGGATGCATGATTAAAGTCGCTGTTTTTGATTTTGATGGGGTGATCGTGGATTCAAATGCGCTCAAGGATGAAGCGCTGTTTTCTCTTGTTTCCGGAAACCCAAAAATACCTGAGTCGCTCGTGCGGGACGTGTTGCATCGCAACGTCGGCACGCGGTTTGACGTCCTGCGCGACGTGTTTGTGCTGGCCGGCGTGCCGCAGGAAGAGATTGGGCAGATGGTGCGCGATTATGCGCTGCGGTACGACGACATCGTGCAGCGAGGCATTGCCGAGCGAGGCCTTGCCGCCGGAGCAAAAGAGACGCTGGAAGCCCTGTCTGGCAATCGCTGCCTCTATATAAATTCCGCGACTGCGCACGCACCCCTTCAGACAACGGTTGACCGCCTCGGCATCAGGTCCTATTTCAAAGACGTTTTCGGCATGCCTCCGACAAAAGAAGAAAATCTGCGGGCGATTCTGGGGCTTGAGGGTGTTGAGCCGAGCGAGGCCGTCGTCATCGGCGACGGAGAAGGGGACTGGTATTCGGCAAAAACCGTGGGCACGCACTTCATAGCCGTCGCCTCCGGCTTCCACGACTGGAGCGCCTATCAAGAGGGCTTCCCCGTGATTTCCGGCGTTCAGGAGACGCAAGCGATCATTTCAAAAATTTAGTTTCAGGGGCATGAACGTAAAAATTATCGGGGCGGGGTCTATTGGTAATCATCTGGCGCAGGCGTCGCGCCGGATGGGGTGGGATGTGACGATCGTGGATGCGGATCCCGCGGCTCTGGAGCGCACCAAAAACGATATTTATCCCAAACGGTACGGCGCATGGGATGAGGGTATAAAACTTTTTCAAGCGGGCACGGAGCCGAAGGGCGGTTTTGACATTATCATGATCGGCACGCCGCCGGACTCGCACATGAAATTGGCTTTGGCGGCAATTGCAGAAAGCCCGAGGATTTTACATATAGAAAAACCCATGGCAACGCCGGACTTGGCGGGGGTTGCGGAGTTTGAAGCCGCGATGGCGGAGCATCCGCAGACGATGGTAACCGTCGGATACGATCACGCAGTGTCCGAAAGCGCCCAGTTTGTGCGTGATTTTGTAAAGAGTAACACTACGGAGGCTAAGCCTCCATATGGAGGCTTAGCCTCCGTAGTTAAGCCAATCGGGGAGGTTCTCACGCTGGATGTTGAGTTTCGCGAGCACTGGAAAGGAATTTTTGGCGCGCACCCGTGGCTGGCGGGGCCGTGGGAGACATACTTGGGATACTGGCGTCGCGGTGGCGGCTCGGGTGGCGAGCACTCGCACGCCTTGCATCTTTGGTTTTATTTTGCGCGCGCGCTGGGATGGCAGGGTACGACAGATGTAAAAGCCATGTTTGATATGAAGAGCGAGCAGGGCGCCGAATACGACCGCATTGCGGCATTTATGCTGAAAACGGAACAGGGTATGGGTCGCGTGGTACAGGATGTCGTGACATATCCGGTGCGCAAATGGGCGCGTCTACAGGGGGAAAAGGGATATATTGAATGGTACTGCAACGGCGTTCCTGAAGGCGACTTGGTGCGCTGGCAGGTGGAAGGACAGGACGTGCAGGAAAAAATATTCGCCAAAAAACGGCCGGATGACTTCTATCGCGAGACCG
>CAYIBQ010000016.1:0-14579 GCA_964361695.1 uncultured Candidatus Saccharibacteria bacterium | reverse complement strand
GTGCAGGAAAAAATATTCGCCAAAAAACGGCCGGATGACTTCTATCGCGAGACCGTGCACTATGCCGCACTCCTCGCGGGCGAGATCAAACCCGAGGACTCTCCACTCTCGTACAGTCGCGGCCGCGAGGTGATGCAGATTCTCAATAACGCGTATCTGAAAATATGAAGAGAGCGGTGGTGAGCACGCGAAAAAGATCAGGCACGCTGGGAGTGATTACCGCGCGCGGGGGAAGCAAGGGTATTTTTGGGAAGAATATGTACGTTGTTGGCGGCAAGCCGCTCATTGCTTACTGTATGGAAGCCGCGTCCGCTTCCCACGCATTTGACCGTCTCATCATTTCTACCGACGATCCCGCGATCGCGGCGTTTGCGCAATCAAAAGGCATAGAAGCGCCTTTTCTGCGACCGTCAGAACTTGCGGCGGACAACGTCGGGCATCTGCCGGTTATGCGCCACGCGACGGCGTGGATGGAGCGGCACGCCCGGTACTCGCCGGAGATCGTGGCAATCATCGTGCCGACCGCTCCTTTGGTGCGACCGTCTGACTTTGAGAGGGCAAAAAAGATTTTAATGAAAAACGGCGCCGACTCCGTTGTTGGTGTGCGAGAGATGCCTTTCAAATACCATCCGCTCAAGGCCTTTCTGGAGCGGAACGGACGACTGACATATTCTACCGGCCGCGCCATGCGCAGGCAGGATCTCCCGCGGGCGTATTACTCCACCGCGGCGATATATTTATTTCGAGCCGCCCTTCTTTTTGGCAAAACGCCGTCGCTCTATGGCGCGCGGGTGCTGCCTTATATTATGAAAGAGGATTTAGACATCAACACCATGGAAGACATGCGCGAGTTTGAGAAACGAATTGGTGGCGCTCATGGCCGACCACGGAGATCATGAAACAGTCCTTCATTATGGCAGCATCGCATACATCTGAATTTCAGTGGAAGGAAACATGTCTCGTGACAGACCATCCCAAAACGCAGCGGGAATTTTTCTTCCGGAAATATTACGATTTTTTCAAGCAGATCGGCGGAGGACGGCAGAAAATTCTTGAAGTTGGGTGCGGTCGGTGCACCATCGGGCAGTACTTTGCTCGAGACGGCAAAGATGTCGTATGCAGCGACATCAGCGCGCATGCGATTGCGATCGCAGAGGAGAATTTCTCGCGGGCGAATCTAGGCGGGGCCATGGTAAGGGCTGATGCGCGACGCCTGCCGTTTGACGATGATTCTTTTGATTTGTCCGTGTCTGTCGGCCTTCTGGAGCATCTGGAGCTTGACGATATGCGTCAATGCCTGCGGGAGCAGACGCGCGTGTTGAAATCGGGCGGCATGCTTGCCTTCATCAATGTGCCGCACAAACTCTCCATCCAGACGTTTTTCCAGAAGCACGATCACTACCATCGTGAGCGTCTACGACCCGCGGAGTATGCGGCCGCGTGCCGCGAGGCAGGTTTTTCCCGTACGGAATGGTTTTACCTCAATCCATTTCCTTTGCTTGAGACGCGCCATGAGTATTTCTGGACGCGCGTCTACCAGACGATTTATCGCCTGCGGTCGTGGTTTCTTGCATATCCCATGAAAAGCAACCGGCTGATTTCGCAGGCGCATGTTTTGACGGCGGTAAAAGAATGAGAACGATGAAAACAATATTTATAACCATATTTGAAGGAGTAGAGTCAAAAAATATCTTGCGCACGGCGATTCTGCCGACTCTTCTTTCGCATCCCGATGTGCGGCTTGTGCTTTTTGTCAAAGATGCGCGGCGTCGTGGGTATCACGAGGCAGAGTTCAAAGATCCGCGTATTTCGTACGAGGTGGCCGGGCCGCTTCGGGTTACCGGACCTGATGGAATGTTTGTGCGTCTGAAATTTCTTCTGCTCAGAACAAAAACAACACGCCTCCGCAGGCGCATGCGCTATGGCGAGCAGGAGGGAACAGGAACCGCCTCCTATCTCCTCGGATCTCTCCTGCAATATCTCTTTGCGCGCCCGGCGATACAGCGCCTTGCCCGGGGTCTGGATTTTGCCCTTGTCCAGAGCGACACCTACGCGTCGTCTTTTGAAAAATATCATCCTGATCTGGTGCTTTGTGCCAATCTTTTTGATGAGCCAGAAGTGCATCTGCTCCGCGAGGCAAAACGGCGCGGGGTGAAGACCATTGGAATCATCAATTCGTGGGATAAGGCAACGTCCCGGGGCATCCTGCGCCTTCTGCCTGATCGGCTGGTGGTGTTTAATAATCATGTGCGGGACGATTTACTGCGGTATCAGGCCGTACCTCGCGATCGGATCTTTGTCGGCGGCATCCCGCACTATGATCAGTATATTTCTCTCCGGCCGTGGAATCGGGAGGAATTTTTCCGCAGGCTCAATCTGAGCCCTGTTCAGCAGTTGATCGTGTATGCCCCGGTGGGAAGCTTATTTGGCGCTGCGGACTGGGATGCTATAGATATGTTGGAGCAATGTCGGCGGGATGGGACATTCGGCGATAGAGCGGAATTACTGGTACGTTTTCCGCCAAATGATTTCATTGATCAGACAGAACTGCGCAAGCGCCCGTGGTTGCGATACCAATATCCAGGCGTGAGGTTTTCAGAGGAGCGGGGTACCGGCATTGATTGGGACATGACATTTCCTGAACTGGAAGAACTCGCAAGTACGCTCTTCCATATGTCTCTGCTCGTCTGCTATGCTTCCTCAATCAGCGTGGACGCGGCGATCCTGGACAAGCCGGTGATCAACATTGGTTTTGAGTTGCGCCCGCGCGCCAGGGGAGTGAAGTCGCCCGTCCAATTCTTCGCCCAAACCCATTATGAAAAAGCGCTCGCGACTGGCGGCATACACTTGGCGCGCACCCGTGAGGATTTCGTGGAGTGGGTGAATCGCTACCTCGCGTATCCGGAATTTGATCGGCAAGGACGAAAAAGATTGGCGGAGGAGCAGTGTATGTTTCTTGACGGGAAATCGGGCGAGCGAATCGCGCGCTATATCATAACCGTACTGCTCACATGAAATTCTCTTACGAAGATAAACAAATCATGGTAAATTATCATTATGTTGAGGATCCACGTCCTGATTTTCAGGGAATCCATCCCTGCGCGGTAAAAGAATTTGAGCGGCAGATCGCGTTCTTATCCGCGAATTATTCATTCGCCACAGTTCCGGAAGTGGAGAGGGCGGCCGCTCGCGGATCGGATGAAAAGCTCTGCGCGATTACTTTTGACGACGGCCTTCAGGATCAATACGAGTACGCGTTGCCGATTCTCAAAAAGTATGGCGCGCGTGCAACTTTTTTTATTATAACCTCCACGCTGTTGGGCAAAATCCCTACGGCCCATAAAATTCACGTCCTGCTTTCGAGGGTTGAACCCGATGAACTCATTGATGTTTTTAATGATTTTATCCGTGCCGCGTATCCGGACAGTGCCAATTTGTTGCTCATTCCCAAAGACCGCAAGCTCACTGAACGAAGAATTTATGATGATATGTTTACGGCTAACATCAAGGAGGCCTTGACCGTTAGTCCTCAAGATATACAGTCCGCCTTCCTTCGCCATACATTCGTGGTTTTTGCGCTTGACGAGGCGTCTCTTTGCCTGGAACTTTTTATGGATGAGAATACTCTCCGAAAGCTCCGTTATGACGGATTCTCAATTGGAAATCATACCCATAGCCATGCGTCGTTTGAGCATGAGAGTCGGGAATTTTTATACAGAGACCTCACGATCTCACAAGGTATGTTGACGCGTATTTTGGAGAAAATCCCGACAGTCGTCGCATACCCCTATGGCCGTCCAAATAAGAACGTTTCGGAGATGCTCGTGGATGCTGGATTTACGCACGGAGTTACCGTTGAGCAACGACGCCTGGAGAAAAGCGACCACCCTCTTTTTTTGCCACGGTATAATACAAACGATATAAAACTATTTTTAGATAATCTCACCGTATGAATATCGGCATTGATGTCGTATCACTGAATAAATTTAGGCATACGAGGAAGTCACATTATAGATATTGGAACCGCATATTTACTGTGCGTGAATGGGAGTATGCATTCAAAAATAGCCATTCGGCAGAGCATCTCGCCGGCATGTTTGCCGCCAAAGAGGCGACGATGAAGGCGCTCCGAAGGGTTGGCGTGGGGGAATTCAAGAAAATAGAGGTTTTGCATACAAAATTTGGTGAACCCAGGGTGAATAAAAAAGGTTGTAAAGTGAGTATTTCTCATGACACAAGCATCGCTTTTTCTGTTGTACTCGTAGTATGAAATTTGCCGAATTACAACGATACACGAGCGCCCTATATGCAGGACCGGGAACTTCGGTGGGGGATTATATTATGGGTGAAAGATTTCTGCATGAGGTTGAGGATGAAATCCCTGCATATATCAGGCGGCTACGGGTGGCATTTTTAAGTAGCTTTACCATTCAGGGTCTTGCAGAAGTCCTCAAGGCGCATGGAGTTTTTCATAATCTTTTGATTGATGCCTACACCGCCCCCTACAATCAATTCACACAGGAGATTTTGAGCGACGCAAGTAGGCTCTATGGTTTTGATCCGCAATTGATTTATCTGATGATTGACAGAAAAGATATTTTCGACGTACAGCATCTGCAAGAACTGTTATCTCGATTGGAAGAGCGTACCCGGGCAAAGATAATCGTTTTCAATTTTGTAGCGGGTCAGGAATATCCGATGGATAAAATTGATGCCGAGGGTAAGCTTCTGGAGGACGGATATCGCGATCATCCGAGAGTATCGATTTTTGATTTTGACTCGTTTCTTCGCGGCATTGGGAAAGAGGACTATTGGTACACCAAATACAGGGAATTAGGGGACCTGCGGCTTGCGCCATCTGCTTTCCCGATGCTCGCGGAGATTCTTGCCGGTTATGCGGTCGCTTCCCTTGGGGCAGCAAAGAAGTGTGCGGTGTTTGATTTGGATAATACATTATGGCAGGGCATTGTAGGTGAAGACGGGATAGAGCGGCTTCAGCCCAACCAAACACTTCAGAAGCACGCGGTTGAGCTTTATAGACGAGGTGTCATCCTCGCAATCGCAAGTAGAAATAATCTTGAGGATGCAATGGATGCAATTGATCAGCATCCTGATATGATTCTTCGGAGAGACCACTTCGCTGCATGGAGGATCAACTGGGATCCAAAAGACAGGAATCTGTACGCACTCGCAGAGGAGTTGAACATCGGAACGGATAGTATGGTATTTATTGATGACGATCCGTTTCAGCAGAATTTAATTCGCGCGTCGCTCCCGGAGGTCGCGGTGGTTCCGCCAGACCGATTCCATGAATATTCCGGTTTCCACGCCTTTGTGGTGACCGAAGAAGATACACGTCGCGGGGCTATGTACGGAGAGGATCGGAAACGTAAAGAATTTCAGCAGTCATTCAATGATGCGGAGGAGTATATTCAAGGACTCAATATAGAAATCATCGTACAAGAAGCGCGACCAGAATCCATATCGCGCATCAGCCAGCTCACCCAGAAGACTAACCAATTCAATGTGACTACGCGTCGGTATTCTGAAGAGGAAATTACGGCGCAGATCAATCAAGGAAAAAAAGTTTGGTCCATCAGGGTCAGGGACATATTCGGTGATTATGGTATCACGGGGACATGCATTGTCGAGCCGGGACAAGAAGCGTGGAAGATTGATACTTTTTTGTTGAGTTGCCGGGTGATGGGGCGGGCGGTGGAAAAAGCATTTTTGGGTTATGTGATAGATCAGATAAGGGGTGCAGGCGTGACACGATTAATAGGCGAATACATCCCGACCAAGAAGAATCAACCATGCGCTTCGTTTTTTCCCGATGCGGGGTTCACGTCTGTATGCACCAGGGACGATAATGTGACGATCTATGAATTTGACCTTACCCGAGAGTTCCAAAAACCAGATTTTATTAACATAACGCAGGAAGAATAGAGTGCAGGATCGTTTTGTGCTACCTGTATGATTTCTTTGGAAAAAGTTTTGAGCAAGGTTTTGGGGATTGACCCCAAGAGCATTACCGACGAGATGGATCCGGGAAGCGTGCCGAGTTGGGACTCCTTTAATGGGCTTCTCTTGGTAACGGAACTTGAAAAGAATTTTGGGGTTACGTTCAGCATTGATGAGGTGATAGCAGTGAAAAACGTCGGTGACATACGAAGGGCGTTAAAATCGCATGGGATACAATTATGACGCAAGAAATGTCTCCCCCATCACTAGAGGACCACTCCTATGAGGATATTAAGGTAGGGGATTCGTTTTCGTTCCGACGGTTTATTGCGGATGAAGATGTACGGCGGTTTGCGGCACTCACCGGCGATTTCAATCCTTTGCACACAAATCCCGCCTACGCGAAAGACACCGAGTTTGGAAAACCCCTGGTGCACGGTATGCTGGTTGGCGGTCTGTTCTCTGCTCTCGTGGGGATGATGTGTCCTGGCAAACGCGCGCTGTATCTTTCCCAGACGCTGTCATTCAGGAGGCCGCTCTATCCGGACAGTTGGGTTATCGTTACCGGAACAGTCGTGACAAAGTCAGACGTGATGAAGGTTATAGAGTTGAGAACAGTTGTTGTGGTCGAGGGTACCCATGCGGTGATCGTTGATGGTGTTGCTCAAGTGAGAGTAAGAGATGAAAAATCCTAAAATAGAGTGAGATTTTCAAATAAGGTCATCGTGGTTCTCGGTGGGACAGGAGGCATCGGTTCATCGATCGCTGATGCTTTCGAAGGAGAAGGAGCGGCTGTGTGCCGTCACAGTTTTGACGTCGGAGAATACAAAGCCGACCTTCGCGATACCACCCAAACTAAGAAGTTGATAGAGAAGGTTCTCCAGAATTTCCAAACGATTGACGTAGTGGTGAATTGTGTAAGCAGTCCTCTGCGTCCGGCAAGTTTTGAGAGAAAGACGTGGGACGATTTTCTTATGCATATACTGGTACAGTTGAAATCTGTGGTGGAAACCACGCATCTTGTGCTGGATGCAATGAAAAGACAGAAACGAGGCAGAATTATTAATATCATTACATCCGCAGTTAAAGGCGTTGCTCCCAGCCATATGTCGGATTATGTAACTGCGAAATATGCGGTATGGGGAATCACGAAGGCGCTGGCAAAAGAGCTTGCTCGGTATAGTATTACCGTAAATGCGGTTTCGCCCGGCTTTATAGAAAGTGATTTTACCAAAGATATGCCGCCCAAAACCGCGGAATTGGCATTGAGTCAGACCCCATCTGGTCGTCTTACCGTGCCGCAGGACATCGCGGGAGTGGTGCTCTTTTTGGCTTCGGACGAGGCAGGACACGTCACTGGCGAAAATATCGTAGTCGCGGGGGGGAGTACTCTGTAAAATGCTATGCAAGGAATTGATATCATACCGTTCAAAAAAAAATATCTACCCCTCTTTCAAGAATATATTCATACCGCATTCCATCGCAAATATATTCTCGCTGAGGAGCGCTTTTTAGATTGGCAGTATGGGCGTTCGGGAAAGCTCTATCTTGCGCTTCATGACGGCCAGATCGTTGGGCACTTAGGCCATCGTGATTTTTTCTATAAGGTGTATGACCAAAGGCAGCAGATACGAGTGGTCATGAACCTTTTTTCTTTGGAAAGATATCATCGGACAGGCGTAGGCCCCCTACTTTCCAGGAAGGTATTTGATACACCGTATCAGGTTTTAGTTTCCGGTTACAATAATGCCGCACAACAATTGTATGCGCATTTGCGGGAGAATTGGCAAGAGGCGGGAAATCTTGATCGTTTCGTGGCGGTTTTCAATCCCACCCACCCGTTTTTGAAAAGTTATAAAATCCCAATTTCCTCTCAAAAATCGTCAAAGCAGGAAAGCCAGATCAGCATACAAGATATTTCAAAGCCAGACAAGGCATTAGCGGAATCCCTCGACGCATTTTGGAAAGAAGTGCGAGGTCGTTATCCCGTGACCATTGAGCGAACTGCTGACTATCTCTGGTGGCGATTTTTCAGCCACCCGTATCTTAAGTATTCTTTTTTTGTCGCGACCAGAGAAGAAAAAATTGTGGGATATCTCATCTGCCGATCCGAAGAGGCAGAGGGATGTCCCGTTGCGCGGATCATTGATTTTGTTGCCGATGCGTCCGCTGAACGGCCGCTTCTGTGGCATTTCTGGGAGCGAATGCAAGGAAACCACGCTGTAGCTGATTTTATTTTTTCCGGTCCTCTCTATCGCGGCGCCCTGAAGGATTCTGGGTTTTCCGATGTAAGGGGAACGGAATTCGAAAATTTCCCCATCCGTTTCAACCCCGTTTCTTACGAAAAATTCATTATCAATATCGCGTATGATATCTCCGCGCCCCTGCGCGATTTTTATATTACCAAGGCAGATAGCGATCAGGATCGGCCTAATCCGCACTAAAGACATTTCTCTCCATGATGCAGTCTATTATAAAGAAAAAGAAGGTGTTAGTACCGATATTTTTTCGCGGGCATCTTGGGCGGCTGCGTTCGGTGCTCTCCGGCATCCGCGACGACTCGCGGCTGGAATTGCAGATCATGGTCGCAACTTCGCGGGCGTACGGATCTTTTTTTACGCACATCCGGCATAGCGAGCCGCGCAATCGGAGCGTTGCGCTGCGCTGGTATGTGAAGGCGCGGGCTTTGGGGCTTGCGAGCGCATTCTGTCCTGGTATTTTGGCCCGTTACGATCCGCTCGTGCGGCACACCACTGACGAGGGATTCCGTATTGACTCGCGCGTGTCGTTTTTTCTTGACGGGGGCGTATCATCCACCATGGCAAAGTCCGTTGGCATGGGCATCATAGAGATCGTGGATGAGATGTCTCGCCTCAAGCCGGATATCGTTTTGGTCAACGGAGATCGGTTTGAAATGATGGCAGTCGCAATCGCCGCGGCGTATCTTAATATCCCGATTGCTCACCACGAGGGTGGAGACATATCAGGCACCATTGACGAGAGCGTGCGTCACGCGATTACGAAATTTTCCCACATTCATCTGACGGCGACCGCGCGTTCTCGCGAGCGGGTGATGCAGATGGGAGAGGATCCGCGATTTATTTTTACCGTAGGGTCGCCTACAATTGATGCGCTTCTGCGCATTGATTTCTCGAAGCAGGAGGGGATTTTGCCAGGCATTGATCCGGATGAGCCGTATCTTGTGGTACTCATGCATCCGGTGACTACCGAAAGAGATGAAGATAATCTCCGTACCGCGGCAAGCGTCCTTGAGGTACTGGAGCGGCTACGGATGCCGACTGCAGTGATCGCGGGCAACAGCGACGCGCATTCTCGGATCGTAGGCCCTCTGATCGCTGAGTGGAAGGAAAACAAGAAGCCAGCATATGCCGTAGTCACTAAACTTTTGCGTCCGGATCGTTTTATGCGACTGCTTGCGGGAACCGCGTGCGCGATCGGCAATTCGTCAAGTTTCATCCGCGAAGGCGCGTATTTGGGCACTCCGGCGGTGCTGGTGGGTTCGCGCCAGCACGGACGCGAGCGCGGTAAAAACGTCCGGGAAGTTGCGGCGGACCCGGATGCGATTGAGGCGGGGGTGCGCGAGCAGATCGCGCACGGGCGGTATCAATCGGATTCAATGTTCGGCGACGGACGCGCGGCAGAACGGATCGTTGAGATACTTGCGACCGCGGAACCGCCGATCCAAAAAACATTTCACGATATGAATTGTCATTGATATGGAGGCAACGGCTAAATCTCTCACTATTCTGATATTAGAGCCGGATGATTATGCGCCCGACGCCCTGGCGGCTTATCGCGCGCTCGGCCGGGTATTGCTGTGGCCGGAGATGAATGCCGGACAAAGAAACCGTGCGCTTGCGGGCGCTGACATACTCGTGGTGCGCCTTGTGTACAGGATCACGAATCCGTGGCTTTCCCGTATGCCGAATCTAAAAATCATCGCCACACCCACCACGGGTCTTACGCACATTGACACGGATGCGGCAAAAAAGCGGGGGATAAAAATCATTTCGCTTGGGGGTTCGGCAGTCCTTGGCCGCATCCCTTCTACGGCGGAAGAAACCATGGGGTTGCTGTTGGGGCTGGTGCGTAAGATCCCGTGGGCGTTTGAAGACGTAAAAAGGGGACGATGGAATCGCGACGAGTGGAAGGGGCGTCAATTGTATGGCAAGACCGTCGGGATTCTCGGTTTTGGCCGTCTCGGGCGAATGGTCGCGCGCTACGGCCGCGCGTTTGGTATGCGTGTGATCGCGGCGGATCCCTACGTAAGCAAAAGCGCCATGGCGCGCCGCGGCGTTGCAAAAGTATCCATGGAGGCGCTTTTCAAAAACGTTGATATCGTTAGTATTCATGTGTCTCTCGGGGACGATACCCGCGATCTCGTGAGAAAAAAACATATTCGGATGATGAAGCCGACGGCGTATCTCATCAACACCGCGCGCGCGGAAATCATTGAGCGGCATGCCTTGATTGAGGCATTACGCGAAGAATGGATCGCCGGAGCCGCGATAGACGTGATGCGTGATGAAGACGGTATGGGGCGTCACTTGAAGAGGGATCCGCTGTGGGGGTATGCCAAAACGCATCATAATCTTTTGATCGTGCCGCACCTCGGAGGCGCTACAACGGAAGCGATGCGAGAGACGGAAGCATGGATCGCGGCACGAGTAGTTCGTGAGGCGAGACACTTGATTCAACAATGATGGACGCTATGGAAAAGATGGAGGATCATGTGCGAGAAAAGGTTTTTATTGTTGCCGAAATCGGCAAGAATTTCATTCGCACCGAAGCAGAGCGGTCGGTCGGGGAGTACCTTGCCGATGCGCAAGAACTCGTGCGCCGCGCCGCGGCCGCGGGAGCCGATGCGGTGAAGTTCCAAACACACCATGCGGAGGACGAGGTGTGCAATGTGGAGTTTGACTCGCCGCATTTCAAAGGAACGTCGCGCTACGAATGGGTGTCCCGTAATGAACGCGCGACACCTGTGGAAGGATTTTGGAAGCCCCTCAAAGCATACTGCGATGATATTGGCATCATATTTTTTTCTACGCCTATGTCGCGGGGCGCGGCGATAAAACTGCAGGCGCTTGACGTCCCGTTTTGGAAAGTCGCCTCGTCCGATATTCTGGATTTCGTAATGCTTGATTTCATGGCGCTTACCGGCAAGACGATTATGATTCCCTCCGGCATGTCCACGATTGAAGAACTGGATTGTTGCCTTGACTTTCTGCGGCGGCGCAATGCGCCGTTCATCGTGATGCACGCCATTTCTCGCTATCCGTATCCCGCCGAGGACTCCAATCTGCTCACCATACGATTTTTTCAGAAGCGGTATCCCGGGGTACTAATCGGATTTTCGCAGAATTCGCCGTGGGTGGACCCCGCGGTCGCGGCCACATGGCTCGGTGCGCGCGTCGTGGAACAACACATCACGTTGGATCGCGCCGATTGGGGACCGGATCACAAGGTCTCCATGACGCCGGAGGAATTTACGGTCATGGCGACGCGGATCCGTATGGCTGAGAAGGAGCCGCGCATGGAAGGACTGGTTTTGGACGACCCCGCGATGCAGAAATACCTCGGCCGTGAGGAGAAATTTCTCCAGGACGGCGAGGCGCCGTTTCGCGGACTCTTCCGCAAGTCGCTCGTGGCCTCGCGTGACCTCGCGGCCGACGATGTTATCATGCCAGACACGCTTTATGCCATGCGCCCGCAGGCGCTCATCGGAGGTATTCCCTCGGAGCGGTACGAGGCCGTGCTCGGCAAGAGAGTTGGGATACCACTCAAAAAATACGATCCGATTCCGCGTGATCTTGCCGACGGCGCACCGTCGTCATTGACGATGTGGTGGGAAACGCGATAGCATACATAAATACGACTTGAAACCGCGCGCACGGCGCAGACGTTTTATTTTCGGATATGGCATAACGCATTATATTTATGACCGTTCATCACATCCCCGTCGGCATCATCGGTGTCGGCATGGTCGGCACCCCGCTCAAACGATGGTTTGAAGAACGGTGCGGATACCAGCGCGGAAAGGACTTGTTTCTTTCCGACATTGATCCCGCAAAGGGATTTTTTGACGATATCAATGCGGCTGATGTTATTTTTATTTCCGTTCCCACGCCGCGGACAGCCACCGGATCCGCCGGACTCTCTGCGGTGGAACAGGCGTTTGCGCAGGTAGCGCCGGGCAAAATCGCGGTGCTCAAATCCACGGTGCCTCCCGGAACCACCGAATATTTTCAAAAAAAATATCCTGCGCTCAAAGTGCTGTTCAATCCCGAGTTTCTCACGGAAAAGCGGGCGTGGGAGGATTTTATAAAACCCGATCGCCAGATCGTGGGATTTACTGCCGAAAGCGTGGATGCCAGCCACGCGGTGCTGTCTCTGCTTCCCAAAGCGCCGTTTATGTCCCCGTGGGGAACCAATACGTACCGCCCGACAAAAATAACGGCTACTGAAGCCGAGATCATAAAATACGGCGGCAACGTGTATTTCGCGCGTAAAATAAATTTTGCAAATGCGCTCGCGGATTTGGCGGCGTCGCACGGCGTGGACTATGAAAATATTCGTGCGGGCATGTCCGCTGATTTCCGCATCGGCGATTCGCATCTGGATGTTGCGCACGGGGGCTACCGCGGATTTGGCGGGTATTGTTTTCCCAAAGATACAGATGCCCTGATCGCGCATCTTGCCGAGCGCGGACTCGCCCAGGGCAGAGATCTTTTGCAAAGCGATCGGGCGTTTAATGAAAATCTGCTCGCGGTACAGGGCCTGACATGGGAGGAGGTCAGCGTGCATGACCATGAATGGATCCAGAAGAAACTAAAAAACAAAAACATATGAAATATATCGTCACCGGAGGGGCGGGGTTCATCGGCTCGCACATCACGGATCAACTGATTGCGCGGGGAGATGAGGTGCACGTTATTGATAATTTTCTCACGGGGAAGCGCGAGCGTCTCAATCCCAAGGCAACTTTGCACGAGGGAGACATACGCGATTTCAAATCCCTGGCGCCTATATTCAAGGGTGCCGCGGGTGTTTTTCATACCGCCGCCCAGCCGCGCATGCAGTATTCCATTCAGGAGCCGCAACTGACCAACGATATCAACATCACGGGTACGCTCAACGTCCTGCTCGCCGCCCGCGATGCGGGCGTGCCGCGTGTCGTGTATTCAGCATCTTCTTCGGCATACGGATCTTTGCACTCCATGCCTCTGCGGGAAGACATGGCGCCCGGGCCGATTATTCCGTATGCGATCCAAAAGCGCGTGGGCGAGCAATACTGCGCCATGGCGTCGCAGTTTTACGGGCTGGAGACGGTGTCCTTGCGTTATTTCAATGTCTATGGGCCACGGCAGACCACGGCCAAAGACGGTCCGTATGCCACGGTGATTGGCATTTTCCTGGAACAGCGGAAAAACGGACAGCCCATGACCATCGTGCCCGACGGCACCCAGCGTCGGGATTTTACGCACGTCACTGATATTGCGGGAGCCAATCTCCTTGCTATGTCGTCGCAAAAAGTAGGAAAAGGAGAGATCATCAACATAGGTACCGGCACTAATTACAGCGTGCGCAAAGTCGCGGACATGATCGGCGGTGCATGGGAATTTGCTCCGGCGCGGCAGGGAGAAGTACAAGAGACATTGGCGGATAATACAAAAGCGCGCGAACTGCTCGGCTGGACGCCGAAAATATCATTTGAACAAGGCATTGCCGACCTCAAAAAGGAGTTCGGTCTCGCATAGCGGATCGGCATCTGTACGGATTTCATCCCCTATGGGCATCCATAGTCCCCCGCGCCAATCACTATGATAACAATCCGATCGGACACATATCATAGCAAGTATGTTGTATGAGAAAAAAGTACAGCATAAATCTCACCGAGAGACTGCTTAACGCGCTTCAGTTTCGCGCGGAGCTCACCGTGGATTTGATCGACTCTTTTATCGGTAGCAAAAGCGATTCGCATCGCAAAATGCGCCGATTCATAAAATACGGCCCGCGCGAGTTTAAGACGGACTGGGCGGACGCATATCGCCGACGGCAACAGTTCTATACCACTCTGCATTATCTGCAACGCGAAGGTCTTGTCGCGAAGAAGAAGCAGGGGAAACACTCGCTCGTCCGCCTCACCAGAGAAGGTATACTGCGTCTCAAAAATATACGCGATAAGAGAAAGAATCTTTTGTTACCCTCAACTGCCGCATATGCCAAGCCTACGGGAAAGAGGGTCACGGTCGTGACATTTGATATACCGGAGCGCGAACACCCCAAGCGTCGCTGGATCCGCGCGGCGCTTGTGTCCATGGATTTCCGATGTCTACAAAAAAGCGTCTGGGTGGGCACGGGCGCACTACCCGAAAAATTTCTGCGTGATGCCCGGAAGCGCGACATTCTTCGCTATGTCCATATTTTTTCGACGGGTAGTGCCGGGACGATCCAAAAACCGAACGATGCATAACTTACTATGATAGTTGTCCGATCGGACAACTATCATAGTAAATATTTTTGATTTGTCGGGTATAGATTTTGGTAATTAGTGGGAAACGTAACCAAAATAGATGGTTAAAAATAGTTTGAAA
>CAYIBQ010000015.1:0-15112 GCA_964361695.1 uncultured Candidatus Saccharibacteria bacterium | reverse complement strand
GGGAGGAGATGGCCTACGAGGAAGGGATCAAAAAAGGCGCTTTGGGATTTTTCCGCGAGAAATATCCGCCGCGCGTCAAAATATACACCATGACCGATCCTGCGACCGGACAAGTGCTCTCGTGCGAATTTTGCGGAGGCCCGCACGTCCAACACACCGCCCAAGTGGGGACATTTAAAATCACCAAAGAAGAAGCATCGTCCGCAGGCGTCCGCCGCATCCGCGGCGTGGTGGAGTAGATACTCGCCGGCAAGCCCACGTACAGGGGTTCCACCCCTGTAAAATAGTGGTGGAGTAGAAAAGCTCCGGCCTGCAGGCCGGAGCTTTTCTTTCATGCAGGAAATCTATCGCTTGCGGGGCTTGGGACGGTAAAAGATACCGGCCGCAAACATGCCCGCGATGACTATCGCCGCAATAATATAGAGCGTGGTATCACTCATGGTCATAAGTTATTTTTTGTTCGCTTTAAGACGCATCGCAATCATAAATCCTATGGTGCCCATGACGCCAAGCGTAAGATAAACGATAAGAATTTTTTGGTGAAGCGGCATATGTTTATTCGTGCGCGAGAAACATACTTAATACCAGAAACCCTACCGCAATGCCAGCGCTCGCGAGGAATGTGGACAAGGGGATGGATCCTGCCCCGTTCGGTATAAAATATCCTATCACCAAAGAGGCGACGAGCAGTTTTGAGATATCAGAAAAATATCTCGCGAGTATTTCCAGCTGTTGACGATCAAGTATCACACAACAATCTAACAGATGTCCTTTACACGATACGCCGAGATGTTGGTTGTTGTCAACGCCTTAAAATCCCTTATTTTAAGCCATAGTTTGCAACATATCGGCGTTACAAGCAAAAAAGATTGACACATAAGGCGAGATGTGCTATCCTAGCACCAGAAATACAGGAGCGTTTCCTGTATGCTTTGAAAACTCGGCAAAGGAGTAAGCAATGGACACCGATCGGAAAATGGTTACGATCCTCATGGCCAAAAAATTGCACGACGTGCTGGATGCATTTGTGCAAGAACACGCCGAGGTCGCGCTCTCGCATCTCGGGCTGAAACCCGAGGAATTCAGGGATTACCTTCTTGAGCGCGCGCCGGATGCGATCAACTTGGTGAGAGCGCACAAGAGCGCGTAACCTCTTTCGGCGATTGTTGTGGGTACCGACGCCGTAAAAACTGCAACCCTCAAGCGCATATCAAACGGAACGGATTACGGATTATGGAGGAAATTTTGTGGACGATGAATTAAGACAGCTACAGGAAGAGGCCGAAGCGTTTCGAGCACACGAGGAACATAGGGAGTACCTCCTCACTGTGGTGTGGAGAAACGGATCTATGGTCGAAAAAGTCATAGGTAGCAGGAAGGTGCACAAAAAAGTTGAGGATATTCAGAAGGTTGGACTCGGGACATATGGCTTTGAGAAAGCAAAGCTTTTCTTGGAGATCATCCCATTCCACGCAATCGAGAAGATCGTGGTGGAAGAGCAGTAGAGGAGCTCAGTTAATCCCCCAAGTGCGCTCATAAGCGCAACGTCCTTTTCAATCACATGATTGATGGTGTTGTGGGCTCACGGACGTAAAAAATAGAACCCTCAAAAGATCCTTTGTTTGTGAAGAAAATAGTTCTCACCTGTCAATTCATTTTGACGGTGAGCAGAACAGTGGAGATATTGCAATGTCTCTGATGTTCTGCTCATCACTAAAAACATCCCGCCGTTCCGGCGGGATGTTTTTTATGGCCCGATGTTATCGCGCGACGCCGACTTTGCGCTCCACGCGCGTGAGGCGTTCCCCGTGATCTCTTACTTCTTCGCGAATGTCGGGGAGATCGGAGATATCCTCGTGCAGAAGATCAATCCGGCGATTGACGGCATGAAATCCGTCTCTCATATCCGTTCGGAGCGCTTGCAGATCCTCTTTTGTCGCAAATCTCTTGAGATCTTCCTTGCTTGCCATGGTTTGCTGGATAAACACCGCAAGTCCCTCAATGGTCGTGATTTTCTTTGCCATGACTTTCATTCTATCGGTTGCCACCCGCCTGTCAATGCTCGTATAATAACCGTAATGGCTTATGACATCATCATCAAGGGCGGATTGGTGTTGGACGGTGCCGGTATCCCTGCCGCGGTCAACGACATTGCCATAGACAACGGCAAGATCGTGCATATTGGCGCATTGCCGCGGGCAAGTGCTACCACCGAAATCTCGGCGTCGGGAAAAATCGTGGCTCCGGGCTTTATTGATATCACCAATCACGCTGATACCCATCTCACGCTTTTCAAATATCCCCTGCAGGAGAGCATGGTTATGCAGGGGGTCACCACCATCATCGGCGGCAACTGTGGCGCATCGCTGGCTCCCTTGGTGTCGCGCGAGGCGATTCAGGGTGTCAGCAAATGGGCAGACCTCTCGGACATGGGCATCAACTGGACAGGCATGGGCGAATTTCTCTCTGCTATGGACAAGGTACGCCCCGGAATAAATTTCGGGACATTTGCGGGGTTTGGTACTCTGCGGCGCGGGGTCGTGGGAAATGACACGGGTCCTTTGTCGCTGGAGAATCGCGCCAAGACAGCACTGCTGGCCGAGCGCGCGGTAGAGGAGGGCGCCTTCGGGCTTTCGTTCGGCTTGGCGTACGGGCACGAGCGACTATCCACCGCAGAAGAATTGATTGATGTCGCGCGCCCTTTGTCCCGTACCGGCGGCATTTTGAAAATACATCTTCGCTCCGAGGGGGCCGAGGTGCTGGCGGCCGTCAATGAAGCGATCCAGGTGAGCCGCGAGACAGGCGTGCCCGTCGTCATCAGTCATCTGAAAGTAATCGGCAGAAAATCATGGCCGCTCGCAAAAAAAGCGCTTGACCTCATCGCGTATGCGCGTCTTTCTGGTGTGGGCATCTGGTTTGATGTCTCGCCGTATCGAACGACCGGCTCGCCTCTCTATCTGCTGATTCCTGCATGGGCGCGGAGAGGCGGGCTCAAAGACCTGTTTGAACGCATGGACAAGCAGACAGAAAAAAAGCGCATCCTGGAAGACCTGGCGGAGCGCACATTGCATTACGATCGCATTCGCGTGATTGCGGCGAAACATGCGTCCATTGCAGGTAAGACCATTGCCGAGATTGCCGCGGGCATGGGAATGCAACCCGCGGAGGCATTACTGGAGATCGTCCGCGGCAATGAAGGGCGCGTCACCATCGTCGGGAGGACGATTTCTCAAAAGAACACCGCACTTGCGGTACAAAATCCTCATTCGCTGATCGCGTCCGACGGCTATGGCATGTCTCAAACCGCGGAGACGGCGGGAGGGCTGGTACATCCGCGGTGCTTTGGGGCATTTCCGCACTTTTGGCACCGTTTTGTAAATGATCTGAAGTCGCTGAAGCCCGAAGAGGCAATCGTGAAAGCGAGCGGCGGGCCGGCGCGTCTGCTCGGCCTCACGGGCAGAGGCACGATTGCAAAAGGAAATTTTGCGGATATCATTATTTTTGACCCGCGTCTCATCCGCGACCGCTCCACCTATCACAATCCATACCGATACCCCGCAGGCATGGAGTGGGTCATCATCAACGGCAAAGTCGTCGTTGCCGAGGGTCGCCACACCGAAGTGCGGGCAGGAGAAGTATTGCGAAAAGAGTAATAAATCTTCCGCTTGATACCGACCTGCTTGCAGGTCGGAGATTCATTGACTGACAGTAGCGCTACGAGAGGATAGCGCGGGGGTATAAACACTTTGCAGTCAATCACAAGAACATGGCACGCACAAGGTTATCTAGAAGAAGTATTTGCAGAACTATCTGGACGGCTTTGTTTGGCATCGCAATAACCGATACAGAGACAGCGCGAGATTTTACGCTTTGTTGGGCGCGTTATTAGGAGCTTGAGGGCAGCCAAAAGTGTTGATTTATTCATAATTAAGGGTATTATAGTGCATATGGACGAAAAAGAACAGAAGCAACAGGAATTTAATATCACTTTCAAAAATGGGGCATTAGAGCGCCTAAAGAAAGTTGCGGCTGATTTGAAGATACCCGAAGATCGTCTTGGTGATGTCCTTATCAAGGGATTAAATTTAATTGACATCGCGAAAGAGGGCACTGTTGTAACGATTGAAAAGGGTAGAGAAAAATACGTAATTGATTTACGAAATTTTTGAGTATGTCGAGGCAAAAACAGACATTCAATGAGTTATCTACTGCCAATTTGTCCGCCTTCAGACGAACGCAATGGTTTGAATACGCAAAAATCTTCATCCAGATTTTTTTAATGGCCACCCTTGCGTTGGCTCTATTTGTTTTTCTGATTCTCGTCATTCTTGCTGGGGTTACCCAAAATTTTCTTCCTGATACCGAGGGTGTGCGCTCACTTTCTAAACTCTTTACGGAAATAGCTGGAAATGCTAAAACTGTTGCACTATTTGGACTTGGCTTCTTCTTTCGTGAGTATCTAAATGCTAAATGGGTCGGTGGAAAATAAGGATTTCGGTAACCGATTACTATGAGCCATGGCGGATTACCCGTTTCTGTAGAATTAGGTTATGGGGGTAGGTGTGGAGTTATCCATGTATCTCTTGACTTTGCGATAAACGTACGTTAGTATTGTGTCATACACGCTCCAGCCAGCCGCAAGGCCCGCTGGAGTTTTGCGTTTTTGCTGATACAATTAGAGTATGCCAACCTCAATGGGCGACAACGCCTTCTTTTCAGGCAAAAAAGTACTGGTTATGGGGCTGGGACTGCACGGCGGGGGAGTCGGCGCGGTTGAATTTTTGGTCAAAAACGGGGCGCGGGTGACGGTGACGGATCTGCGCACGCGCCGTGTCCTGGCGCCTTCGGTGAAAGCGCTTGCAAAATACCGCAGTATTCGCTGGGTATTGGGGCGGCATCGGGAAGAGGATTTTCGCACCGCGGACATGATACTGAAAAATCCGGGCGTGCGGCGTGACCATCCGTTATTGCGTTCTGCCGAGCGCAACGACACGCCGATCATGAGCGACGTTGGCATATTTTTCCGTTTGTGCCAGGGCAGGATCATCGGTATCACGGGCACGCGGAGCAAGTCCACGACCACGTGGCTCGTCTGGAAATTTTTGAAAACAAAATATCCCCGCACTCACTACGGCGGCAATATCCGTCGCTCCGTGCTTTCCATTTTGCCGGACATCAAGAAGGACGATCTCGTGGTGCTGGAGCTCTCCAGTTTCCAGTTGCAGGACTTGCTGTATGAGCGCAAAAGCCCATCTGTCGCCGTGCTTACCAACATCATGGAAGACCATCTCAATTGGCATCGGAATATGCGGGAGTATCTGGATGCCAAGCGCACGATTTTCCGCTTTCAGCGCTCTGATGAGGATCTTTTTATCCATAATCAGGATGTGGCGGTACGCCGGCTTACGGCGCACGCCCCGTCCCGCATGCACATCGCATCCATGCCCGAAGCATTGCAAAAAACCGTGGATGAAAATATCGGCGTGCACTATCGTCCGGCTGTTGCGTTGGCATTGGCGGTGGGTCGCCACTTCGGCGTGCGGGAGAATGCCATGAAAAAAGTACTGCAACAATTTCGCGGCCTGGAAGGACGGCAGGAAGATATCGGCACCCATCAGGGCGTTCATTTTATCAACGATACGACTGCCACTATTCCTGATGCCGCCATTGCCGCGATTACCCGTTTTCGCAAAAAAGCAGGCAGGGGAAAAATTATCCTCATTGCGGGAGGACAAGACAAAAAACTTGATTTCAGAAAAATGGCAGGCATCGCGGCACGCTTTGTATATGCGCTGATTCTTCTGCCGGGCACCGCCAGCAAAAAGATAAAAGACGAAATGACAAAGATTAAGAATGGCGTCCGGCCGCACCCGTATGACGCCGCGTCCATGCACACGGCGGTACGGGAAGCGGGACGCATCGCGGAAAGGGGGGATTACGTCGTGCTCTCGCCCGGGGCGGCAAGTTTTGGCCTATTTCTCAATGAATTTGACCGCGGGGCACGCTTTATAGAAGCCGTGGAAAAAACGAACAAAAAAAATGCCAAACACTAAGTATGGGGCCACAGGACATCCGATTGACCGCCAGCTCCTCTGGGCAGTGGTCGGGCTTTTTATTGCGGGGCTTCTCATCCTGACGTCGGCATCCATGACGCTCTCATACAAAAATTTTGGATCAATCGGGGGATACGCGCTCCGTCAATTAGTTTTTGGGGGAGGGTTGGGACTAGTTGCTATGCTTATCGCATCGCGCATACCGTATCGCCTGTGGCGTACGTGGTCCCTGCCTCTGCTCCTGCTCTCGTTTCTCCTGCTCGCTCTTCTCTTTGTTCCCCAGCTTGGTTTTTCCGCCGGAGGTGCTACGCGATGGTTGCGGTTGGGACCGATCGCCTTTCAGCCCTCCGAAGTCCTCAAGATCGCATTTATCATCTATCTTGCCAGCTGGCTGGACGCCCGCCGCAGGGAAGTTGCGAGCGTGTCATACGGCATGATTCCGTTTGTCATCATGCTCTCGGTGGTCGGTGTATTTCTCCTTATGCAACCGGATATAGGGACACTGTTTGTCATCGTCGTGACCGCGGGGCTTTTGTATTTTCTGGGCGGGGGCAAAACATCGCAGGTCGTGACACTCATCCTGCTGGGCATCGCCATGTTTTATCTGCTTATCCAGCTTGTGCCATATCGTTTTGATCGCGTGCGCGTATTTCTCAATCCGGGGCTGGATCCGCAGGGCGCCGGGTATCAGGTTGCCCAGGCAAGGATTGCCATCGGGTCGGGCGGATTTTTCGGCCTGGGATTCGGCAGGGGGGTGCAGAAATACCAGTACCTGCCGGAGCCGATGGGGGACTCTATTTTTGCCATATTTACTGAAGAAATGGGGTTTTTGGGCGCCGGTTCCCTCATCGGTCTATTTTTCTTTTTATTTCTCAAGGGGTGCGCCATCGCGCGCAATGCTCCTGACGTATTTGGCAAGCTCTTGGCTGCGGGCATTGCTGTTGGTATCATGACACAAGCGTTCGTCAACATGGCGGCAATTTCGGGACTCCTGCCGCTTACCGGCATACCTCTGCCGTTTGTCAGCTACG
Source organism: uncultured Candidatus Saccharibacteria bacterium (assembly GCA_964361695.1). GTDB lineage: Bacteria > Patescibacteriota > Minisyncoccia > Sungbacterales > HO2-52-23 > WO2-54-10. The sequence goes on along the minus strand of CAYIBQ010000015.1, from coordinate 8,028 downwards.
GCGGCACATCGCTTGCGGTCATGCTCGCCAGCACGGGTATTTTGATGAATATATCAAGAAATGCCTAAATCCCAAGCACGAAATCCCAAATAAACTCCAATGACCGAAACACCAATCATCGAAACGCGCGTTTGGAATTTGAATATTGTAATTTGTGATTTGTTTGTTATTTGGAATTTGTCATTTGGAATTTAATCATATGCGCATACTTTTTGCCGGCGGCGGCACCGGAGGACATTTTTTCCCCATCCTCGCGGTGGTGCGGGAAATAAAACGCATTGCCGAAGAAGAGCGGATTCTGGATCTGGAGTGCTACTTCATGGGTCCGGACGACTTTGGTATGCCGCTTCTGAAAGACGAGGATGTCGTGCCTGTTCGTGTGCTCACAGGGAAGTGGCGGCGCTACGGCTCCATGGAAAATGCGCGCGATATCGTGCGCATCGCTGTGGGTTTTCTGCAGGCGCTATGGCATATGTTTTTCATTATGCCAGACGCGGTATTTTCCAAGGGCGGATATGGCGCCCTGCCCGCGGTGCTCGCCGCCGCGGTCTTTCGCATACCCCTCATCATCCATGAATCCGACGCAGTACCGGGAAGGGTAAACCGCTTTTCCGGCCGCTTTGCGTCCCGCATCGGCATTGCGTTTCCCTCTGCGGCAAAATATTTTCCCAAAGAAAAAACAGCGCTCGTCGGCATACCCCTCCGCGCGCGCATCCTCTACGGCAACCGTGAAGAAGCGCGCGAAGCGTTTGATCTGTATTCCGCCCTACCCGTGGTTGGCATCATTGGCGCGTCCCAGGGAGCCGAGCCATTGAACAACGCCGTGCTCGGCATCCTCAAAGAACTTACGACCGAGTATGAGATCGTCCATCAGACCGGTGAGAAAAATTTTGCAGACGTACAAGCGGAAGCGAGCGTTGTGTTGGAGTTCGGGCACAAGGAACGGTACCACGCGGTCGGATTTATGGATGAGACAGGCATTCGCGATTTCTATACCGTTTGCGATCTGATCGTGTCCCGCGCGGGTGCTTCTTCTATCCTGGAGATTGCCGCGCGCGGCAAACCCTCTATCTTGGTGCCCCTGTCTCATGCGGCACAGAATCACCAGTGGGAAAACGCTTTCGCCTATGCTACGGAGGGAGGCGCCATGATTTTGGAGGAAGGGAATGTCACGCCACATGTCCTGCTGGCGGAGATAAAAAAGCTTATTGACGACCCCGACAAACGTGCCACAATGAGCAAGGTGGCCATGGCATTCGCCCGTCCTGATTCAGCCGCGGTTGTCGCCCAGGAACTCCTGAAAATGGGTCTGCATTAAAAGGCACGGTTCTCGCGGCATATAGTTTTCGCGACTTGTTCGCTCGTCCAGCGACTCGCTCACGCAGTGTCCGGCGCGCGCCAAATACCAGTAAATATGACAACACTCAAAAATAATTACGCTTTTATTGATGGCCAAAATCTCTATCTTGCCATACGAGAATCGGGCTGGAAATTAGACTACAAAAGATTCCGCGTGTATCTCAGAGAAAAATACGCGGTAGACAAGGCCTATATGTTTATGGGCTTTCTTCCCGAAAATCAAGAGTTGTATAACTTTTTGCAGACAATCGGCTTCGTTCTTGTATTCAAGCCCATTCTTCCCAACACCGGAGAACGCCTAAAAGGCAATTGCGATGCGGAATTGGTGCTACAAGCGATGATTGACTATAATGAGTATGCCAAAGCCCTAATCATAACAGGCGATGGAGATTTCTATTGTTTGGTGAAGCACCTTGACGCGAACGGAAAATTGTTCAGAGTACTGGCTCCATCCCCACATAATTGTTCTGCTCTGCTTACCCGAGTCTCCAAAAACAAAATCGCATTCGTAAGCGATTTGCGCCCAAAACTGGAGTATAAAAGAAAAGAACCCCATAAGGACGAGACCTCATAGGGGGCTTCTCATAGTAACTACATTGTCAAGTATAGCAGATGCGGAAACGGGAGTCAAGCGCTGTTTATATACAAGTATCCAGGTCAAATTTGCTATCCCTATAACACTTTTATGTCAACCCCACGCGTCCGCATAGCCCCAAGTCCCACAGGTAACCTCCATGTCGGTACTGCGCGCGCCGCCCTTTTTAATTATCTTTTTGCCGAGAATCAGAGCGGCACATTTATCTTGCGAATTGAAGATACCGACCTGGAGCGGTCGGATAAAAAGTACGAGCAAAATATTTTTGACGGGCTACGATGGCTCGGCATTAATCCCGACGAGGGGCCAGAACAGGGCGGCCCCCACGCGCCATACCGCCAGACCGAGCGTACAGCCGTCTATGAAAAACATATCAGGCAATTGCTTGCCGAGAGTAAGGCATTTTATTGTTTTCACTCGGAAAAAGAACTGACTGCAGAAAAGGAGCGGATGATGGCCGAAAAACTGCCTGTGCTCCATGGGTGCGCATATCGTGATATGCCTCCGGCGGAAGCCGAAGCACGTGTTGCTGACATCTCTGATTTTATCATTCGTTTCAAAACGCCTCAGGGAAGAAGCATTGTCTTCCCCGATCTCATACGCGGCGATGTCGCGTTTTCGTCCGATCTTATTGGAGACTTTTCTATTGCCAAACGACCGGATGTGCCTCTCTATAATTTTGCCGTTGTCGTTGATGACCACGCGATGAACATTACCCACGTCATTCGCGGTGAAGACCATATAGCGAACACGCCCAAGCAGATACTCATTGCCGAAGCGCTTGGTTTTCCCGCCGTCGCGTATGCGCATCTGCCGCTTATCCTCGGTGCTGATCGGTCCAAGCTTTCCAAGCGGCACGGTGCTATGTCGGTGGATGAATACCGCCAACAGGGGTATCTGCCGGAAGCGCTGTTCAACTTTATGGCGCTTTTGGGATGGAATCCCGGCGGTGATCAGGAGATATTTTCCAAAGAAGAATTGATCAGAATCTTTTCCCTAGAAAAAGTGCAGAAATCGGGCGCCATATTTGACCTGAAAAAACTTGACTGGATGAATGGGGAATACATCCGCGCGCTTTCTGTTGAAGAATTGTTGGTACATGCAAAAGATTTTCTCCCCAAAAGCCATACTTTATATCCTGCGTCCTATGTTCTCAAGGTACTGGCGTTGGAACAGCCGCGCCTGAAAAAGCTGTCGGAACTTGCCGAGCGGGTGGATTATTTTTTTGGCGCATCGGCGTATGAAAAAGATCTTCTGCGCTGGAAATCAATATCAGATGAGGACATTGCCGTCTCGCTTGAGTACTGCGAACAGATTTTGCGTTCGCTCGGAAAAGGGGCATCCAAAGACACGATAGAAAATACTTTTATGGAAGCGATAGGGGAGGGGGATAAGGGGCCAATCTTGTGGCCCTTGCGCGTTGCACTGTCGGGTAAGAAAGCGTCGCCCGGGCCGTTTGAAATCATGGCGATATTGGGTGTAGATGAATCAATCGGGCGGGTGCAGGCCGCCCTGCAGAAAGTGCGATGAGTCCTTGGAGGCGTATCATAGTGGCGGGTTTTTTATCTACGGCAACGATTGTCGCTGTTTTTGGGTTTTCCTCTCTTGCGCATGCCGAGACGGTTGATGATCTTAAGCGCTCCATTCAGGAGCGCACTAACGAGATACAGCGGCTTGAAGAAGAGGCCAAAAAGTTTCGGGATGAGATTGTGGCACAGCAAGGGCGCGCCAAGACATTGAGCGGGGAGCTCTCCCGCATAGATCGTCTCATCATCGGTCTCAAAAACGACATCACGCTCACCGAGCGCAAAATCTCGGCGCGCACCCTGGAGATCGGTGCCCTCGGCACAGAAATACGGCAAAAACAGGCGGCCGTTGATCGCCTGCAATCGGGACTTGGGGCGGCGCTACGTGTCGTCTCCCAACGGGATAAAGAGCCGATAGTGATGGTACTAGCAAAGCGACCGCGGCTCTCGGATTTTTTGCAGGAACTGGACCAATTCTCATCGTTTCAGGCGAAAATGTTGGGATCTATGGATGCTTTGCGTGACGCGCGCGAGGAACTGGAAGAAAAAAAAGGAGAAGCTCAAGAAAAGAAAACGGAGCTAGAGGAACTGAAGTTTGATTTGCGCGACCGCAAAATCGCGCAGGAGGGGGAGAAACGGACGCGTGCCGAACTCCTGTTGGCTACCAAAAGTCAGGAAAAAAAATACCAGGAATTGATGCAGGAGGCGGAAAAAAAACGTGCGGCCCTGGAGCAGGAAATCCATGCGATTGAGGACAAAATTCGTATAACCATTGACCCATCCCTCCTGCCGTCGCGCGGCGCTGGGATCCTGGGATCACCTCTGCCAAAACCGGTCCTTTCTACGTGTACCAAGGTATTCACTGCTGACCGCGATACTCATTGTATGACGCAGTATTTTGGCTACACGGCATTTGCGGCGGCGGGAGGGTACAACGGGAGCGGACACAATGGCATTGATTTCCGCGCGGATGTCGGTACTGCCGTTTTTTCTGCTGAAGAAGGAGTGGTGGCGGCAGTAGGCGACACCGACATCGGCTGTCGCCGCGCATCATATGGCAAATGGATTCTCGCGCGTCATCCCAATAATCTCACCACGCTCTATGCGCATCTCTCATCCATCGGCGTTTCTGCAGGAGATACCGTAGAGCGGGGGAGTCGTATCGGGTCTTCCGGCATGTCGGGATACGCCACGGGTCCGCATCTCCACTTTTCTGTCTTTGCCACCCAGGGTGTGAGGGTGGAAAACATTCGCTCGCGCGTCTGTGGCACCACCATGACGGTCCCTATCTCCGCGATCAACGCCTACCTCAACCCGCTTGATTATTTATAGGATGTATGCTTTCATAGAAACACACTCTGTTCTCTGACAATTACTTACGACGACAAGAGGAGAATGCATCATGGGATTATTCAGTAGCAGAAGCGTGATGGTAACGGGTGGCGCCGGAGGCATCGGGAAAGCGATATGCCTTGCCTTTATTCGAGAAGGCGCCCGTGTAATCTGCATAGACAGAGAGCTCATAGGACAGCAACTCGTCAGCGAAATCTCCGCTTTTACTCGCCAACCCGAATCTTTTAAATCCTACTTGGCAGATGTCACCGACAGCGAGCGCTGCCGTACCATCCTAGAAGAAAACGGGTACATGCGCATATCTATCCTGGTGAATTGCGCAGGGATTCAGCCCGAAGAAAGCGCTGTTCCGGCGCATGAATTATCGGAGGCAATGTGGGATCGCATACTGGATGTCAATCTGAAAGGTGTATGGCTACTATGCAAATATGCGATTCCGCAAATGCTGGAAACGCCACCGGGCGTGATCATCAACATAGGAAGCGTTACGGCGTCCTACGGAGCAAGAAGTATAGCCGCATATGCGGCGAGTAAAGGAGGCCTTATCGCGCTGACGCGAGCGCTTGCGATTGAGTATGCGCCGCACATCCGCGTGGTTGCGATTTCTCCCGGAAGCGTGGATACGCCGCTTCTGCGCCAGACCATTGTCAAACAATCAAAGCAGCCCAATCCTGATGTAGCAGTGGGGGAACTCGGCTCCGCATATCCCATCGGCCGGATCATCACTCCGGAAGAAGTTGCACACACCGTGCTTTTCGTGGCAAGCGATGCCGCGTCTGCCATCACTGGTACGGAGATACTGGTGGATGGCGGCGTTACGGCTCAAGGCCAGTGGACGATGCGACCAGTATAACTTTCTCTATCGCTTAAGGATTCGTATCAAAAAGCCACCATGGGGTCATATCCCGGTGGCATTTATTTTCCAAGTGCGGGAGATTTACATCCATGGTTTTATGTTGGCGGTTTCAAACTCGATCGCATAATTGGTTGAGGGTACAAACAAGAAGATGGAGTTTGGCATGGTATCAGAATTGAACCATACCTTAAATAACGACGTACTGCCTACTTCTACGTAAAGATTTTTGTAACCTGGTTTGTAAACACCGAGATCTGCCCGACCCCAATTGAGATTTGGCTCATTGGCCACCTCAAAATTATTTTCTACAAAGTGCTGCTTTAGAAGATTCATCATTGCTCTGTGCCATTCTCCACCATGACGTTCTTCATTGGATCCGAGTTTCCAATCAAAATTACCCTCTGTCCAAAGGCCATTGATGTTTTTGCTCATCAGTTCTCGAGCCCGAATTTGGCCACGCAGTATTGACACACTTATGTGGCGCAACATCGCATCTTTCGAAAGGGGAATGGCCGTCGGCTCTTTACTATATTCCTTTCTCTGCTCTTGACCAAAATCGAAACTTTTCATAAGCCATGCTTTTTCTACGGCGATGGCTTTTTCAACAATATGCCATGGTAATCCTTCTTTGTGCTGTAGATTATTCATATTATCTTAATTTGTTACCCCCATGAAATTGTTTATGTATATCTTTCAGACGTTTTGATGTCACATGGGTGTACACTTGGGTGGTACCGATATGCCGATGTCCGAGGAATTCCTGCACCATACGAATGTCCACGCCGTTATTGAGCAGGTCGGTGGCAAAACTGTGGCGGAGAGTGTGGGGAGTTGCAAGAACAGGAATCCCCGATATTTTTGCATATTTTTGAACCAAGAGTTCAATACCTCGCACACCCATACGGAGCGAGTCATCGTGTGGTCCTTTCAGGCGTATAAAAAGCGCCGGATCATCATCCTTTCTTGTTTCAAGATATTTTTTGATCCAAAAGAGTGCTCGCTCGGAAAAATAGACGGTTCGCGGGTAACTGCCTTTGCCGATAATACCCATCTCAAAGTTACTTTTCTCTTTTGCTCCCGCCAGGTGTTTGCGATCAAGCGACATCAATTCGGCGACGCGCAATCCGGTGCTGAACAAGACCTCCAAAATCGCTCTGTCACGTAGTCCTGCCGGTGCCTTTTCTTTCGGTGCGGTAAGCAAGGATTCCACCTGTTCCCACTGCAAGAACTTAACCTGTCGTTCGCGTCGTTCCTTGGGGAGCTTCACTTTTTCTGTCGGCAGGCAGGGGATACTCTTTTCGTGAAAATAACCGAGTAACCCCCGCAGGGCAATCAAATAACGACTTTGTGTAGATGTATGGAGACCGCGAGACGTTTTCCGCATCCGATTTGGAAGGCGCGAAAGCCAGACACGGTACTGCCACATGTGATCTTCAGTCAGCTCCTGCGGTTCCAAATCTGTCAAGTTATTTTTTTTGAGCCATACAAAAAATTGCTCCAGGAACCGTGCATAGTTCTTCCCGGTGGTTGGAGAGAGTCCTTTTTCCACCTCGCAATATTCAATGAAGTCGTTCCTGTATTGTATGAGGGACTTTGCCATATCATATACTACGCTTTACCTACATTATACGAAGTATGGGATAGAGTGTAAAGGCGAGGTTATCCACAAATAAAAAGGGCGGAGAGTTCCCTCCCCGCCCGAACAGTTGTAAAGGGTACTTATACCCTTATCTGATATTCTCCAAAGCGATCTCCCTGGCGCGGTCCATGCATTTTTCGTTCTGGCAACACCGCACCTGTGCAGTTTTGCCACGGCCATCTCCGACAATTGCTTCGATGACGGCCGTATTGGGGCACAAATAATCTGCGCTCCTATTGATACAATCTGTCCTTCCCCAATTTGCCGTCCCCGGTCTGATTGATTGAAACCTCACCTCTGCCATTGCCTGTTCCTTTGCGAGTATTGCACTTCAGGGTAAAATGCGCGAGCTCGGCACTGATTATAGTATACTATAGTAGAAACTATATGTCAAGTTCTTTTGTGGTTGAAAAAGAATATACTACAGTTATGCGCACATCATACTCTGCAATAGATACCTATCTCCAGTGCCCCCAGCGGTACAAGTTTCAGGAGGTGGACCGCATACGGGTGCCCAAGGGGAAAGAGGCGATCTTTGGATCGCTGATTCACGATACCCTGCACTTTATGTTTGAACGCACTCCCCTGTTTCCCACGCTTGACGAGGTGGTGGCGCACTTTCGCGAGCACTGGCCACAGCGTGATGTATTTTTACAGGAGGAAAAAAATGATCCGCTCAAGCACGCGTGGACGCCCGAAG
>CAYIBQ010000014.1:0-17650 GCA_964361695.1 uncultured Candidatus Saccharibacteria bacterium | reverse complement strand
GCGATGCGCGCGAAGCGCATAAAATCACGTATGCGGTTTCAAAAATAGACGGCCCGTGCTATATCCGGTATGCGCGCGAGAAAACGCCGGTGTTTACGACCGAAGAGACACCTTTTGAAATAGGCAAGGCGCAGGTGTTCTGGACAGAGCCGAGCCGCACCAAGCCCGATGCGGCCATCATTGCCTGCGGCTCGCTCACGCACAATGCCATTTTGGCCGCGGCAGAACTTGAAAAAGAGGGGATACACGTCCGCGTCATAAATAATCCGTCAGTCAAACCATTGGATGAAGAGACAATACACACTTGCGCAAAAGATACGGGGGCACTAGTGACCGTGGAAGAACATCAGATCGCCGGAGGCATGGGATCGGCGATTGCAGAATTTCTGGCAAAAAATTATCCCGTTCCCATGGAATTTATCGGCGTGCAGAACCGATTCGGCCAGTCCGGCTCCCCGCGGGAACTCATTGAGCATTACGGCATGGGAGTCGTTCACATCAAAGAGGCGGTTCAGCGGGTGATAACAAGGAAATAAGCCATTTTTCCAAACTAAGTTTACTGGTAAACTTAGTTTGGAAGGCGGCGGCAATAAATCCTAATAGATCTTATGAAAATACCCACCGTACAGGACATCATGGTACGCGAAGTGATATCGGTGCGTCCGGATACGCCGGTCATTGAGGCGTATGAGGTTCTCTCAAAGTATAATTTTGACGGTGTACCCGTGGTGGACGCCGAGAACCATCTGGTCGGAATCGTTACTGATTACGATCTCATTGTGAAAGGATCATCTTTGCATTTGCCGACTTTTCAAAAGATCCTCTCGGAGCTCCCGGTGTATCAAAAAGATCGCGGCGCATTCCGTAAAGAAATTCAGGAATTGCAGGATATGCGGGTGCGCGATGTGATGAATGCCGATCCGCTCACCCTGCCGGATAACGCGCCGTTTGAGAAGGTAATTGCCGAATTCCGCGACCACCACCGCGTCAACCCCATTCCCGTGATTGACAAAGATCGAAAAGTCGTCGGCGTGGTCAGCCGGTATGACGTGATAAAACTTTTTTCGCTCGTTGGACCGGAGTCGGATTCCCTGATAGAAAAAGAGATCATAAAATAATCCATCATCACTATGGAACAATCACTCAATAATCAGCAGAGAGCGAATCGTATATTCGCCGCGCTCAAAAAGGATTACACCCTCATCGGCGCGCACCGCATCAAAGGATGGCACATTTGGCTTAGTGTCGGCGTGCTGGTCGGAGCAGTCGGCGGGATTTCGCTGGTCGCCAATCGGAGCGGGGAGTTTGAAGCGGGGAGAGCGGCAGAGGAGAACGGGTATAGTGAGGAATTGATCTTCGCCCGGCCCGAATTTTATACCGAAACCGAGGACGGCAAAAGAATTGAACAATTGTTCTCAACGGCACTGCAATTGAATGCAGAGTTGCGCCGGGAGAATGTAGATCGCGCCGCGATCATCAGGCAGATGAAGAACATCTTGCGGGAACGGACGATACTGCTCAAAGAGCTGGCGATAAAAAATTCTCCCGTTGCATCTCTTTCTCTTGTTCCGGCGACGATGAGATCGCAATTTCCGCCGGATGTGCAGGCAATGGTGGAACAGGAAGCCCAAGAAGAAGGCACCGTTGAAGTGCTACATGAGGACGATTTCCAAAATCGTTCCTCAAAAGATTTTTATTCTCTGCGGGCGGGAAAACGCGTCCAGCCGCTTACGTTCGCGGGGGTTCCGCCTTCCCTTTCTTCCGGCTCCCGCGTGCGCGTGCGGGGATTTCAGATAGACCATCATCTTATCATTCCGCTTCAAGAAGGCGCCCTGCAAATACTCTCCATCCCCCCGTTGGACGCCATAGGCGAGCAGAAGACATTGGCGGTCTTGGTGAATTTTTCAGATTCTCCGGCCCCGCCTTTTTCCCGGGAAGAGGCGCACAAACTTGTTTTTGAAGGACAGATGCAGGCGTTCTATCGCGAGACATCGCACGGCAAAATTTCCTGGAAGGGCACGACGATTGGATGGCATACGCTCCCGCGCCCCGCCATGGTTGAAGGCGGCTGTAAGCGACCGCAATTTGACGAAGTGTATCAGATGATCAAAGGCGGTACCGACGTTTCCCAATATGACCGGCTCATCATTCTCTATGATCATCCTCTATGCGGCGGAGGGGGAGGCGCGACACGGGGTAAAGAAGAGGTGGTTCTGGACAGCGGCCCGCACAAAATATCAATTGCCTTCGTAGGACTTCTTTATTTTTCATCACCTATAGGCAAGCATCCCTTCACTTGGACAAATTTGGATGAGGTACTTTCTCACGAACTCGGCCATGCCCTCGGGGTAGGACACGCGAATACTTGGGACTGCGCCAAAAAGAGAGCGTTGTACGGCCGGTGCCAAAGCATTGAGTACGGAAACTATTATGACATTATGGGTTACGGCGGCTATACGTTCTCTCTTCATTTCAATGCGTTTTATAAAGAAGTATTCGGATGGGTGAGTGATGCGTCTCTCAATGTGATACGGGAAACGGGCGTGTACCGATTGAATCCTTTTGAGAATGCCTCGGGAGTGCTTGCCGCAAAAATCCATCCGCCGTTTCTCGAAAACGCTCCTTTGTATCTGGAATACCGCCAAGCGCTTGGCTTTGACGCGAATTTAGGCAAGGAACCGCAAGCGGCAAATACGCGGGGGCTAATGGTGAATTGGATTCCTTCTCTTGCCTCACCGCTGGGGCTTATCGAGCGGTCTTTGCTACTTGACATGAGCCCCGGTGATATTTCTAATTTCTCCGGTTGGGATAAAGCGGCATTGCTGCCAGGTAAAACTTTCCGTGATCCCGGGAGAGGCATTACTATCGGCCCGGTGGTGGAGGCAAACGACAAAGAAATAGTATTTCATGTGAAAATGGTTCCTCCCCGTTGCGTGCGCAATAATCCGGTACTGATGACGTCTTCGGGAGCGACGGTAACCCCGGGTGCGAGCGCGCATTTCGGCGTAAACGTGTTTGATTTTGACAGTCCTACGTGCAGCCCTTCCAATTTTACCGTGAGCGTCATCGCGCCGCCAGGATGGAGCCACTCTTTTTCCGCGCCGAATACGTTTCTTCTTGAACCGGAAGGAACGTATGGATCTACTTACGGAGAAATCACCGTGCCGGGCAATGCGAGCCCGGGAACCTATAAAGTCATCATTCGCGCGACCAGCGCGCAAAGCGGCAAAAGCACCGATCGGGAAATAATTTTTACGATATTGTAGTACATGGGAACAGGCCAACAATCATACGATTTCATCGCGATCGGGGATACGGTTACCGACGCGTTCATTAAGTTGAAAGAAGCGGAGGTGCACTGCGATATCAACCGCGAGCGGTGCGTCATTTGCATGCGCTTTGCGGATAAGATTCCATATGAGAGCGTGACCGTGGTGCCTGCAGTGGGCAATAGCGCCAATGCCGCGGTATCCGCGGCGCGGCTCGGACTCAAAAGCGCTCTGGTTTCCAACATCGGCGATGATTATTTCGGCAAAGAGTGTTTGGATGTATTCCATACAGAACACGTCGGCGCCGAATATATCAAGGCCCACGCGGGCAGAAAGACCAATTATCATTATGTGCTGTGGTACGACACCGATCGCACTATCCTGGTAAAGCACGAAGAGTATCCGTATGCACTGCCCGACATCAAGGAGCCAAAATGGATATACCTTTCTTCGCTCGGCGGCAACTCTCTTGATTTTCATGCCGTGCTTGCGGAATATCTGCAGAAACATCCGAGCATCAAACTCGCGTTTCAGCCCGGTACATATCAAATGAAATTCGGCAAAGACGCGCTCGCACCCCTGTACGCTCGCACAGATGTATTTTTTTGCAATAAAGAAGAAGCACAGCGCATCCTGGAGACCAAGGAAGACGATCCAAAGACGCTCATGCGCACGATTGCCGATCTGGGCCCCAAAATCGTGTCTGTGACCGATGGCACCACAGGAGCGTATGGGTACGATGGCAGTCAGGCGTGGTTTATGCCGCCCTATCCAGATGCCGAGCCGCCCATTCAGCGCACCGGAGCGGGGGATGCATTTTCTTCAGCATTCACGGTGGCTCTGGCACTCGGCAAGAGTGTTCCGGAAGCGTTGATGTGGGGGCCGGTAAATTCCATGTCCGTGGTGCATGGCATCGGCGCGAGACATGGCCTGCTGACCCGCCCCAAACTGGAGCAGTATCTTCACGATGCGCCCGCAGAATATCAGCCAAAAGAAATTTAATTTTTCCGAGCTAGATCATATGCGGGCGATCGTGGAGGCGGCGTATTGACACATGCGGTGCGGAGATATAAAATATCCCCATGCAAACAGTCGTTATTCCAAAAAGAGAGTATCACAATCTTGTTGAACGCCAGATAAAAATAGAGAAGGAACTTCAAGCCGTGAGAGAAATCGTGCGGCATGAAATAACCGAGGAGTGGATTCGTCCGGAGGTTTTGGCGCGATGGGAGAAAATCAGCCGCGACCTTGATCAAGGAAAAGGTCATACATTTTCTTCGGTCTCTCGGATGCGTACATGGCTGAAGAATCTATGACGATGAGCCAATATCCTGCACGGATTGTTTATTCGGACAAAATCGCGCGAATTCTTGCGAGGTGCAAGACAAAAGACAGGCGCTTTTTTGAAGAAATCGCACATCAGATAGAGAAAATAATCCGTGATCCAACGATAGGCAAACCGCTTCGCTATACTCTCAAGAATCGTCGGCGTGTCCACGTCGGCTCTTTTGTTTTGGTGTATGAATTTCACCACGGAGAGATACGCTTCATTGATTTTGATCATCACAATAAAATATATAAAAAGCCATGATGTTGTTCAACGCCATTTTACGGCAGGCCGTACGTGAAAAATGGACTACCGGGCACTTCAATGCGTCCGAGGCGGATCATATGCGGGCGATTGTGGATCGTTGACTGCTCGTTTCAGATGGAATATTATCAAAGCATGGCGGAATTGAGGCAAAAAAAGAAAGCAATACGGCCTCCATTTACGGTTGAGTTTGATCGGGAGGCAGATGGGCGCTGGATCGTAGAGGTGCGAGAGCTTCCCGGGGTCTTGGCTTATGGTTCCACCAAACAAGCGGCATTGCGTAGAGTGTATACCCTCGCCTTAAGAGTCCTTGCGGACAAGACCGAGGAAGGTCGTACCCTTCCGTCTCTTTCGCATCTATTCACCTATGCAGTGGCGCACCGTTAAAGCGAGGGGGGCGCTTGCGGCCTTATCAAGAATTGGTTGGCGTGTGAAGCGGGAGAGTGGATCACATGGGGTTCTTGAAAGGCCGGGTTGGCCTGATTTTATATTTGCCTTTCATGGCCGTGAAGAAATAGGCCCTCGGATGCTCACACGCATAGCAAAACATACGGGCTTGGCGCCGGGTGATCTATAAAATATGAGTGGTATGGCATCTCATCTGCAAGAAATAATTTTCCGCGCCACGCAGGGCGGCTGGGCAACAGGGCACTTCAACGCGTCCGAAGCCGATCATATACGGGCAATTGTGGAAGCATGCCGCGACGCTGGAGCGCCGGCGATTATTGGCATGTCGGAGGGGGAGCGGTCTCACCTCGGCCTTTTGGAAGCCGTGGCTTTGTGCGACGCGTTCAGAAAAGAATTCGGCATCCCAATTTTTCTCAACGCGGATCACACGAAGAGCGTGGAAAAAGCAAAAGAAGCGATTGACGCGGGATTTGATTCCATCCACATTGATCTTTCCGCTTTGCCCTATGAGGAAAATATTGCCCACACACAAGAGATCGTTGAGTACGCGCATTCAAAACATTCCAACATTCTTGAGAATGTTGGAATGTCTGTGGAAGGCGAACTGGGGTACCTGCGCGGGGAATCAAGAATCCAGCAGGAAAAAATCACCGTAAAAAAAGAGGATTATACGGATCCGGCGCAGGCCGCCGATTTTGTCACCCGCACGGGCATAGACCGGCTCGCGATTGCGGTGGGCAATATCCACGGCATCTCGCTTGATGAACCGGATTTGGATATAGAGCGAATACGCGCGATCCGCGCCGCAGTTCCGCCGGAGGTGGCGCTCGTGCTCCACGCCGCATCAGGCATACCGGACGATGCTATCCGCTCGGCCATCGCCGCAGGCATCGCTAACATCCACATCAATACTGATCTGCGCACCGCATATGTCGCAGAACTCAAAAAATCGCTTGCAGAACACCCAGATGAAGCCGCGATGTATAAACTGGACGCGCCCGCCATCGCCGCCATGAAAGAGGTGATCAAGCAGAAATTGACGATCTTCGGCGCCACGGGTATGATAAAGGCATCGGTATAAGTGTATGCGTCTCAACCGGGAACAAATCAACTTGATCGCAAAAACCCTTGCGGATCTTGCAAAACTGCTTTTTGCTTCGTCTGTCATCGGGTTTTTCATCCCCGGATCATCCGGCGCGGTGGACATATCAACATTCGCCGCAGGGTCCGCGGGCAGTGTTTTGTTTTTGACGATAGGCGTTGCCATACTTAAATCTTAAATAAAACATCTTAGTTATGGAGTATCTCATCATTGTTTATATTGTTATGGGGTTGTTGGGTACGATGACTTTTATCTATGTCATGAGACATAAATAAAGCACCTCTTTTTTTTATGAACATTTTTGTGCTTAACCTCATCGCCTTCGTCGCCTTTATTATTTTTTTCGGCGTGGTGATGTTTTACCGTCCGAAGAAATAAACCATCCGCCAATGGACATCCTCTCCCAATACAATCAACAGCACCCCGAAGCATCTCAAGAACAAAAGCAAACACCCATGACCGACCTCTACGGCCGTACCTATACCGGCATGACCGCGTTTGTGATCCGTATGTCAGGAGGCAGGATACGGGATGCGAGAGGGGCGAGTTTTGCACTTATGGGCGGAATAGTCGTTACCCTCATTATTACCGCCGTTGTATTCCTTTTGTCCGGCGCAGATAATAAACAGGGAAGTCTGGAGAAAGCGTTTCCCTCCGGTTCTTCGGTACTTGTGCCATGAAAATCCTTCGCCGCCACAACGCAATAAGGAGGAGTGGTTTTACATTGATAGAACTTTTGGTGGTTATTTCCATTATTTCTCTTCTATCAAGTGTGGTACTGACGAGCGTCAATAGTGCCCGCGCCAAGGCACGCGACGGGCGGCGAAAAGCCGATGTGAGTCAGGTAAAAACCGCACTTGAGTTCTATTACGACACCAATAACACCTATCCTTCTATTGGCGTCGATAATGTCGGATACGATTGGCAGGGATTAGCCGGGCCGCTCGCTCCGTATATTCCTCAGATCCCGCGGGATCCGGGAAGTGGTTGGCATACCATTCAATATGTGCGGGGACCCGTCAGCGACAATTCGTACGGCATTTGGATGAGATATGAAGCCACGGGATACTGCAGGACAGGAATCAATATGAACATGGGCTGGTGGGGTACTATACCGATCTGTCAATGATGCTTATTTGGGCTTTATGAAAATATTCATCACGCACGAAATACCGGATCGGGGCATCAACCTTTTGAAAAGCAAGGAGTACGAGGTCGTGGTCGGAAATGCGTTTAATAAAATTGAATTGATCGCAGAACTCAAAAAAGACAGGTATGATGCGGTGCTCTGCGATTTGAATGACCCGATCGATGGGGAGATTTTTGATGCGGCGGGAAAGCAATGCAAAATCTTTGCCAATTACGCCGTCGGGTTTGATAATATTGATCTGAAAGCCGCCCAAGAGCGCGGAGTGATGATCACCAATACGCCCGGGGTACTGACGGATACCGTCGCGGAGCATACGTTTGCGCTAATCCTTGCGATTGCGCATCGTGTGGCGGAAGGGGATCGTTTTATGCGGGCGGGCAAATATCACGGGTGGGAGCCGATGATGTTGCTCGGCACGGACGTATCAAAGAAAACTCTCGGAATCATCGGACTCGGCAGGATCGGATCGCGCGTGGCGCACCACGCGGCGCGGGGTTTTGATATGAAGATCGTGTATTACGACGTGAAGCGGTCTGAAGAATTTGAAAAAATGTACGGCGCTGTCTATCACGAAAATGTTGATGACGTGTTTGCGTCGGCGGATTATATTTCCATCCACGTGCCTCTCCTGCCGGCCACGCGCCATCTGGTAGACGCCCGCCGCCTCGCTCTCATAAAAAAAACGGCATATCTCATCAATACATCCCGCGGTGCGGTCATTGATGAAGCGGCTCTGGTCACTGCCCTCCAAAACGGCGTTATCAAAGGAGCGGCGCTTGATGTATACGAGCATGAGCCCGCGTTGACCCCCGGCCTTGCCGAGCTTGAAAACATCATTTTGACACCCCATATCGCTTCCGCCACCGAAGAAACGCGCCAGGCCATGTCCGAAATTGCCGCCCAAAATATTATTGCCGTACTCCAAGGTCAGGAGCCGCCCAATCGCATAAAACCGTAACCGGCCAAAGCGTTCTGACACATGTCGGGACGCTTTTCTTATTTTCAGGCCTGTGATACGATGGAGGATATGCAGCAGCTACAGGCAGAAAAACGGCTCCGGTTGGGCAGAAAAGCAAACACATTGCGTAAGGCAGGGCATCTGCCCGCCGTTGTCTATGGAGAAGGCATACCGTCACAGCCGATTACCGTACCGCAGGCGGCTTTTGGGCGCGTCTGGAAACAGGCTGGTGAGTCAACGCTGGTAGAATTAAAAGTGGACACAAAGCCCTACACCGTGCTCATTCACGACATTGCCTACGACCCCTTGACCAGCCGCCCCGTGCATGCTGATTTTTATGCCGTCCGGATGGACAAGGTATTGCGTGTTACCGTACCCCTGGAATTTATCGGCGAATCGGGCGCGGTCAAAAACGAGGGAGGAGTCCTGGTCAAAGTAGTGCATGAACTTGAAATTGAGGCCATGCCCGCCGACCTGCCACACACCCTGCCCGCAGACCTTACGAAACTGGCCGCATTTAGGGACCGCCTCCTGGTCAGCGATATACCTGCACCGAAGGGAGTGAAGATCCTTGCGGCTCCTGAAGATGTCATCGTCATTGTGGAAGCCCCACGCTCCGAAGAAGAGCTCGCCGCGTTGAATGAGGCCGTTGCCGCGACCGCGGAAGTAAAGACCGAGGCGGAACTGAAGAAAGAGGCGAAAGCAGAGACCGAAGCTACGACCGAAACCGAAGAAAAGAAATAGCCGAGATAGGTTTTCTAATCTACTCGCGGTCGGACGCGGGTGTATGCGAATGAAACGTACGCTTATCACTCCGATACAAGGAATGGCAGTGTTCTTTCTCGTACTGGCGCTCGCCGGTACGGCGTTTGCACAGGAACGGTCCGATCTGGAACAGCAGTTGAAACAGCTGGAGCAGGAAGCCCAATCTTTGGACCAAAACATCCAGCAAACCCAGGGCGAAGTGCGCACGCTGGACAACGCAGTCAAAACCATGGACGCGGAAGTAAAACGCCGCCAGCTTGAAATACGCCGCCTCACGCTCACCATTCAAAAGACCGGCATACAAATCAAGCAGAAGACAGAAGGTGTCATCGTGCTTTCCGGCAAAATTCAAAAGAGCCGGGGGGCGCTTGCGGGCAGTTTGTTTCTGCTGTCCGCGCATGAGGATGATGACGGCTTGAGCATCCTGCTCAAGCACCGATCACTGTCCGATTTTTTCGGTTCGGTCCATTCACTGGAGCGCGTGCAGTCCGACATCCAAAATTCTCTTGATGTATTTAAAGAAGACCGCGAGACGCTGGAGCGCGAGAAAATAGAACTGGAAGAGGTGCGAGAAGAACAGCAGTCCCTACAGTCACTCCAGGAAGTGGAGCGCCGTTTTCTTGCGCAGAAAAAAGCCGAAAAAGACGAACTCCTGCGGCTCACCAAAGGCAAAGAGGCCGTTTTTCAGCAACTGCTCAAATCCAAAAAACGCGACATTGCGTCTCTGAAAAGCCAGCTCTTTTATCTGGAAAAGACCGGCGTTACCGCCGAAGATGCCGTAGCGCTTGCGGATCAGGCCGCAAAACGCACGGGCATCCGTACGGCTTTTCTGCTGGCGCTCCTGGAAGTGGAGACCGGCAAGCAGTTTGAGGACGGAGTGATCACCGTGGGCATCAATCTCGGCACCGGCAATTGGAAACGTGATTTATATGACTGCTATATAAATATCGGCAAACGCGGCTCGGCCGAGGCGGAAAAAAAGGCATTTTTTGCCATCACCGAGGGTCTGGGGCTTGATCCCGACAAAATGCCCGTATCGCGCCGTCCCAATTACGGATGCGGGGGGGCCATGGGACCTGCGCAATTCCTGCCCACGACATGGCGCCGGTTTGAGACGCGTGTGGGCAATCTGACGGGTCATGTGCCGCCCAATCCGTGGAATGTGGAAGACGCATTTACCGCATCAGCCCTGTTTCTCGCCGATTCCGGGGCCGCACTGCAGACCACAGCAGGAGAGATACGCGCGGCCAAGACCTATATCTCCGGCAGTCCCTCGTGTACCAAATATATCTGCCAGACCTATTCCAGCCGCATCATCTCGCTCGCGAGGGATATAGATAAGATTTTATAAAATCCCAAATCTCAAACCCCAAATTCCAAATAAATCCGAAATAACAAGTCCCAATGCTTCAAACGCGCGTTTTGATTTTTGGATTTTGGTTATTGGAATTTATTGGGGATTTGGTGCTTGATGCTTCGAATTTGTCCCGGAGTGTCTCTACGATGTCGTCCATATTCCCGTCCATCACGGAGGGGATGTTGTGCCATGATTTCTTGACTCGATGGTCGGTGATCCTGTCCTGGGGATAATTATACGTTCGTATTTTTTCCGAGCGATCGGCAGTGCCGATCTGCTCACGGCGCGCGTCGGCGTTTTTGCGCTCGTCCGCCTCCTGCTGTGCGGCAAGTAATTTTGACCGCAGGTGCGTCATGGCAGCCTCGCGATTCTTCTGCTGGGAGCGTGATTCCTGACTGGTGACGATGAGGCCGGTAGGCAGGTGATAGATACGCACCGCCGTTTCTACCTTGTTCACATTTTGTCCGCCGGGGCCTGACGAGCGGAAAAATTCTATTTTGATGTCCTGGGGACGTACTTCCACATCCGCATCCCGCGCCTCGGGCAGTACCGCCACCGAGGCGGTAGAGGTATGGATGCGGCCCGATTTTTCTGTCTTGGGGATGCGCTGGACGCGGTGTACGCCCGATTCCATTTTAAGCATGGTATACGCGCCCTTGCCCTGTATGCGGGCAGTGACTTCTTTGTATCCGCCCAAATCGCTTTCGGACTCGTCCAGCACGGATATCTGCCAGCCCTTTTTTGCGGCAAAGCGGGTATACATTTCGTACAAGTCCTTGGCAAAGAGCGCCGCCTCGCCGCCCCCCACTCCCGCCCGTATTTCTAAAATCGTCCCGTCGGTGGAAGACGTGTCCGGTCCCTCACGCAGTTGTTTTTCAACGCGGGAAAATTCTATAGATACCTCCTTGATGCGCTGGGGATCGGACAAAACCGCCGGATCCGCGAGGGATTGGGTCAGTTCCTCTTTGCGCTTGAGTAGCGCGTCCCTGTCGTTTGGCATAATATAATCCGCTGGGTATCGGGAATTTACTTCCCGATACCCAGCCACATTGGAAGGGGGAGGCAGTGAGCGAAGCGAGCGTCGGAAGGGGGAAACCCCTAGACGCTGGGGTTTCCCCCTCCGAGTTTTTATTTCTTTTTTTTGGCGAGGCGCGCCTTGAAGCGCTCCACGCGGCCTGCGGCATCTACGATTTTGGATGTACCCGTATAGAACGGGTGGCAGTTGGAGCAGATTTCCACGTCCAATTCCTTTTTGGTAGAGCCTACGGTAAAAGAATTGCCGCACGCGCACCGCACAGTTGCCTGAAAGTATGGGGGGTGAGTATCGGTTTTCATAGGAGACAGCATACCATGGTATGGCCTGAAATGCAATACTTTTATCTCGCCGCCACGCTCTCCGCTCACGCGTTGCGGGCTGGACAAATTGCCTTGCTCGCGGCGGGATTCCTCCGTGTTCCGCGCGCTGATGCGCGCGGCCTCGGTTTCCCTTGCCGCTGTGCTTCGGCAATTTATTACCCAGCCCTCCACAGTTCGCGTGCGAGCGGATCGGCTCGTTCAATGACCACAAGAGGCGCACGACTCAACCGCACCTTGATTTTGTTTATTTTGATCGTTACAAGCACAATTTGAAAAGATAGTGTGGGGACTTCAAAAAATGTCAAGTTTGAGAAAGTCGCTCGGACAGTGAGCGACGAAGATTTTATTCTCTGTATATGCGTATTTTTATAGATACCAGATGATTTTCTTTGGTGTTTGTCAAGAAACTCGGAGTTACCCACAAGGTAATTAGAAATATGTGCTATCTTTCAGGTGCCTCCACACATACGGAGGTTTTATAATACAAAAACAGAGGATATTACCTCTGTTTTTGGGGGCCGGTCGTCCAACAGATAGGACAAGGTGCTGCTAACGCCTAGATGGGAGTGCGATTCTCCCCCGGCCTGGATCCACAGAGGTCGCCTTTGAGGCGACTTTTGTGGTGTATGTCCACACTACCAATAAAGCGGCCTGGCCGCAAAAGGGTTATCCCCACCCAGAAGCGGAGGAATGGGCTTTTGAAAATGCGGTGAAGCCGAGCGACCGCAAAATTATTATCCCATATCCCCAGCGAATCGCCCAAGCTCTTCCGTGAACTGTGGAGGCGCGGAGACAAACACACGAAGCTCGGAGGGAGGGAAACGGGGGCTCCGCCCATGGAGAGCACGATACATCTCCATATATATGAGAGACGTGGCAAGACAAACGGGGCGCGGCATTATCACAGGCGGAGAACACCGAGGGTTCCCTCCGAACGAGCGAGTAGTGTTTGTCCGCGCCGCAACATGTGAGCGGAGAGCTTGGGCGATGAGCAACACCAGCACTTGCAGGGGGATGGGGAATTTGGTATATTCACCCTTATGGAAGAAGCAGTTATCACGCTTGAAAATACGGCGATTCTCGCGGCTCCCATAGACCCCGAGCTGGAGCGGATGATGAAAGCCGGAGTTCATCTGGGACACGCCAAGACCAAAGACCACCCGTCCATGAAACGGCATATATTTGGCGTACGCAATACGATCTCCGTGATTGACCTCGTGCAGACCAAAGATGCCCTGCGATCGGCAAAGGAGTTTTTGTCGGATGTCGTATCGCGTGGGGGACTGGTGCTCCTCGTGGGAACACGTCCTGCCGCGCGGGCATTCATTTTGGATGTCGCAGGTAAGACGGGGATGCCGTATTTCATTGAACGGTGGATCGGCGGCGCGCTGACCAATTTCAAGGTCATCAGCAAGCGCGTGGAGTATATGATGCAGTTGGAGCACGACAAAAAAAGTGGTGCTTTGGAAAAATACACCAAGAAAGAGCGTCTGGGAAAAGACGAAGAACTGGCACGGCTCGTGCGAATGTTTGACGGCCTGCGCTCCATGAAGCGCCTGCCGAACGCCGTATTTATCGTAGATACGACATACGACGACACCGCAGTCAACGAAGCGCGACGCATGAAAGTGCCGATTGTGGCGCTCTGCGACACCAATGCCAATGCGGCCGTCATCTCTCATCCCATTCCTTCCAATGATGACGCGCTCCCTGCACTCCGGTATATGATAGGAGAGATTGGTATTGCAATTGAACAGGGGTTGAAGGATAAACAGACAGCCGCAGAAAATATTCCGCCCGTAGCGGGACAGCAGGTGTAGGCATAACACATACGGGCATCATAGCGAACATATGATATCTGCCCAGGCGATCAAAACATTACGCGAGCGCACCGGCGCCGGTATTTCTGAAATAAAAAGGGCGCTGGAAGACGCAGGCGGCGACCAAACCAAAGCCACTGCGCTTATTGAAGAGCGGCTCGGCAGTTCTGCGGGCAAACGTACCGGCCGTGACACATCTGCAGGCGTGGTGGAAGCATACATTCACTCCAACGCTCGCATTGGCGTCCTGCTCGCCCTGTCGTGCGAAACCGACTTTGTGGCGCGCAATCCCGCATTCCGTTCTCTGGCACACGACATTGCCATGCACATCGCGGCCATGGCTCCGGATACTACCGAGACGCTGACAGGTCAGCCCTTTATCAAAGATCCGGGCAAAACAGTCGGCGATATGGTGAACGAATACATCGGCAGATTCGGCGAAAATATCAAGATCGGAGAATTCGCCCGTTTTGAGCTCTAGCGGAGAAAGGTGTCACTTTTCCTCATGCTGTTTGATGTTACTCTCATCCTCGTCAGTGCGGCCAGTGGCATTACGCTGTGGTATCGCATTTCGCAAAAGATACCGCAGTTGGTAGCCATTCCGGACGAGATTATCATAGACCGCCTGCACGAGGACTCGGCGCGCATCCGGGTATTTCTCCTAAGTTTTCGCCGCTACTGGCGCGAGCGAGAACATCATCAAATGCTCCTGCGATATGCAGAAAAAGCGCTGTACAAATTGCATATCCTCATGCTCAAAGCGGATAACCGCCTGGTGCTAGGAGTAAAAAAGGTGCGCGCCTTGCTGGATAGTATTCCCGATATAAATGCCGCCGAACCCCTTGCTGAAGCTGTAGAGGTCGTGCATATGCCGCAAGAGACAGCAATAGTTATGCCGCCACCCCCGCCGACGCCAGTATCTCCTGCCCCACACATCAGAACCCCGCGCATACAGGAAGTACGGCGCAGACGGACGAAACAGGAAGGTATTGCCGGAGTAAATCAGCGGTGGAGCGAAAAAGATTGAGGATCTTTTTCGGTTTTGTAAGCCAGTCCCGTTAGAGCCGACCTAGCTCAATGGCAGAGCAACGCTTTTGTAAAGCGAAGGTTCCGAGTTCGACTCTCGGGGTCGGCTCTAACGGGATAAGATAAATAGATCGCGAGTTCAAATCTCGTCTCCGGCTGATGAAATAGTCAATTGTAGTTTGTTCGTTTCAATGATAGAGTAGATGCGTGCCCAGACGGTGGACCATGTTTGAGGAAAGTCAAAGACGCGCCGAGCTCCAGCGCCTCTATGTGGATGAGAACAAAACAGTCGGCGAAATCAGTTCAGTGCTTGGTATAGGCGTTGCAACAGTTTTCCAGCGGATGCTTCGTCTCGGCATTCCTTCAACGCCCGAACAAAAGCCGACGTATAGTGCCCGCACACGGAGTGATATCGTCATTCCGAGTGAATATTCCCCTGCCTTGGCCGAATTTTTCGGTATCATGCTTGGAGACGGGACGCTCTCTCATTATCAAGCGGTCGTAACGCTTGGCACAAAAGAGCTGGCGTATGCGGAGTATGTCATCCTCCTGATGGAAAAACTTTTTTCCGTTCGTCCCAAGATAGGCGTTCGCAAAAACGGGTACAGAGACGTATATATGGGTTCTACGGCATTGACCGCATGGCTCCGAAGCGGCGGCCTGGTGCGAAACAAGGTTGCATCGCAGGTTGACATTCCGAATTGGATTTTCTCGGATGATCGGTATATGCAAGGATTTCTACGAGGATTTTTTGACACGGACGGCTCCGTGTATCGGCTGAAGTTCGGCATCCAGGTATCTTTCACCAATCATTCCGCGCCGTTGCTCAATTCTGTCCGCCGTGCGCTGATCCTGCTCGGATATCATCCATCGTCCGTCAGCGTGTACCGGACGTATCTCACCAGACGCAGGGATGTCATCAAATTTTTTGAGGAGATCGTTCCGGCAAATCAAAAACATCGAAGGCGATTTGAGATGTTTCGCAATCAAATATGGGTAGGTAGCCCCGTAGGGAGCGGGGCGCGGCTGTAAACCGCGTGGCACTTGTTGCCCCTGTTGAGTTCGACTCTCACCCTACCCACCAAGATTAAACTTTCAGATTTTGGCCGTGGAGATTGGTCGATGTCGCCAATAATACTCTGATAAAAATGGGGTCGGGGGAAAATCAAAATCCAATGCTTGAAACCTTGCGAAGGGTCGCCAAGGCGTTGGATATTTCCGTTGATGAACTAATCAATTAAAAAATATGAAATGCCCAAATTGTAATAACGAATTATCAGACAACGCAAAGTTTTGCGGGAAGTGCGGTCAAAAAGTCGAAACGGCCACAAAAGCCACTTCTAAAACGGAGAGGGGCGGAAAGAAATCGTGGCTCGGGGGCGCAATAGGAATTATTGTTTTTATACTGGCTTTTGTGGCTTTCCGGTATCTGACACAAGAAGCAATATCTCCCTCACCGAACATAAGTAATCAAACTGGCTCCGAAAGAGCAGAACTTATCGCGGATACGGTAAGAGAAATTAAATCAACAACGGCATTACCTACACAACTTGATGAAGTAACAATGTGGAATGATGTTACTGCCCAACCAAACGCAATTCGTTATCACTATACGCTTGTTGGAGCTGATACTAGCAATTTGAGCAATAGTTATATGAAAAGTTATTTAGGGCCGAGTTTGTGTTCTAACCAAGATACAAGATATCTTCTTGATCAAGGAATTGGCATGGAGTATTCCTACGCCGTTCAAGGGTCAGCACAAAGTTATTTCATTTCCTTTACTAAAGCAGATTGTCAATAATATGTTTTGCGAAAATTGCGGCAACAAAATAGATAAAAACTCCAAATTTTGCCCGTCATGCGGAGTAAATTTGGCAAAAGCGGCAACGATGAAAAACCCTCAAGAAAGTGTCGAAGTTGAAACTGCGACGCCAGAAAAAAAGACGAGTGTATTTAACTCTATAATTTCGGTTGTGTTTTTCATTGCCGCTTTTGCAATCGGCAGATTTCTTGGTCTTGTTGTTTTTCTCTTTATCGGTGCTTGGGCTTTGGGCGAATGGTTTCCAAAGTGGTATATGAAGAGCGAAAAAGTAAATACGACTTTGGTCAAATGGATTGTTTGGTCAAATCTTTTAACTTGGTTATTGCCGCCCCTCGGAGTGCTTACTGGTTTTGCTGCCTTGAAATTTGGGGATTACTTTCCAGCCGAGAATAAAAAATATAAAACTATCGCTGTCATCGCTTTAGTTGCTTCCGTACTTAATGCGATTAGCGGCATATTGATTAATCTATAAAATACACCATGATCGGTGATGCCTTATCTCTAATTGATTTCTTACAGAAACATTGGACTGAATACTCGGTCAAAAGTGCGTTGTTTAATTCTGATGGCATTCGGATTGAGGGCGATACTTTTATTGAAGTAGATAAAATCCCAGTAAAAGACAATGAGAAAATGTGGTTTTACAAAGTAAGAGATAAAGCAGAATATGAATTTGTGTATATGCCCGTAATTCCGTCGCTAAATATTGATTACGGACAGATACACGGGACTGCAAACCCTGACGCAAAAATCTTTCGGTTTGTAAGTAACCCAATGGCGAAATTTACAAGTGGCGGCGAGCCAAATGTAATAGCCAACTTTATTGTGGTTGGATACAAACCGAAAGATTTACTTTCGGCAAGGGAAAGCCGAAAGTAACCAGCCGCTTTTCGGAAAAAATTTGGTGCAAGAAGCGAGGGTGCGGCGGAAGGTGGGTGTGGGGGAAATTCCGCCGCACCCGAGTGTTCCGCCGGAGCGAAGCGGAGGCGGTCAGTTCCGTTCAAAAAAGGTTCGGATTTCGTCAAA
>CAYIBQ010000013.1:0-18514 GCA_964361695.1 uncultured Candidatus Saccharibacteria bacterium | reverse complement strand
TGTCGTATTCTTGGCATTGATTTTATTATTCTCCAAGAAAGCTAAGAAATTATTTAGCATCTTTAAAAAAGCAGGGCAAAACCCGCCCAAAATAAATGCCGGCGGGGCGACTCCGCTAGGCAACCTTTCCGACCTCTATGGTGCCTGACTTTGTGCGTACGTTTAAGTGATCGCTTACCGTCACATAACAGAGAATCTTTAGATATGATCTGAACAAAGAACGGGACGGGGGCAAAAAGCAAAATTGCTCACCCGTCCTGTTATATCTAAACATTGGATGTCTTAAGTATTCTCGTATACTCATCCCGAAAAAATATGGGATGTTTTTCCGGCAAACGGAAGAACACCACAAAAAAATTCGACGAAAGCAGATCTCCCCTCACGGACTGACTCGCCGCGCATACGGCGAGCACTCCGTAGTTCATGCAATGCTCATGAAAGAATTCCTCGAACACCTCTCTGTTTTTGTGCCGAGTTCAATTTCCTCCGTGCAGGCTCCACACTTCATAGAGAGTCTCTCCTCTGTAAAAAGAGTCGATCCAAAGAGCACTCTATCAAGCCGCGGCAAACGACTTTTCGGCGGCCCATATCACCAGCTTGCTTGCATATCTCGGCAATTCCGGTTGACGCATGTCTACAGACGTCGTACCATAGGCGCAAGAAAAACTCATCGTATCTGTCGTGTATCATACGTTTATGCCCCTCCATGTTTAATGTCACGTCCATCATCCACGCCGTCGGTTATGCAGGTCTTTTTGCGATCGTATTTGCGGAGTCAGGTCTGTTTGTCGGGTTCTTTCTTCCGGGCGATTCCTTGCTGTTCACCGCCGGTCTCTTGGCGTCCCAGGGATACGGCAACATTGTCCTGCTCATCATTGGCTGTTTTGCGGCCGCGGTGCTGGGAGATTCGTTCGGATATGCGTTTGGCCGCACAGTGGGGCCGCGCATTTTCACCAAAGAGGACTCGCTTTTTTTCCGCAAAGCATACATCGTCCGCACCCAGCAGTTTTACGACCGCCACGGGGGGAGGACGCTGGTGCTTGCGCGTTTCCTGCCGGTGGTGCGGACGTTTGCGCCAATCTTTGCTGGCATGGGAAACATGCCCTACCGCACGTTTCTTTTTTATAATGTGATCGGCGGGCTGATTTGGGCAGTCGGCCTCACCTTGTTGGGGTATATTCTAGGCAGTAACATCCCCGGCATTGACCGCTATATTATTCCCATTATTCTCTTTATTGTTATTATCTCTTCGCTCCCGCCCCTTTTTCATATCATCCGTGAACAGCTGAAAATGGCGCGGACAAAAAATGCTGATGCATGAATACGAAAAATACGCTCCGGCATATGCCGGAGCGTATTTTAATCTAGCGATATATCCGTTCTCGCACGGCGATAGATTTACATCATGCCCTTGCGTCCCATCATCCACGAGGCCATCGCCCATGCGCCCACGGCCAGATGCAGGATGTTGTCCGAGGGGTTTTCCAGATTTGCGCCAAGCAGACCCGGTGTCATAAAACCCCACACCCCGACCACGAGAGCCAGCACGCCGACCAAAAGTGTCACTGGTGCCTGCAGAGCTGGGATGGCAAGTGCTACCGCGAGACCGGCAATACCGAGCACGAGATGCGCCCAGTTCTCCACATCATCAAACCACCACATACTGCCGAAGATGCTCGCATCCGGCGTGGGGCCGATGATGCCCGCCATACCGGCGAGCCCCACCACAACGAGCACGATACCGCCAAGCGTCAAGAAATTTTTTGAGTTCATGAATATTACATGATTTTATGAAAGAAGTTCACCGACCTTTTTCTATGTATGGTAATTATATCACCGCGCTCGTCTCTCTGCCTGTACGTTATCCACAGCGGGAAGCGGCAGGGGAAAATTGATTGACCAATCGGAAGCACAGGCATATGATACCCATCATGCCGCACATGCTTGAGGTACAACACTTCTCCGCGCATATTGATGAAAAAAAGATTTTGCAGGATGTCTCGCTCGCGGTTGCTCCCGGCGAGGTTCATTTTTTAATGGGGCCCAACGGGTCGGGCAAAACCACCCTTGCCTCTGCACTCATGGGCAACCCGGTGGTTGTGCCGACGGGAGGTACGATCATATTCAACGGAGAAGATATTACGACAGCACTTCCTGAAGAACGCGCAAAAAAGGGATTGTATCTGGGATTCCAATATCCGGTGGAAGTGCAGGGCGTGGGATTTGTGCCGTTTTTGCGCGCGGCTCTTTCCGCACGGGGCATGGCCTTGCCTTCGGAACAGGATTTTCGAGCGGAACTGGTGACTGCGGGCGTGGAGTTGGGCGTGGCATCTGCTCTGATTGACCGCAATCTGAACGAAGGATTTTCCGGCGGAGAGAAAAAGCGCAGTGAGTTGTTGCAATTGTCTGTCATACAGCCGCGGCTCGCGGTGCTGGACGAATTTGATTCGGGACTGGACATAGATGGCCTGCGCTCTGCGGCACGTGCTTTGAAAAAATATGTCACACCCGACACCGCACTCCTGCTCATTACGCACTACGGCCGCATGGCCGAGTATCTGCCGCCCGACCGCGTGCATATTATGCAGGCAGGCACGATCGTAAAAAGCGGCGGCACGGAAATCATTGAAGCCGTAGAACGCGGAGGATTTGATGGCTTTCTTTCACTTTCATAATATATGGTTAAGATTCTTGGTTTTGATAAAACATCAGCAGATCCGGTCTGGGAGCAGGGAAGCCCGGAGCGCTGGGTGCATCGCACGCAGAAAGGTATCTCCAAAAAGATAGTGGAGGAAATATCGTATCTCAAAGGCGAGCCGGACTGGATGCGCGAGAAGCGTCTGCTGGCCTACCGCTTTTTCAAGGAGAAAAAAATACCCACATGGGGCGTGGATTTGTCCGAGCTCAATTTTGACGACATCACGTTCTTTATCCGCCCGGGTGAGAGGCAATATAAAAATTGGGACGAAGTGCCCGCCGACATCAAGGGTGTCTATGACCAACTCGGCATCCCCCAGGCGGAGCAGAAGTTTCTCGCAGGGCTCGTGGGCCAGTACGAATCCGAGGGGTTTTACGCCAAACTCAAAGACCAGTGGGAAAAACAGGGGGTGATTTTTACGGACACCGACACCGCGGTAAAAAAGTATCCCGATCTCGTCAAAGAATATTTTATGACGCGGTGCGTGCCGATCGCAGACCACGCATTTGCGGCTTTGCATGGTGCGGTCTGGTCGGGCGGCAGTTTTGTGTACGTGCCTGCGGGTGTTGCCGTAGCCCTGCCTCTGCAGGCGTATTTTCGCATGAATGCGCCGCAGTCCGGGCAGTTTGAGCACACGCTCATCATCGCGGAAGAAGGCGCGAGCGTACATTATATAGAGAGCTGTACTGCGCCCAAATATTCCACCGATTCCCTGCATTCTGCAGTCGTGGAAATTTTTGTGAAAAAAAATGCGTCCGTGCGCTATACCACCATCCAGAACTGGTCAAAAAACGTCTACAATCTCAACACCAAACGCGCGATCGTAGAGCAGGACGGCAAAATAGAATGGGTCGGGGGATCGTTGGGGTCCAAGCGCACCATGCTCTATCCCATGTCACTGCTCACCGGCAAGGGGGCGAGCGCGCGGCATCTCAACATCGCGGTGTCAGCACGGGGTCAATGGAAAGACACGGGTGCTAAGGTCGTGCATGGCGCGCCGTATACAAACTCCCGCGTGATATCCAAATCCGTTTCTCTCGGCGGCGGCAGGTCGTCGTATCGCGGGCTTTTGAAAATAGCAAAAGGAGCTCACGGATCCAAAGCCCATGTGCAGTGCGATGCGTTACTGTTGGATCCGCATTCGCAGTCAGACACGTATCCGTACATGGAAATATATGAAGACGATGTGGCCATCATGCATGAGGCAACGGTGAATCGCGTGACCGACGCCCAGCTTTTTTATCTGCGCTCCCGCGGGCTTACGGAAGAGCAGGCCTTTGATCTGATCCTGTCAGGATTTCTTGATCCCATCTCGCGCGAACTGCCGTTGGACTATGCGCTGGAACTGAATCGCATGATACGCCTGGAAATGATCGGAAGCGTGGGATAGTATGCTCATCGTTTCAAAAGGAGAAGAAAAAATCCTCCGTCTCACGGGAGAAACGGAAGAAGAAAATATTCAGATACAAGAGCAGGGGAGCGCGCGTGTTTTTATTGAAGGGCCGCAGAGCAGGACACTTGATATAGTGCTCACAGGAGCCGACGCATCTCTGGAGGTGATCGGGCGGTTTCGGGGAATAGGTGAAGAACGGCAGGAAATAATCCTGCATATTGTCCAGCAAACGCCTCGCACCAGCGCGCGGGTGGATTTTCGCGCGGCACTTTCCGGTGCGTCTTTTTCTTCTTTTGACGGCCTCATTCGGGTAGAGCAGGGAGCCGCGGAAGCGCGCGGATTTCTGGCATACAAAGCCCTTCTCCTTTCTCCGTCTGCGAAGGCAAAGCCCATCCCGCGCCTGGAAGTCCTTACCAAAGACGTGGCATCTCTGGGGCACGCGGCATCAGTGGGCAAAATAGATCAGGATCAACTTTTTTATCTGCAGTCCCGCGGCATCCCGCGAGAGCAAGCAGAGATGCTCATCATAGACGGCTTCCTCGCCATCTCCAAAATGGCTTAGATAAGGCAGAAGTCACCGAATGTCTTGACGAAATACATAAAAGGATGTATAATTAAAATATAGTTCCTTGAATCTCCTCAATGGCTGGCTAACGCGCCGAAGTCCGATTGTGTGATCGGGTCGCTTGGACGCGGTAGGAACAGCCATGCATGAGGAGGGGTACGATATGTTTAGGATCATCACGGAAGACCAGGCGATCCAGATAGTCGGCGATCCGGAGGAGTTGCGACAGATGGTAGTGAGCCGCAACTACCAGTATGGAGAACTTGCTGTGCTTCGCACGGGCGTGAAGCTCGTGCTGTTTCCCGGAAAAGTGCTACCCCGTTTTTGTATCGCGGGCGACCACAAAGAGGGCGATGATGTCCAGCACATCCTGGATGCATTGGCCGCGGGACGCACTCGGCTCTTGGCGAGCCAGCAGGTCGGGAATCCTATTCCCGAATGCGCTCCGCAGTTTGAGCGCACCACCCTATAACCGACGGGGAGTGAGTATTCCTCCCCGCCTCAACTGGACACATCTCAATCGCGAGGTGTGCCGAGCAGAGGTTCTATTGAAGTGAGACTTCAATAACACTTCAATAACATGTTCTTTTCAAAATATCATCAGCGAACCGTTCAGGTTGCAAATAAATCTTCACGCATTTTTACGATATTGATTGTAGTTGTTGCCTGTACGGTTCGCTGGTGAGTGGAATGGAAAAACCTAATCGCCACAGAAAGGAGTAAATGATGTCTGAATTCCCTGAAATTTCCAGAGAGATCCTGCCCGAAGTATTTGCTGACTTGGCAATTGTCCGGCGTGCCGAGCTGGACTATTTGGAGGCCGAAGAGAGACGCTTTAGACACGATGTCGGTCTTTTGCCATGGGAGGAACCGCTTGAGGGTACGCCGGAGTATGAAACGCTCTGGCGAGAATGGGAAATTGAACAGGCATATAGAATCAGAGAACAGGAGAAATAGAGATAAATTTTCAGGGAGCGTGAATTCTCCGCTCCCGCCTCACCCGAGCGCATCATAAAAAATGACGCTTTCAGGTGAGGTTTTTATTTTTATAACGTTTGTTGACACATGGGCTGGCGGGGCTAGAATCAGATATATGGATCTGGGCGAGGCGATACGCAAGGATTTCCCGATATATGGCCGGCATCGGAACGCTGGTGCTTTTGTCTATCTGGATTCTGCGGCCACGTCTCTCAAACCGCGTGTCATGATTGACGCGGTCAAAGAGTACTACGAGGCATACTCTACCAACGTGCATCGGGCCGCGTACTCTTTAGCCGAGCGCGCGACCGAGGAATATGAAGGTGTTCGCGCGACAGTGGCAAAATTCATTGGAGCTTCCCGTGCGGATGAGATCATTTTTACGCGCAACACGACCGAATCATTCAATATGCTGGCGCGTACATATGCCGAGCATTTTATCAAAGAAGGGGAAGGTATCCTGCTCACGGAAATGGAGCACCACGGCAATCTCATTCCGTGGCAGGAACTTGCGCGGAGAAAAAGCATCACCCTTCATTTTATTCCGATAGATGTTGCAACCGGAGTACTGGTCTGGAATGAACAAACATTCGGCGCGTTTCTCAAAGAGCGGAATATAAAACTGATTTCTCTGACGCATGCGTCAAATGTGCTTGGCACCATAAACCCGATTGCAAAGATTTCTGCGATTGCGCATGAGGCGGGGGTGATCATTGCGGTGGATGGCGCACAGTCCACGCCGCATATGCCGGTCAATGTACAGGAACTGGGCGCTGACTTTTTTGCCTTTTCATCGCACAAAATGCTGGGACCGACCGGTATTGGTATTTTGTGGGGACGATATGAACTATTAGAAAAAATGCCTGTGTTTATGGTCGGCGGGCATATGATTGATGATGTCATGCAGACGCGTGCGACGTATCGCCAGCCACCGCTCAAATTTGAAGCGGGCACGCCCAATGTTGCAGGTACCATCGGATTTGGCGCGGCAGTGAAGTATCTTCTGGAGCTTGGCATGGACCATGTGCGTACTCATGAAAAAATGCTTTTGACTGCGGCGCGCGGGCGGCTTGCCGGCATTCCTGGAATTTCTTTTCTGGGGCCGGAAGACGTGGAAGACCGGAGCGGCGTCTTGGCATTTACGCTCGCAGGCGTGCATCCGCACGACATCGGCTCTTTGTGCAACGAAGCTGGTGTCATGATACGCGTAGGTGACCACTGTGCGCGGCCGCTCCATAAAAAACTGGGCATTCCCGCGTCGTGCCGTGCTTCATTTTCCGTGTATAATGACATTGATGACATTGACATGCTGGCTGACGTGCTGAAAACCGTTCATCAAAAACTGGGGACTGTGTCCGCATCCATCACTCATGACACTCTACCGGCAGGAAATCATTGAACGTTTCCGCTTTCCCCGGCATCGCGGTGTTCTGAAAAATTCTCACGCGCACGCAGAAAAAGCAAATATGTTTTGCGGGGATGAAATTGCCTTATACCTGCGGCTGGATGAAAAAAAAGAGCGCGTGGCCGAGGCGCGCTTTGATGGACAGGGATGCGCCCTCATGACGGCATCTGCAGATATACTCTGTGAGGCCGTGCAGGGAAAGACACCGGATGCACTGCGGAAATTTACGGCAGACGACCTGTTGCGGATGTATGGCGAGGCGCCGTCTCCCGCGCGGTTAAAATGCGTACTCCTCCCCTATGAAGCGTTGAAAAGTGCTACTTCTCTTTTGTAACCTATGGACACGGAGAAAATAAAAATCGGAAAGTTGATGATAGACCGTAATCTTTGCATTGGCGCGGCGTCCTGTATTGCGGTAGCACCCACGGGGTTTGAGCTGGATGCCGAGAATAAGGCGGTCATACGCCGCAAAGCAGGATCGCCGACATCGGAAGCAACTGACCGCCATGATCTGGAAGATGCCGCGATTGATGACGATATGCTTTTGCTTGCGGCTAAATCCTGTCCCACCCAGGCGATTATCGTGTATGATGAAGCAGGCAAGCAGGTTTATCCTTAATGTTCAATTATGAATTTTTCACGTTTTCTTCCAGAGATTACTGCCGAGGCGCACTGCGATATTCCATGCGGCATTTATGAGCCGACACCGGCAAAAATCGCGGCCATGACCGTACTGC
Organism: uncultured Candidatus Saccharibacteria bacterium; assembly: GCA_964361695.1. Taxonomy (GTDB): domain Bacteria; phylum Patescibacteriota; class Minisyncoccia; order Sungbacterales; family HO2-52-23; genus WO2-54-10. The sequence continues at coordinate 10,738 of CAYIBQ010000013.1, read as the reverse complement.
GAATGGTACTGCAGATCAATGAACTAAAACCGCCGACCGGTACGGATGCCCATGCTATTAGTGTGTACGCCAACATGATTGCCCGCAGGATCGCGGCAAAAGAACAGCACGCGGAAGCGTGCAAGCGGGAACTGCTCATCCTCTGGACGGATTTCTTCAAGCCGGAGCATCTGGAAAGGTTTCCCGGACTGCATGATACGTTCTGGAAAGCCGCAAAACTGTGTTCCGCAAACAAGCAAGACGTGGATGAAGAACACGCGCGCGCATTGGTGTCTGCGGTGGATGTGATTGCACAGATATTTTACGGCGCAAAAGGCGTGCCCGAGCGATATGCCGTATATCTTCAGCTTACGGAAAAACTTTTTTAAACGGCCGTTCTTTATCGTTCGGGTGCGGGGGGAGAGCGGGTGGCCCGTACTCGTCCCGGGCAGGCGTTACTTCGCATCTTCTCTTTTTGTTCCACGAACGGGCGATTGGGTGGTATTTCGCCATCCGTGGCATGCCGATACTTTATACATAAAGCGCGTGCGGGAAATTCTTGACATAGGGTATATAATGAAAGGGACGGTATCATGGGCATCATCCAGCGGCGAATTCGGCCCGGTGCCGCGTGACCACATTTTAGGAAAAGTATTTGTATGAGTATTGCCATTGAGAATGCTTTGCAGGAAATACGCCCCTACATTGCCCAGCATTTGGGGGATATTGAATTTGTAAAATTTGAGGAGGGGACGGTGTATGTCCGCATGCTCGGCACATGCACCCACTGCCCGCTGTCGCAGATGACGCTCAAGGCGGGCGTGGAAGCATTGCTTAAAGAACGAGTAGCGGGTGTGCAAAGTGTAGAGGCAATAGCGTAAGAAAAAATCATATGCGAGAAGAACAACAACCAACAACAAGGCAAATAGCACTCTTCACCGTACTGTTGAGTTTTATCGTCTCTGTCATTGGTACGGTTTTGTCGCTGGGACTTTTGGGGCCCTTGTTGGGTACGGGGGAGGCCGCGGGCGGGCCGATTCAATTCAACAAGCCTGGTATTCTAGAGCGTATTAGAGAAACCGTGACGGAAAAAGAAACTACAGAGAGGATATTGCGGCAGGATGAGCTGGTGGTAAAAGTAGTGGAGGACATGTCGCCCGCGGTGGTAAGTATCGTGGCAACCAAAGACGTACCCGTGATTGAGCGGTACTATATAGATCCTTTTGCCGATGATCCGTTTTATCGCCAATTTTTCGGCAACGGCTCCGGTATTCAGGTGCCGCAGTTCCGTCAAAAAGGAGTTGAGAAACAAGAAGTGTCTTCAGGGACCGGATTTATTGTGTCAGCTGATGGACTGATTATCACCAATAAACATGTGGTGTCTGACGTGGAAGCGGAGTTTACCGTATTTCTCAATGACGGCAGAAAGAAAGCCGCGCGCGTGCTCGCGCGTGATCCTCTGCAGGATATCGCGATTCTGAAAATTGAGGGCTCCAATCTGCCGACCGCAGTGCTTGGCGATTCAGCACAGGTAAAAATCGGACAGAGCGTCATTGCCATAGGCAACGCGCTTGGCGAATTTAGGAATACGGTATCCGTCGGCGTGATATCTGGACTTCAGCGATCGGTCGTCGCGTCAGCCCCGGGCGTCGGATCCGAAGAACTGCAGGAGCTGATCCAGTCGGACGCCGCCATCAATCCGGGCAATTCCGGCGGGCCGCTTTTGAATCTGCGCGGAGAAGTCATCGGCATCAACACGGCCATGGCGCAGGGCGCTGAAAATATCGCGTTTGCCCTACCGATCAACAAGGCAAAACACGATCTGGAAAGCGTGAAAAAATTCGGGAAAATCATCCATCCGTTTCTTGGGGTGCGGTATCAGATGGTGACCAAGGATCTGGCCGAAGAAAAGAAACTCGGGCGCGACTATGGCGTTTTGCTCGTGGGATCGCCGGAGGATCCTGCGGTCGTGCGGGGGAGTCCCGCGGAAAAAGCGGGTATGAAAGAGGGTGACATTATCCTGGAGTTCAACGGCGAGCGTATTGACGCACAGCATGCGCTTGCAACCATCCTGCAGAAATATCAGGCAGGAGACGACATCACGCTCAAGGTCTTCCGCGACGGAAAAGAATTTGAGGCAAAGGCGAAGCTGGAGGAGAGAAAATAGTTTTTCTCTCGTCGCGCTCCTCTCCGCTCACGTGTTGCGGGCTGGACAAATGATCCTCGCTCGGAGCGTAACGCATGCGTTTACGCCCTCCGCATTACTGCCCTCACTATCGAGGCTAATCCTCCGTAGTATGGAGGCTTAGCCTCGATAGTTGGTTCGGGTGTTTGCCTCCGCGCCTCCACAGTTCGCGTGCGAGGAGTGTGGCTTGTTCGCCGATGCAAAAAACGTCTTACCTAAAGCATTTCCCATTGTGCCTATTGACGAAAGTATTTGAATAGTGTATAATGAAACCACGATCTTTACACTGGCATGCCGAGGATCGGTATGCCGCCGCAGTACACTCTTGCGCCCATGTCTGCGCATCGCGGCAACGGGCGAGGAGAGAAAGATGGCTGAACAAACGAGCGTTATCACCATGGACAATGTCTTTGCATATCTGGAAGGCAAACGCCTCCCAGCCGAGCTAGAGGCAAAAGGTCTGGGGTGGTGGGTGCGTTCGGCGATTGCGGATCTCCGCAATGGGAATCCCGATAAGGCCTTTGATATTCTTGTTGGTGTCTGCTCCATCTATACGATGGAGGAGTGGGTGCGCGATGAGGAGAAAATCCAGAGAGCAAAAACTCTTTTGGAGTTTCTGGAGGAACAATTTGGGAGAAAGGGGTATTATAGCCACAATTTTGATGATAGATAAGAGGCCTAGTGGCGGCCAAGCAGTACAGGCGCGAATTCTTCGGAGTCCGCGCCTGAAAAATTTTACAAACAATTTTGATGACGTACTTGTTCTATAAATAATATACAAAGCCCTTTCCGAAGTGAAGAACCTATTGACTTTTCAAAAAATGTGATATAATAAGGATACTTTATGCCAATAGGACCAGGAGCCATGCCTCCCTATAATCAATTTACGGTGAAAGCCCAGGAAGTGCTCAAGAAAGCGCACGACCTGGCGCTTGAGCGGTCGCATCAGCAGATTGATGTGCTTCATTTGTCAACCGCGTTGGTGCTTCAGGAAGAGGGTACCGTAGACGCCATTCTTGAAAAACTGGAGATTGACATCTCTGCATTTGCCGACCGTTTACTGGAAACCCTGGATTCCATGCCACGCGGCACTATGATTTCAACTCCTTTGGGACAGGTGTATCTGACGCAGGATTTGGCGAAAGTAATTGAGCAAGCCCACCGCGAGGCCGCGCAACTCAAAGATGAATTTATCTCCACTGAACACTTGTTTTTATCGCTTTTGGAAATTCCTTCGCGTGCAAAGGAACTGCTCGCCAGACACGGGTTGAGCAAAGAGCTAGCACAAAAAGCCCTCATGGAATTGCGCGGCGGCCAGCGGATCACCGATCCGGAGCCGGAGACAAAATATAATGTCATAGAGAAATATGCAAAAAATCTGACGCGCCTTGCGCGGCAGGAAAAACTGGATCCGGTCGTGGGGCGGAGTATTGAAATACGCCGGGTTATGGAAGTGTTATCGCGCAGGACAAAAAACAACCCCGTGCTTATTGGAGAAGCGGGTGTCGGGAAAACCGCGATCGTAGAGGGACTTGCCCAGCGTATTGTGTCGGGTGATGTGCCGGAGACGCTCAAGGAGAAGGAATTGATTTCCGTGGACTTGGCGGCAATTGTCGCAGGCACCAAATACCGCGGCGAATTTGAAGATCGGCTCAAAGCCATCCTGCGCGAGATTGAGCGGGGAGAGGGGAAATATATTATTTTTATTGATGAGTTGCATACGCTCGTGGGCGCGGGTGCGGCCGAGGGCGCGATTGACGCGTCCAACATGTTGAAGCCAGCGCTCGCGCGGGGGGAGTTGCACGCAATCGGCGCTACCACGTTGCGCGAATATCAACGGTATATTGAACGCGATCCCGCATTGGCCCGCCGCTTCCAACCGGTCGTGGTGGACGAGCCGACCGTGGATGATACGATCGCGATCTTGCGCGGACTCAAGCCAAAGTATGAAGCGCATCATGGCATAAAAATTACGGACAGCGCCCTGGTTTCTGCGGCACAACTCTCCAGCCGGTATATCACCGACCGATTTTTGCCGGACAAAGCCGTAGACCTCATGGATGAGGCCGCGTCATCTCTGCGCCTGGAAATGGATTCTCTGCCCAAAGAGCTGGATGAGACGCGCCGCGCGGTCATGTCTCTGGAAATTGAGCGCGAGGCTCTGAAAAACGGCATGGATAAAAAAGCAAAAGACCGCCTGAAAAAAATAGAAAAGGACATCGCCGATCTTCAGCAGAGCACGTCTGCCATGGAGGACGCATGGAAAAAGGAAAAAGAGGCGATTGCGCAGATCCGCACGCTCAAGCAGGAACTGGATACTGCCCGCCAGGAAGGGGACATTGCGGAACGGAGCGGCGAATTCGGCAAGGTGGCCGAATTGCGGTACGGCAAAATACCGGAGAGCGAGAAACATCTGCATGAAGCGGAAACGGCCTTGAAATATCTGCAAGATTCGCGCCGTCTCCCGCGCGGTGAAGTAACCGAAGAGGACATCGCGGCGGTCGTCGCGCGCTGGACCGGCATTCCGGTGACCAAGATACTGGAAACGGAGGCATCGCGCCTGCTGAAAATTGAAGATGAATTGAAACGCCGCGTGATCGGCCAGGAGGAGCCGATTGAAAAAATCGCCAACGCGGTGCGACGCTCTCGTGCTGGCATCGGCGAAGAAAACCGTCCGATTGGCTCATTTATTTTCCTCGGCCCCACGGGGGTGGGCAAAACCGAACTTGCCAAAGTATTGTCGGAAATGCTCTTTAATGACGAAAAATCCCTGGTGCGCGTGGACATGTCGGAATATATGGAGCGGCATACCGTATCAAAATTTATCGGCTCGCCGCCCGGATACGTCGGATACGAAGAGGGAGGACAGCTCACGGAGATCATCCGCCACCGTCCGTACGCGGTCGTGCTGTTTGACGAGATTGAAAAAGCGCATCCCGAGGTCTTCAACATTCTTCTGCAGATTCTGGATAACGGCCGCCTCACCGACGCCAAAGGACGCGTGGTGAACTTCAAGAATACGATCATCATCATGACGTCCAACATCGGGAGCGAGTATTCGCGCGAGATGAGCAAATTAGGATTTGCGAGCGCTGATGAGGATACGCGCGACCGCAAAGAGCAGGACATGAAAGAAAAAATCAGAAAGTCGCTGGAACGGTTCTTCCGTCCCGAATTTCTCAACCGTCTGGACGAGATCGTGATCTTCTCGCCGCTCTCTCCCGCGGTCATCGCACACATCGTAGAGTTACAACTCGTGCGCGTGGAAAAACGCATGCATGGTCGTGATGTTGCGATTTCATTTTCCGATGATCTCAAGAAACTGGTCGCGGAAAAAGGATACGATCCGCAATATGGCGCGCGTCCCTTGAAGCGCGCGATTCAGACATTGATTCTGGACCCCCTGGCACAAGAAATTATTGCCGGGCGCATCGTGCCGGGAGACGCAGTGTACGTGGATGCGCAGGACGGTAAGGCAATATTTGCAAAAACTATGCGCAAAACAAACGGCAGACAGCGCGTTGCGGCCCTCGCCGTAAAAAACTGACGCCGCCCCGTGCCGTTGCCAGGATTCCTTTTCTCCCCCCGCCGTACTATCGCTCACGCCCCCCCCGCGCATAAGGTGTAAACATTGTGTTCGATCGAACACAGTGTTTACAGTTTGGGAAAAGGAAATAAAAAATGAAGCCCGCGGGGCTTCTTTTGTGGTTTGATGCGTGCGGATTTCCGTTCACATCTTGGACAAGGATATGACATCCATACACATTTTGATCACCTGCGTCTTCTTCGGTTCAGATATTTTTTCTATTTCACGCATGAGATATTGGAGAAACGGATCATCTTGTTCTGAAGGAACAAACGTAATGGTCGATCCGTTTTTTTGCATGAAAGTGATACGAAGCATCTCATCAATATCCAAGCTGTATGCTTCTGCGATGGTTTTGACGACTTTCGGACTCGGAATAAAACCGGCCTCTATCTGTCCGAGGTAAGCACCGGTTATGCGATTCTTGAAGAGCTTGACCGCATCCTCAAGAGTCAAATCTCTTTTAGAGCGTTCCCGTGTAATGAAGTAGCGGAACGTTCCCTTTCTGCCGTATCCTCTATCTAATTTTGGTCGTGCCACTGTTATATTCCTTCTCTGTTGACAGTGTTGACGAACTGGGGGGAAGGTAGCACCTACGCATTACAAATGCAAACAATAAAAATTGGCCGTAGCCGGGAAGGGGGACTTTCGGAAAATCCGCTTTCCTGGCTACGGCCAGATGATGGTGCGCAGATTGCGCACAAGAGAGAAAAAAATTGTGAAAAAGAACGGTATCTGGAGAGAATGAACGTGGCTCTCTGAAACAGGTATTTTATCGCGTATGCGAGGGCTTTTTTGCCCGAGGGGTCAGATGTTTTCCACACCCCGCCTCTCCAACGTTTTTATTATCCGCCATTCGCGAGAGACAGGCAAGTGTTGTTATCCACAGGAGAAAAAGGCGCACGATGTCGTGCGCCGGATACACTATGGCCTCACTCCACACGCGGCATGAGCGCCTTTGGGAGGAGTACCTCAACCGATCGGTATTCAAACATGTCAGCGACGGAAAAGCTCGCTGTAGATCGCGCGACACGGTTTCGGCGCTGTGCCCGCTGGTACGCCGTTCCTTTCACGATACTTTTATGCACCTCGGCATCTATGGCTGTGCCGAAGGCTTTACGGAGTTCAGGCGGCAGGCGATACCATGACTCAAGCGTAATGATCACTTTCAGAGCACTCATATCGGATGCGAAAGGCAGATCTATCCGCGTGCAGTATGTGCAGAAACTGAACAACTCCTGAAGATTGAGAAATTGTATGTGGGCTTTTCTTTCGTCGGACGGCGGTGTCGTTTCCACTTCCTATACCCCCTTTGATACGGATACAAAACCGATAGTGTGCGACTGAAGCGTACTCGCATAAAAATATGTTATTTCATGTTTGTTGTCCAGAATTTCTTTTTCCAAACTTCGGAAACTGAAACGCCGACGGGCAGATATTTTTCAAGGGACACAGATCGCATCGTGGATCTTTGGCGGTGCAAATCGCGCGGCCGTGGTTAACGAGGAGATAGGTGGATGTAAACCAGTTCTTTTTTGGCAAGAGTGCCATGAGGTCTCTTTCTATTTTTATGGGATCATGATGGCGCGTGAGCCCCATGCGAGTAGCGAGTCGCCTGACGTGCGTGTCCACGGCGATGCCGTCCACGATGCTATATGCGTTTCCCAAAATAACATTGGCGCTTTTTCGCGCAACACCGTACAGCGTCAAAATTTCCTCCATGGTTTTCGGCACGACGCCTCCGAATCTTTCTTTCACCATTTTTGCGGAGGCCAGAATCGCTTTCGCTTTGGCGTGATAAAAACCAGTCTGACGGATCATCGTCTCAAATTCGCGCGGGTCGGCAGAGACATAGTGATCAAGTGTAGGATATTTTTTAAAAAGTGCGGGCGTCACCTCATTTACTTTTTTATCGGTGCATTGCGCGGAGAGAATGACGGCGACGAGGAGTTGCCACGGATTGGAATATCTCAAAACAATCTTTGCATCTGGATACACATGTTTCAGACGCCGGAAAATTTCTGTTGCGTTCTTGGCATTGGCCGCGGGCTGTTGCGTTTTCATAACGTCATGATACCATGCGACACGATCGCTTCAATGACGCGAAAGTAGGGTAAACTCCGTTTTTGTGCCGGTATGTCGCGCTTGCAATGCAGGCTTTTTCTTTTGGATGAGATTCATTGACCAGGGCATGTTTTTCGGGTACGGTGCAGGGTATGTATGAGGGAATAATAGGAGACGGAAACGAGCGTCTCTTGCGGGTGACTGCGGCGCTGTATCGGGTGACCGGATTGCTTCCGGAAGGAGAGCCCCTGCGGACGACGTTGCGTGAGCGCGCCAATGATGTACTGGCAGGATGTATTGCCGAGTCGCATGGTGTCGCAGGCGGCAGTGCAGGGCTGAAATCAAAAATAGAAACTCTGCTCGGATTTATCGCGGTCGCACGTACGCTTCCTGACGTGCGGCAGGAGAATTTTTTTGTCCTGGAACGAGAATATCGCGCATCTCTGGCGACATGGCGTTGGGAACGCCGCTCTCAACGGGAGGAGATGAAGGGGTCTATACATCGGGGACAGCAAGAGGTACCGGCAAAGCATGAGACGTCCTCCGTGAGCAGTGTGCCGTCGCTGGCACGAGAGCAATCTCGGGAATCGGTGAGAGAGGCAACGCCGAAAGGTACGGTAGCCAACGAGCGACAGCGCGCGATCCTGGAACGACTCGCCAAAACAGACCGCGTGAAGGTCAGTGATTTTTATGACATTTTTCAGGGCATAAGCCCCAAGACCATCCAGCGCGACCTGCAAGATCTCGTATCGCGCAACGTCATAAAGAAAGAGGGAGAAAAACGGTGGACTGTGTATACTCGCATTTAGTACTTATAAAGGACAATGAGATGGTGTCCCATAGGATTATTGTATGTCTGATACGATGACCGATATAAAAAAAGCGATTGTTTTGGCGGCGGGATTTGGCACACGGTTTCTGCCCATGACCAAGGCAATTCCAAAAGAAATGTTACCCCTCGTGGACCGGCCACTGCTTCATTTTTTTGTAGAGGAGATCCTGGAAGCGGGAGTAAAAGACATTGTCTTTGTCACTCATAAAAATAAGCGGGCGATTGAGGATTATTTTGACCGCGCTCCCGAGCTGGAGCATTTCCTGGAGGAAAGGGGGAAGCATGAGCTGGCGTGTATCGTACGGGACATTGCCTCTGTTGCCTCATTCGGATATGTGCGCCAGAAAGAGCAAAAGGGAGTTGCAGATGCCGTGCTTGCGGCGCGACATCTCATTGGGGACGAGCCCTTTGCCGTGATGTCGGGCGATGATCTGATAGATGCGCATCCCTCTCCTTTGAAACAGATGGCGGATGTATATCAAAAGTACCACGCTCCGGTGACATGCCTGATGCGTGTACCACCTGAAAAAACCGATAAATACGGCATTATTGAGGGATCGGAAGTTGAGCCGGGTGTCTGGAAAATAACCCGCGCTGTGGAAAAGCCCGCTCCGGCCGAAGCTCCTACCAATCTCGCTACACTGACGCGATTTATACTGACACCTGACTTTTGGCCGTATCTGGAGAACGTACAGCCGGTCAAAGGCGAACTATATATCCCCCCCGCCATAGATGCATATATAAAGGATGGCCACGCATTTTATGGGTGCGAAGTGAAGGGGACATGGTACGACTGCGGGGATAAACTCGGGTATATGCGGGCAGTGGTGGACATGGGCCTGAAACATCCGGAAATAGGGAAGCAGTTTGGGGCATGGCTTGGCGAAAAATATAGAAAGCAGGGATAAGAGACCTATGTAGGGGTGTGGGTTCTTAAGTTTTCCACAGCGCACCCGCTTGCTTGACTATCTGTCCGAGCTATAATAAGGTATCCTGGATGGAGAAGGATCGCGCGATACCTAATCTCTGTGGATAACACGTCATTGCGCAGGTACGCATCCCTGCATATAATGAACAGTATCGTATGGAATTGCTCAAGAAATTCTTCTTACAAAAAGCCGCTTTTGGGCTATTTTGAAGTTTTGAACAGAAAATAAAAATGCACGGCGCATAGGAGCTGAAGTGGAAAGCAAACGTCAGTTCCTACGCGGAGTGCATGAAAGGGAAGTATCCGATAGTACACAGTACGCGCGCACGTTGACAACACAAGCACCACGAGACTAGAGATAGTTGATCAATTATTAATGTACTCATCTTTATATCTTCGGAGTCGACGGATATAAAAAAATGAGTGCCCCTGTCAGGAAGCCCTCTTTCATTTCTGCAACGCAGGAAGGGGAGATATGGTTTCCGTCAATTAACATATAATACATAACCCTATGCAAATGAGATTGAAAGGAGAAGGCGGAAGCTTTCGGGCGAAAGTAATCGCTCTCGCAACCGCCGTCACGATCTCGGGAGTAGCGGCATTTGTGCCGTTGGCTGCAGTGGCGGATCACACGACCGCGCACACGATAGAACAGCTGACCGCACAGATCGTAGCGCTCCAGGCGCAACTTGGCGCACTCTCCGGCACGCCGGCAACACCGGTCGCAGGATCTAGTGCGACAAAGTGCGCCTTCACACGCAGCCTTTCACAAGGAGTGCGCGGTGATGACGTGATGTGCTTACAGAAATATCTAAACTCAACGAGTTATCAGGTCGCCGCAAGCGGCGCCGGCTCGCCGGGTAACGAGACTATGTCATTCGGCTCGCTCACCAAAGCGGCCGTCATGAAGTGGCAAGCAGGAAACGGCGTGTCGCCGGCCGTGGGCTACTTCGGAACATTGTCCCGCGCAAAGTATGATTCAGTAGTGGCATCGGCGCCGGTGACTCCGGTTACGCCGACAACTCCGGGTACGACACCAACGACCCCATCAACTCCGGCTGGTAGCGGACTTACCGTTACCGCGGCAGTAGACCAGCCACCGGCGGCACTGGCTCCGGCCAGTGCGGCTCGCGTGCCGTTCACCAAGGTGATCTTCACGGCCTC
>CAYIBQ010000012.1:17831-18977 GCA_964361695.1 uncultured Candidatus Saccharibacteria bacterium | reverse complement strand
AATTTACATCTTCCAGGACTTCTTCCCGATGCTGGGCAAAGTCCTTGCCGAAATACCGGATGGCGCCAAGCGTGGGGGTCAGCACGCCGAGCAACATTTGGATGGTCGTTGTCTTCCCCGCGCCATTGGGACCCAGGAGGCCAAGAATCTCACTCTCTTTGAGAGAAAAGGAAAGGTCGTCCACCGCGGTGAACGTGCCGAATTGCTTGGTCAGCCGTGATACAGACAGAATACTCATATGATCAGGCCTTCTTTTTGAAGCACCAAATGGATTATTTTTATTTTTGCGAGAGGAGTGCGCAGGCGTCGTGCAAGCATGGGTGTGGTGAGGGACGGAGCCGCAAGTATGGCCCGCAATACCATACCCCGCAACTGCCTGTTGGACCCCTCAAATCGCGACTGTATAGTGTAGCTCTTGCTGTGGCGGTTGGCGTTGGTACGGCCTTTCTCTCTTCCCAGCATAGCACCATAGTCCATAAGGGCATAATACCATTCGCGGGGGTTTTTCTTGTCCACGGTCGCGGAAATGAGGGGCATAATGCGCGTATCCGGCACTTCCCTGCCTCGTGGAAAGAAAAAGTGAAGATACACGCGGCGGATGTTGGTTTCTATAAACGCGACTGGTTTTTGAAACGCAAATGCCGCGATGGCTCCCGCAGTACCCGCTCCGATGCCGGGCATTCTTTGCAATACTGCAGGATCCTGGGGCAGGCGTCCGTCGTGGTGCGACACGACTTCTCGCGCAATCCGGTGCAGAAATAGCGCGCGGCGATTGTATCCCAACCCCTGCCATACACGCAATACGTCAGGGACAGACGCCCGCGCAAGCGCAGTAAAATTGGGAAATGCTTTTATGAATGCCGCGTATTTTGGCAGTACGCGATCAACCTGCGTTTGCTGGAGCATGATTTCGGATACCAATATCCGATAGGGATCTCGCGTCGTGCGCCACGGCATGGTTCTGCCGCGTCTCCAGTAATGGTTCCAGATGATATGCTTGAATACGGTAATCTTTTTTGATCGGGGAGACACCATAGCTATAATATACGAAGTCCGACTTCCCGCGGGAAGTCGGACTTCAACGGCGCCGATATTTTATTTTGCGGGTGGTGGGGGGGACTCGGCTGCAAACACGCCGCCGGGGGG
>CAYIBQ010000012.1:0-17821 GCA_964361695.1 uncultured Candidatus Saccharibacteria bacterium | reverse complement strand
CTTCATTTTTTTCCCCATATTATTTCTTTAATTTTTTTATTTTTTTGTCGCGTTCCAACACATAAAATTAAAATATCCCCCGCCCCCCGGCCGGGGGGCCGCCCCACTTCTGCGCCGACTATAGTTTATTGTCCGGCTTGTGCGGTGAACTCGTCTGCAATCACGCCGCCGGTGGAGGCCATGAGTGGCATGTCCACGGCGTGGTCAAATTTTTTGTCGCCGTTATCCGCATGCAACATCGCATAATACTTCATGCCCGCCGTCGTGGGGCGCAGGAGTTCTACTTTGCCTGTATGCGTGCCCTTGGTAAAAAGCTGGGCGCCGAGGATATTGCCCGGTTTGCCCGCTTTGTCTTCGTGGATGGCCACCCATATGTCTTTTTCGGCCTTTACCGTGAGGGAGACCATATTTCCTGCCGCTTGATTGTCAGCCGATACGGTGCTGATGCCCGCACTTATGCCTGCCGAGATCTGGGCCAGCGCCGATACGGCAGATACGTCGTCTTTTTTATCCTCTGTGGTCTTTACGTCGTCTGTCTTGGCCGCGTCAGGAGTCGTCGCCTCGGCGGTTTTTGACTCTGCGGGGCCATTCTTGGACTGGTTTACCAAGCGGGCAGATGTCCCATAGCCCAGCAAAAACGCGATGACGAACACGATGATAAGCGTGGGATAGCTAGTCTTGAGCGATGTCATCATAAAAGTAAAAGTTAGAAATGAGTAAGTGAGGAACGTATTGCGACCAGTGTGTCCGATACCCAAAAAATAGTCAATCCTTGACATGCCAATAAAAATGGGCGGCCTTTGTGAGGTCGCCCGATGCAGTACTCCGCGTAGACATTATTCTGATTCGTCCACGCCAAACCTCTCGTTATTCCAACGCCGTGTAAACTCTGCTTCGGCCTCAGGCGTGCCGAGCTTTGCCAAGTCCTCCGCTGGTATCTTGGATAACGGGTTCGGCCGCTTTTGCGTTGGCGTTTGGGAAGGAACAGTTGAATCTTGAAGATTGCTTTCTCTCATGGCAGGTCTCCTTTTGGGTCGGGGGAGAGGACGCGCCGTTTTCTGGCGCTACATCTTGTTTTGCAAATCCGCGATTTGCCAAATGATCTTCGGGAGGATTTCGTTTTTGAGACGCATGAAGCGTGTGCGCTGGTTCCTATCTTTCCTCCTGATTCTGCCCAGCGCGTGGTACTCGCTTATCAAGTGCCTATGTTGTTCAACCAATCGTGTGTACTTTTCTCCCGATTCACCCTCGATGAGTAGTGGCATTTCGTCTCTCCTCTGCGCACAATGGTCGTATGCGGATTTTGCCATCCTTGCGTACAAATCCCTTGAAGCACTTCCCTTGGTACCAATCAACATATTCCTGCGAGGAGAAAGGACTTGGTAACTCAACATCCTCCCCTTTCGCCCAAAAGGTGCGCAACGCAGGATAATTCTCGGGAATTACCTTTTCAACGCGTGCATGGATGCAAGCCGCGCCAGGAATATGGAGAAGTACCGTACTGCCTTCGCATAACTCTTGTTCGGTTAGCGCTTCCTCATAGGTGTCCACACCACCCCCCTATTGTAAAAGGGCATCTCTCTTACCAACAAAAATCCCCTCCATGTCTGGGGGATTGTCGGCAATACTTCTTCTTTACACCGCTATCTTCCGCCATGCCGCCAACCCCTGTTATGAAGGGTTACTTTGACGACGGCAATAATGCGGAATCCGCGATACATAGTGAGGTACACGGTAGCAAAGGGACGTATTCGTGTCAACACCCACGCCTGTGGAAAATTAATTCTTTGGCATGACGTTGACAATGCACCCCCAGCCCGTACACTGAACCTATGCCTGAAAAAATTACTACCATTGAAGCTCTTGCCGCCATGATTCAGCGGACAATGGCGAGCAAGGAAGATCTGGAGCGGTTTGCGACAAAAGGCGATATGGAAACACTCCGTGCCGAGATGGCCACCAGAGAAGACCTGCACGTGCTTGAACAGAAAATGGATGACGGTTTCCGCGGGGTGCATCGGCGGATAGACCTGCTCCACGAGGATATCTCGGATCTCCCCGACATCCGCGAGGCAGTCAGCGACCTTGGCGGGCGGATGGAGCGCGTAGAGCAGAAAGTCGGCCTCACGCGATAACCACGGATGGACGGAGAAGCGGAGAGCAATACGCTCTCTGTTTTTTGTCAGAAAAAACTCTATTGGGGAAAGAGTTGAAGCATTTCTGCGATTGAGGCAATGCCTCGGACAATTGCCTCCTCATCCACTGATCCGAATCCTATCCGCGCATAGTGCGACTGTTTGCCTTCAAAAAGCTCCCCTGGAATTACTGCAACTGACCTTTCGAGGAGGCGAGAAGCTACCTCTTTGCTGTCGCCCCGCACGTCTATATAAAAATTCATGCCTCCTTGCGGATCAAAAAGATAATGGATACCCTGCATATCCAGGGCTTTTTTCATTACACTTCGCCTCATAGACAGTATAGTAAGCCGTTTCTCAATGAACTGTGCGTGGTCAATCCGCTCCAGTGCTTTTGCCATCAGTAATTGCCCAAAAAGATTCACCCCCGCGGATTGAGCGGATAGAAAATTAGCGATGTCCTTATTGAGAGCGTACTCTTTTGATACGGTCCAGCCGACCCGAATACCCGGGATGAACCAATTTTTAGAAAAAGAATTCACGGCAACAGCATGAGTATTACTCATGGAAGGGCCCGTCCAAGGAATTCCGTCATAGAGTATTTCGTTGGTAACCTCATCAGAGAGAAGAAATATCCCCGATTCTTTCGCGACAGTTTCTATCTCGGAAATCTCCTGCGGCGAATAAACTTTGCCGGTCGGATTTTCCGGAGAATTCAGTATGATGACGCGGGTCTTCGGTGTGATCGTACTTTTCAGAGCCGCGCTGTCGGAAAGATCAACGACCCGATGTTTAAGTTTGAAGTGATCCATCGCAAGAGAGAAGCCCTCAAAAAAACAGCTGTTCGTTATAACTTCATCGCCTGATCGGGCAATGACTCCAAGGGTACTAAAAATTCCTGATATGCCGCCGTGCGTGATCACAATATCGTCAGGAGAAACATCGCGGCCATTTTTTCGTTCCAACTCTGCGATGCGCTCTTTCAGAGTTTTTTCGCCACCGATTGCCGGATATGCGAAATACCCATTCGTAATATCCTGCTTGATCTCATCAATCAGAGGCAACAGTTCGTCCGGAAAAGGAAACTTGGCCGATCCCTTATCAAATCGGATGCACTGCGGAATCTTGGTCGCCTGCTCATTGATATCTAAAATGCCTATTTCACGCATATAGGAAGTATAACAATATGGAAGAAAATTAAAATGACCCGCAAATACGTGAGAAGGGTGACATGCCTAGGCATGTCACCCTTCTGGTTGTGGAATTGTGGATTATGCTTTCGGGAACGTCCGCGCATAGAGAGCGCGGAGTTTGCCATCTGCGTTCAGGTGCTCTAAGAAAGAACCAATCTGCTCGTGCAGAGACCCCCCCTGACATGGAAGGCCGAGAATATGCGCGAGTCGGATAAACTGTCTCCAGTATTTGGTCATGGCCCATCCGCCGCCGAATTTCCAGCGACCGCCAATCGTCATTTTGCGCATGACCTGGTTCGTACCATCAGACAAGAGAATCTGCCTGTGGGGATAATACGTAATGTACGGAGGGACACGCTCCACGAGATCCGTTCTTGCTGGCTCGTCCCCGTTCCGAGCAAGATATTCGGGGATCCGAATACCGGCCTCGCAGTATACGGGGGTAATCCGGTTCGGACCTTCGTAGTCACCTACCTCAATCGCGGCCGCAACTGTATGCTCATGGTAGGAATCAAACGGCTCCTCATCCATCCGTTTGAGGCCGGCGCGGCCGTATTTGGCAATCAGATCATCCGTCTGCTCCGCGCTTTCCAAATCCGGCCCGGGTATGTACCACCCTAGATGAATCCCGTTGCCGACCAGATACTCCGTGAGCGCGGTTTCCAGCGCAAAATGCCAGTTGTCTTCATGGCCGCGGGCATCGCGGCCAAGCTCCCGAAATGGCGAGCGCGCGATGCCCTCGTCAATATGCCGATACATCACTTGCAGGATCCGGATATAGTCCGGATACACGCATGATAGGGGATCCGTCCCAAAGATAGTCTCCTTGGTAACTTCTCCTCCGTTGATCAGCGCGTGAAGATCGGAATGGAGGATGGTGCGCCAACCTTCCAGACCAAGCAGATCAATAACGTATTGCATCATATCCCGCTCGCCCTCAAGTGTGCGCTGGATGTCTTGCAGAGGGAAAGGGTTAGTACGCGTAATAACGTCCGCGCAGAGGATGGTGCACTCCGTCAGTCCCATGGTGCGCCGCAGGACTTCGCCTGTGAGCATCATCCCCACGGCATCCAGAGGTAGACCGCGCGTGAGATTCTGCGAACCACCTCCCATCCCAAAGTAGAGACGTCGCCTTGCATTCCAGTCGGTTCTGGGGTTGATGTACTTCATCACGCGACCCGTGGAAACCACCATCGGGCACTTCTGCATGATGCGCTGGAGCGGCTCGCCCTGAAGATCCAGGACAGAACTATATTTCGGTGGCGTAGCGTGTGCTTTTTGCCGCAGATCCGCGGACCGCCGACGCAGAGCCTCAATCTCCTGACGACGAGGTTCAATAAGCTGTTTTAGCTCATCCCTTTTCTGTACCAAAGAGGCAATCTGGCTCTCCCGATCCCCGTAAGGCATGGCTACTTTTGAACCGAGAACTTTCAATTGAGACCTGATGGCGGCCAACTCATCCACCGCCTTCTGGTACCACTCCTCACCATTCATCTGCTCCGCCTGACCCTTTACCGCTCGCCAGTCACTAGCTATGGCCATAGTAGTCTCCCTTGCTTGCGAACTATCGTGGATTGCTTACGCAGTCTTTCTATCTCAAGTCTCTGCGCATCGGTTTCCCTTTCCAGCTTGTCACGCCAATATCGAAGATGTTTAACCTCCCTCTCTACGTGCCACCTGTCCGTTGGCAAGCCATTTCTTTTCGGTGTGTCTCTATTGTTATGCAGGTACGCGGCGATGAGAACGGTCTCATCCGCATCGCCTAAGGCCTGTAATCGCGTGAGAAACCTTTCCCCATCTGTCAGCGGAGATCCCTCCTTTTCAATGAAAAAGTTCAGATCTTTTTCTTCCTTTTCAAGTTCATCTCTTACCTTGCGAAGATCCCGCATTTTTTCGACGTACCACGTCTCGTTTTCAAGTACGTCTGCCTGACGCGTTAACGATCTCCAATGCGATCTCCAGTCCTCTGCCATGTGCGCCCCCTAACCTCTATATATTCCATTGACAAAGATCTCGTACTGACGATCTCCAGCAGGACACTATTATCCTCTGGCACGAGGCGCCATCTCTGTTCTGCGCGTCGTGCCAAAAGACAAACAAAAACCCCTCGTCTGGAGGAGTCGGCTGGTCTGTTACTTCTTTTTATTATCTATCGCGCACGCATCAAGACCGCCAACTCCGTTGGGTAAAGTAAGTAAAGCCGAAGAAATATGCGTTTATGGTCGGAATATAGTGATTCATAAGCGTATGGACACTATAGCAAATGCCCAAAATCATGTCAAGCTCACCGTCGTGATTTATTTCGTAGTGTGGGGTACACCACAATCGCTATAGCCAAAAGCAGTATAGCGCCCGCGAGATAGAATATGGCAAGTTGAGTCATAATCAAGAAATATATTTACCGATGATTAAAGCAATAAACCAAGAACCTGCCGTAGACAAGATACCGAATACGAGTGCAAGCTGACTGAACTCTCCGGTGAAAAACGGCACCACCAGCGACGCAAGAAAAACCTCTCCGCTGGAAACCAATACGTCGGTAATGATACGCAACTGCGAATCCGAGAGCATACTTTCGTCCAGCGTACGCCTTTCTACCACTAAGTCAAGAGCTGTAACGATTTTGCAGTACTATTACCGCTGGGAACGATGGCGGAGCGTGGGGTACACCACAATGGCGATAGCGAGGAGCAGGATCGCCCCCATGATGTAGAAAAATTTAAGTCCCTCAAGAATGGTCATGTGTCGGATATTTAAGAATAATAATGCTTATTATCCACGATGCGAATGCGGCGATAAACCCAGCAAACGACAGCGCAACGCTGGTCCCCGACCCTGCAAAAAACGGTACCACCATAGAACCAAAAAAGACAACTCCGATATTTGCAAGCGTCTCGGCAACCAAATGCAATTGAGAATCGGAGAGCATGTCGCCCATACTACTGCGACATACGCGAATGTCAAGGCGGAGTGAAACACCCCGCCTCACTTTTGAGAAAGAAACTCTTCTACATCTTTTCTTGCTCGGTATCCGGCCTCAAGCGGATCTCGGGAACGCAGATACCGTACGACAAATGCGCTAAGGAGCACGTCACCGGCGCCTATCGTGTTCGGAGGCGTTATGGCGTTGTTGGAGGGGTACGGCAGGTATCTGCCGAAAGCAAAGAGTTCAAATCCCAGCGACCCTTTTGTTACGAGAAGCATCCGGTGCTTTTGTTCTTTTACAAAGGCGGCATCCAGATACCCGACTTCCTGCTCTGTCGCTTTGAGGATTGCAATGCGTTCCCTGATCGCGAAAGGAGGCGTATAGCTACTATGGCCGTTCAAAAGAGCGCCTCGCACAAACCCTTGGGCATCTATGGCGACAAGGCCGTTGAGAGTCGCAATATCTCCAAGTTCAAACTCGTCTCCGATGGTGGAAACGATATAGGCGCTTGCCGGAGAAATATGCAAGGTATTGATCGGGGAAAGAAAGACGATTGTTCCTTGCTCTCCTGTGTCTCCGATAGTAATATCCACGATCGCCTTGTCTGTTCCCGCCACTATGGCATAGGGCATGGAAAGGTGCATCAGTGTCCTCGTGATCCATAGTGCGGGACCGCCTTCTGTGACAATTTGGGTACCGTCTTTGAGATATATATATCGGTCTTGAGCAAACGTGGCGATGACGGTTATGTCAGTCATTACGCATCCTTCTGGTGCTTTGCCGCGTACACAAAAGTACGGGCTTTGTCTGCACTAATACGCTGGGTATATGCCTTCAGATTGGTTTCGTGTGCATGTACGAGCCCTGTCTTGAGAGCTGTGCTGACGATAGCACCGTTTGCATATGCAAGCAATTCTCTGATGTTGGATGCATCAGCGCCGCTTCCGACCAGTAAGGGAAACATTCCGATTTTCTTACGCACGCGTGCAAGTTCGCTCGTATCCGGCGCATCGCCCGTCCACTTCCCCGTGAGAATAAGTCCATCGCTTCCTCCTTTTATCGCAAGGGTTGCTGATTTTTCTAGGGTGTATGGTGAGAGAACCTTCGCATGCTTAACGTGTATATCAGTCAGAATCGCTACGTTATTCGCTTTCAGTTCCGTCCGTGTTCGGAGTACATGCTGTGCATTGCCACGGATGATGCCGTATGATGTTTTTACCGTATCCACGAAAACAGGTATTCGGATAAAAGAAAGGGAGAGAAGTTTTGCAATACCTAGTGCCGCAGGATAATCATTCCAAAGTACACTTATACCTACCGGTATCCGCGCAGCTGATGCTATTTTTTGGCCGATAAGCCCCAAAGAAGCCACCACTGCAGGGGTTACGAATTCTCTATGCGGAATATCGTAATTATTTTCAAAAATCACTGCATCAAATCCTGCTGACTCAAAAGCGGCAAGATCACGCAGTGCGTTGCGCACTGCGTTCTTCATGCCCGGAAAATCCGGATATCCCAAAAGCGGCGGCAAATGAATTGCGCCGATCGCAATGCGATCACTTGATCCGAAGATTTTTTTAATACGCCCTGCGGAGGTCATAATTTTGCTATAAAATTAAAGGGATGAAGGAGGTATGTACGCATCCTTCATCCCGCGTGATGCTCCCTTTTGGAGTATAGATGATAAAGAACAGTTAGAGGAGGGTGAGCGTTCTGCCCGTCGCGGTGACATAATGCTCAAGCTGGCGCCATGCGCGACCGGATACGATGGCCGTGTGGCATTGCCGATAACATTCTCGAAGATAAACCTTGTTAACTTCATCCGCGTTGCATGCATGGCGATCACCCGCATAGGAGTATGCGAAGAGTCCGCAGGCGGCGTTCACAGCAAGGTACTGCGCCATCGCGGGATTATCGCCACGTAACGCAGCCACATTCGCCTTTTGAATAGCGTCCGACACGTTCGGGACTGTGATTGAATCGGGGTCAATGGAAACTCCAAAATCCTCTGGTCGGACCAGAAACGACTCTATAAAGTCGCCACCGAATGTAATCGAGAATATGGTTGCATACGGTGAGATCTCGTCGAGGATGCAATGCTCGCGAAACGCATCCTCTTTGAAAGAGTCCGCGGTCGCTCCTTCCTCATCGAGGCCGCCAAGAACGACGACCCCTCCGACATTAAGGATGCCGCGCTTATGAAGCATGGCATACGCGCGTGCCACGGACTCCGGGTGCACTTTCTGGTTGACGCCCATGACCTTGTTGATTTGAGTGTTGGGTGCGCATGGCGCGCTCATGGGGCCGACGATATGGTTGACAGTCTCCATCTTTAAAAGATGAGAGAGGTCATGGATCGTACGGCATCCATGAGCATCAAAGTAGCAAAACCCGGATTCTGACCGGATGCGGCGGGCATCCGCCGTTGAACAAAGGGATGTGCGAGCACCGAAACGCTCTACGACATCCGTGCTTCCTACGGCGGACGTGTTGGCGTACGACCCGTGCTTGATCGCAGGAAGTCCCAGCGAAGCAAGTACGATCGCGGAAAGGGTAGACGCATTTACCGTCTTCATAACGGCATCGCCTGTCCGAAAACCGAGATCTCCTCCCATGCCGCATGTTTCGATCACACGCGGCGTGTCAAAGCGGAAAATAGTATCCGCAAGCGTTGCGGCTGTCATGCCCGCAATTTCGTCAGGCGTAAGGCGCCAAAACGCCTCTTTCGCAGACAAAAGCTGCATAACCGCTGTTCCGGATGCGAGCGCCTGCTCTCGAAGATCCCCGCCGTCGCCCCAGCACAAACGAAAAAACTGCTCGTTGGTCGCGGCGATAGCAAAACACATAGACGTAAACGCCTGTTCAAACGTAAGATCGCTCCGCCGTTTGATCAAGCGATCCACTTCT
Source organism: uncultured Candidatus Saccharibacteria bacterium (assembly GCA_964361695.1). Taxonomy (GTDB): domain Bacteria; phylum Patescibacteriota; class Minisyncoccia; order Sungbacterales; family HO2-52-23; genus WO2-54-10. The sequence goes on along the minus strand of CAYIBQ010000012.1, from coordinate 8,660 downwards.
TGTGGACTTGAAGAGTGCAGGATTTCGGCAAGCCCTGCATTTTTGAGACGGAGACGCACGTCGTATCCGTCAGCGGCAGCAAGACGCTCTCGCGCCTCCTGCTTTTCTTGTTTGTTGCCTTGCAAGGTTATCAGCGAAATCCTGCTCATAGATATTCCTTTCAGATGTTGAAAGTTTTTAGGCAACCACGGCGGCCGCCTTTTGGATTCCTACGAAATAACCTGTTATTTCGGTCATTCCGCAGTTAAGACACCGCCTCCAAGCCCACTCGTTGACCGTTCGTGGATGTCCGCAAGCTCGGGTAAGCTCTACCTTGAGGCGATAGATTTCTTCAGACACCTGCCTTATGCCGGATGCCGTTTCTTCCGTCAATTCACTAATATCGCCGTTCACTTCTCCGATGGACCGTGCCATAGACGCTTCCTCCTAAAATGTAAGGTACTTTCCTTGCCCAGACGCGATACACGTGAAGAAAAATTTCTTCGGCGTGACGCGCTGGCATTTACGGTTGCTACTCCGCAAATGCCAACGCACCATACTATACTTGATATTGGGACCATCCACAGGATTTCTGCCTGTGGATGGTTTCTACATATTCTTTTCAATACCCCAGCAGATCGTGAAAATCGATCTTCTGCATCATGTAGCAAAAGACATCCTCATACTGGCCGACCAACAAAGGATAGAAACATTCGTCATCTATGAAGGTCTCCTGGAAGTCACGCACTCCCTCCAGTCCATGCCCTGAAGGAATCTTGCCGCATACCCTGAACCAGTTTTGCCGCCTTATTGGATCCGGCCTAACCCCTGCGGTAAGGAATGCTGTCAGTATGTGCCGTAAATCCTCTTGGACGACTATAGAGTTCTTTGGCCCGCATTCTATTCCAACTCCGCAGTCCACGAATTGCGTTAGTGAACCGAACTTTCTTGGTGGTTTACTTGCCCATATCACTACGTTCGCGATTGGCAACGCGGCGGCCAAGGCGATATTACAAGGAGTAGGATTGGATACAATCACGAAAATCCCTGATTCAGCAGTAGTGCCATGCACGTCAATCACAAAGCGGTAACCCTTTGCGGTTTCGAGAATCTGGGCAGCTCTCCGCATCTCATAATGCGGAGAGGCGGATTCTCCGGGCGCTGATCTGTTGAGATCAGTATCCGTAAAACGTATGCCCCGCCTTAATGCCTCTTCGTTTGCAACGACCCAAGAGAAGCATTGAGGAAAATCGCGCTCCAATCCTTGCAATATCGGAATAGAGAATCCTTCGTCGCCATGCACCGCCGCAAGAAACAGCAGATTTCTACCTCTCTCCATTACAGCTACCTCCTCTTTGTTAAGGCATGCAAATCAACGTTTTTTCAGGTTACATGTAAAGAACCATCAGTACAAACCTGTTTTGTACTGGTAACCGCATGCTACCAAACCATTCAGATACCAGTACAAAACAAAACGCCTTCCGGCAAAGTCCGGAGGGCGATGGGAAACGTCTCTGCTTTTTGATTATCGGTACGCCAAAATCGGACTTTGCTCTGTGTGCAAAGTCCACCACCATGCTGCTGTTTTTCCTGAAAGATAAGCCAGTTTCATATCGTTGTGTGAATGGTAGCATGGGGGCGGCAGGCGTGTCAAGCGCAGGACCGACTGGGGAAAACCTTGTTGTTGACGTCCATGTCTTCGGGTATATACTGGGTCGCATGGCGAAGAAAAATAATAGCCGTATGACGATTGAGGATCTGGCGGAGATGATCCAGCGCACCATGGCGAGCAAGGAGGACTTCGCAACGGTCAAAAAAGATATCGCAGAAGTTACATCTCTGCAAAAGGATATGCTGGGAGAGTTGCATGCGACCCATGGAGACGTACGCTACGTTCGCAACACGGTAAGTATGCTTGTGCAAGGCGATGCGGCGCATGAAGCGGCGATCGCAGAACTCAAAACCCGCGTCTATCGTCTGGAGCAAAAAGCTGGCCTTACACAATAATACCTCTCGCCGATATTTATGACGGTGATGAAATGTGATCTTTGCGGAAAAGAAGTACGAAAAGGGACGGGCGTGAGAGTAGGTGCCGGAGATAACCCATTTTCGGGTTCCTATGAACTCTGCGCGACGTGCGGTAGGCCGATTAAAACATTTTGGGAGAAGATAGAAAAGAAATTCAACGCACGGAAAAATAATAGTGTGCGAAACAGAAAAAAATGATATCACCCCCGTCTTTTCCATCCTCTTGACACGATTTCTCCTGTGCGTTATATAATATCCATGTCGCATATGATTATGAACCAAGCCGCCTGCATGATGATGTGCATGATGTCTGCCTCTACGAGCGGAAGTTTTGGAATGCGTCTTTTAAGATAACAGGAACGAAAAGAAATACTCCAAAACTCCCGCATCCTGCGGGAGTTTTTTTGGTTCTTATCCTAGTGTCAATGTCAAACAAGGAGGCAGAACGTGGCGACATTCAGAACATCGCAGTTATTTTCCAGAGATCTGTACAATGGCGTGAATGTTTCCGTATCTCTACCGGAATGGGTGTTCCGTCCTGACCAATGGAGTGCGGCATTTCTACGCGGCTTGCGCAGATGCACACGGGACTGGCGGTCGTTGTGTGTGTGGGAGGTAGGCGTCGGAAGCGGGCTCAATCTCATAATTTTGGGCAAGCTCCTCGGAGATGTCACCTGGTACTACTCGGATTATGATTCAAGATGTGTGCCGCTTGCGACGAGCAATCTTGAGGCGGCAAAGATGGGTCATCTTGACTTTTGCCCCTTAGAGGGCGCGTGGGATCTGGTAACGCCTCCTGCAGGTATGCACGCACCTGCAGTGGATGTTATCTTTGGGTGCCTTCCCCAGGTGCCACTCGCTCATGCGGACTTGTCCGTGGGTGATAAGATCGCTCACTACTATGATCCAGAACGCTATCCGAAAGCGCATCTCAACGTCCTCGGCCTAGGCCTTAACGAGACGCTCTTGGTACAAGCAAGGGATGTCTTGCTTCCCTGTGGCACTGTGGTGCTGAATCTGAGCGGCAGGCCGGGGCTCAAGCGCTTGAAAACCATGTTCCAGTTCTGTGGGTACGAGGCCGAGGTCATCTATGAGGAGATGATTCCCCAGCACTGGCAGACATCAGTCGCCTCCCTCGCCTCTTTGGAAGAAGCGGGACAGCATGATTTTGAGTTTTTCGCTGACGCGCGTGGCAAGGAAAAAATAAATGCTCGTGAGGCGGAAGTGCGCCGCATGTGTTCTAAATCGGTCTTTCATAAGATTTACGTCATCGCAGGAAGGACGGCGTAATGTCGGCAGAGGGGTAGCAGGCGCGCCTGTCGTCTTGCTACCCCATCTCTCTTTTGTGTTTAAATATAATCTATTTTCTATGACATTTAAAAAAAACAAAACATATACTCTTGCCGGTGCTACGGGTACAGAAATCCAACGCCGCGGTTTTTCTACTGTCCTGCCATTGTGGTCGGCGGGCGTTTTGTTTGAGCGTCCTGACCTGCTCACTGACATATATCAGGATTACATTCGTGCGGGAGCCGATATTATCACCACCAATACATTTCGTACCCAGCGTCGTACCCTTGCCAAAGCCCGACGTGCGCATGAAACAGAACGCATCAACCGTCTGGCCGTGGATCTTGCTGTCACCGCGCGCGAACAGGAGGTGGGAAATGCGCGTCATGTTCTCATTGCAGGGTGCATGACTACGCTTGAAGATTGTTATCGGCCTGATCTTGTTCCGCCGCCGGATACATGCGCACGAGAGCACGGCGAACAGGCACGGCTATTGGCGGAGACGCCTATAGATCTTTTTCTTTTGGAGACATTCAATACGATCGGTGAGGCGCGAATTACTGCGGCCGCGGTTAGAAGTACGGGTAAGCCATTTATGATCAGCTTTACGGCGCGTGATGACGGTGCCATTCTTGATGGTAGCGTGTGGGCAGATGCAGTTGCTGTACTCAAAGAGTTTTCACCACTTGCGATACTGGTCAATTGCGTGCCTCCATCCGTGGCGACGCGCGCATTGACACTCCTGGCACCTTACGCCCGCACTGCAAACATTCCTTTCGGCGTGTACGCCAACGGCGAGGGCAAGGCAGGAGGAGACGAGGGTTGGGACTTTTCCCTTGCGGGAAGTCCGATAGATGCATATGCGACTTCATGTCGCGGTTGGAAACAAATGGGAGCAAGTATCATCGGGGGCTGTTGCGGCACGACGCCAGAATATACCGCTCGCTACGCCCGGCTCTGAAAAATCTCTGTTCGGATATTTCTGCGAATATTTTCTTTGCATACAAAGACGAAATGCTTGCAGAAGCATCGGAGCTATTCCTGTGCTTTGTTGTCCTTTCGCGTTCTTATTCTCCACGGATGAAGAAGGAGTTGCCATGTGCGATGTATGTGATGAGGAAGATGTGATTTACAGCAACCAGAGGCAGGACTTGAGGCAAAAAATTGCTTCTCTAGAGGACAGAAAACTCCTTAAAAAAGCCACGTCGCTTCGTCTACTGAAGCGAGACACGTTTTTGCGTGTCTATACTTCTCGTCTGCTCGCTTTGCAAACGATAAAAAAGCGATGTTAGTTACATATCGTTAGGTCTTTTTGTGTTATCAGGCGTGTGCGCATTCCGCGCACGCCATTTTTCTTTATTCATGAACAGTTAGATACACAGTCACCTAATACGCTCGAGCGTATTAGGTGACTGTGTGCGCGTTCATCGATAAAAAAGCCCCGATACGCATCGGGGCGATTTACTACATTCCCAGTTTCGCGTTTGGCGCGGAGCAACACGCGCACATTTTGCTTGTGAGCTTGGTGAGGCCTGCTAGGATCACGACGATCGGCCAGGCGATGCTCGTAACCCGCGCGGTCAGCACATCCAACGCCCCCAGCAGAAAAATCAAACCGAGTGCGGTGATGAAAATCGGCATCATGGAGTGGTGGGGGCATCGGCATGTTTTGCCGTCATGTGTCATTGGCATCATAGAAAAAGGTGTTTTGAAAATACGCGACCTTTATTCCGCTTGTTTTACCGGCTTGTAGAAATCAGGATCAATCGCACGGGTGAAACAGTAGCGGCCTGCGGGATGGCTCCATATCTCATTGGCCGAGACCACAGGCGAAATCCTGGAGCTGTCTGGGTATAGGACAGGTATGGTTTTTGCTCCTCTCATCCATTCATTTGCGCTTACCTCATCGGTCTTAAATATCGCACACAGATCAAAAGAAAGAGGCCCGGAAATACGGTATTCATACGGTTTTCCGGTTTCGGGGTCGCGCTCGGGTACAAAGCCGAGGAGATCATCTTTGAGCGCGTCCGTGGTCGCAGGCAGTGCCTCTTTGTGCATCCAGTAGTTGATGATGCCGCTCTGGAGCATCTGGAGATCCGCGATGCGCTCTGCGTCAAAACGCCGCGCCCTCTGTTGGGCCGGAGATCCAACGATGAAGAATCCTGCACCGATGGCCGCGATGATGAGGACAGCGCTCGCCATTGCCGCGTAGCGCGGTAGCATGGTGCGTTCGCTCGCTTTGTGCCGCAATTCCCAGAAATAATATCCGAATACTATACCCGTCACGGCAAACACGACCAATATTTTCAGCAAAAAGTGTACGGGCAGGTCTCCACCGAGGAATGTGTAGATGAGGGTGATGAGGTCAATGATGATGGTGATTGCCGAGAGAAAAAGCGTGAAATAAATCAGCCACTTGCGCGTCTTGCTGTCGCGTCTGGCGGGTTCGGCACGAAAATCGCGCTCCAACAACCAGGAGATAAAAAGGAAAACGGGAAATACGACGAGGAGGATAGATTCTGCGCGGCGGATGCTGTCCAGAACGCCGGTGTACGGAAAAGAAAGCGTGTCAGGAAACGCGAAGTTGATATATTGGAAAAGCAAAACCAGTAGTCCGATGACCGACGCATATAGCGTGCCGATCACCAGAAGGTGCAGAAAGAGATTGCGAGGTACGCTCCATGTCTTTTGTTCCATAGGTCTATTGTAGCGCATCAACGTGCGGATGCAAGAGGTTTTTTAACGACGGGCGTGTGTTCCCACCTCTTGGGAAGCAGGTGCCGCTTGGTAAGAAGCAGGACGGTCGTAGCGGCAAGAGGGATCGCCATGAGGCGTATGGCCCACTGGGGCGTAGTAAAATCGGCAAGTATGCCGATGAGAAGAGCGCCGATCGGCGACATGCCGCGGAACATGGTCACATAAATAGACATCACTCTCCCGCGCAAAGCCCCGTCTATGGAATGCTGTACCGTACTGTTCATGACGGACATTTGCGCCAGCAGGGAAAGGCCTGCAAGAAACATGAGTGTCAACCCCAGTGAAAAATCAGTAACAAAGGAAAATATCACTAGAATCGCGGTAATGGCGATGTTCCCGCCGATGATAAATCGTGCGGGTCCCCAGCGGGAGAGATAGAGCGAAATAAGTACCGTGGTTGTAACCGCGCCAAAGCCGATGGCGGTATACATGTGTCCCAGTCCGGTCGCGTCCTGGTGAAAGATATCTCCGGCGATGACCGGCAAAATGGCGATGTACGACCATCCAAAAATAGATACGCAGGCGACGGTAAACATGATCAGCCGCAGATCAGGGCGCGAAAATGTATATCGTATCCCCTCTTTCAGAGCGGTAACCGGATGCGCGTGCGTGTCCGGCGGCCGTGCGTCTACACGGATGAGCCAGAGCGAGACCAGGACGGCGATAAATGATGTGGCATTGATGAGAAAAGTTCCCCCCACGCCGACCAGAGCGATGGAGATGCCCGCAAACGAAGGCCCTATGATGCGCGAGCCGTTGAACGCCGCCGCATTGAGCACAATGGCGGATGCGAGCCGTGAGCGATCCATCATCTTGGCGGTAAATGTCTGGCGGCTGGGAACGTCCAGCGCGTTTACAAACCCCATGAGCAAAGCCAGCACCGAAAGATTGGTGATCGTCGCCATACCGGAAAGGGTCAGCACGCCGAGGACTGCGGAAAAAAGCATCGGCAGAACCTGCGAAATATACAGCAGGGTCTTGGTGTTGAAACGGTCTACAATGACGCCCGCAAACACGCCGAAAAAGAGTACGGGCAAGGAACTCGTGGCTGTCACAAAGCCCACCCAAAATGCCGAATGCGTCAGCTCAAACACCAGCCAGCCCTGGGCTACTTGCTGGAGCCATGAGCCAGCCAGTGAAATAAATTGTCCTGCAAAGTAGAGACGATAATTGCGATCCTGAAATGCCGGAAACGTACTCAAGCCGCGCGAGAGCATACGCCGCGGTACAGCGGCAAACGTCTCGGGCGCGGTAATGAAAAGATAGTTATTGAGATCTTTTATTTTACGAATCATCTTTTTGTGCAAACAAAAAACGCCTGACGGGTTTTTATCACTATACGCCTATAACGTACGCAACGCAACCCGACGTTGACTTTTCTGGTTTTTCGTCCATAGTAACACCATCTCAAAACTCCGTTCTTTGGAGGATATGGCTATGGTTGCTTTTGTGCGGGAGATTAGAATTCATCCTCTTAAATCCTGCCTCGGGACAGACGTCCCCCAAGCGTATCTGGCTAACGACGGATTTATACACGACAGGGATTGGCTCCTGGTGGAACCCGAAGGCACGTTCATGAGCCAGCGAAACTTTCCGCGCATGGCGTTGATTTGTCCGTCTTTGGAACAGTCACAGGCGTTGGGCATGATGCGCCATGGTGGCGTACTCGTGGTAAACGCGCCTCACATGCCTAACCTCCGTGTCCGTTTCTATACGGTTCGTGATGATTATGACGTATTTCGCGAAGTGCACATCCACGGCGATACGGGACTGGGATACGACGTAGGTTCAGAGGCCGCCGACTGGTTCAGTGAATTTTTAGAAACCCCCTGTGCGCTTGTCCGGATGGTGCATCACTCGCGCACGCATCATTCCAGCGTACTTCAGAAGTCGTTTGAAGTGCGCGGGCAGGACGGATATCCGGTGCATCTGCTGGGTGTGGCATCGTGCGATGATCTGGATAGACGAGCATCCAGACATACGCCGCATGAGAATTTTCGCGCCAACCTCATGATTGCAGGGACCGAACCCTATGAAGAAGATACATGGGTTGGCAAGCGCATCAGGATCGGCAGGGCGGTCATGCGGGTGGTCAAGACAAATCAGCGTTGCCCGATTCCGACAGTCAATCAGGCAAACGGGTGATCCCGTTGAAGACCCGTGGCAAGAAGAGCCGCTTCGTACCCTACTAACATATCGCCAGCAGCCGGATCATGGTGTTATACTCGGCGTCAATTGTGTGGTCGACCTTCCTGGCCTGATCAACCGTGGCGATGCGGTGGAAATTCTTGGATGATGGATTCTACGGTCTTATTATTTTGAACTTCAGACCTCCAGCTTTATGCGGAGGTCTTTTCTATTGAGGCGAGTTGCTGTGCATCGGATACAGAGAAGGGGCCTATGCGGGTGCGACGCAGATCCTGAAGGGTCGCGGGCAGGCCGAGACGGCGGCCGATTTCTTCTGCCACCGAGCGCGCGTAAGTGCCGGAAGCGCAATCCATCTCTATTTTCAACACCGGATCTACTATGGAGGCTAAGCCTCCATAGTAGAGAAGTTTGAGGGAGTAGATGCTCATATCTCTGATTTTTTGCTCTATCGCAATCCC
>CAYIBQ010000011.1:16509-19039 GCA_964361695.1 uncultured Candidatus Saccharibacteria bacterium | reverse complement strand
ATATATCTCCTGTCGCATCATTACCGTTCTTCATTTGAGTATTTTGGCCGCGATATGCAGAGAGCAAAAAAATCGGACATGCTCTTTCAGGCGGTATGGTGCGCGCAATCGGGACCAGGAAAGCCCTTGATAACTTCTTTGCATGAACAGAGATTTTACCATGCCCTGCAGGACGATATGAATACACCCAAAGCGATCAGCGCGCTTGAAGATCTGGCGCAAAGAATTATAAAAAACAAAAATAAGAACAGTACCGGTGCAAAAGCATTTTTAAACATCGCATTCAGTATCCTCGGCCTCAAACTTTCATATCGCTGACGCCAATCCTATGACAAAAAATATCAAGATTCCAAAACGCGTGCTGGCGGTGTTTGCGCACCCCGATGACATGGATTTCAGCTCTGCAGGCACCATTGCAAAATGGTCTGCGAAAGGAACGGACGTGACCTACCTCGTCTGCACCGACGGAAGCAAGGGATCAGAAGACCCGGGGATGACATCCGCACGACTTGCCGCGATCAGAGAAAAAGAACAACGCGACGCCGCCGCCATTCTGGGTGTACGGGATGTCCTGTTCCTGGGACATGCCGACGGCGAGCTGATTGCTGACGTAAAACTAAAAGAGGAAATCGTGCGCGTCATCCGTGAGAAGCGCCCGGATGTCGTGATAACCATGGATCCCGCGTTTTTATATTCTCCTGCCCGCGGATATATCAATCATGCAGATCATCGCGCCGCGGGGCAGGCCGCCGTAGATGCCGTGTTTCCCCTTGCCCGCGACCGCCTAAACTTTCCACAGCACGAGAAAAAGGGCATCAAGCCCCACAAAACGCCTGTGCTTCTTCTTGTTTCGTTTGATGAGCCGACACACTGGGAGGACATCAGTACTACTATGGAGAAAAAAATCGCGGCGCTCAATGCTCACAAAAGCCAGGTAGGAGCCGATGGGCTCACGCGCATCCGCGAGCGCAATGCCGCACTCGGCAAAAAAGGCCGCATGCGCTATGCCGAAGGATTCAAGCGCATAGACATCAGATGAAGACATAATTCCTAAAATTACGGCGTACGCCGTAGTTTTAGGAATTATCGTCCGGAGAGACGCAGAAGAAACGTCACGGCAAAGATGAGAATACTGACCAATACCACCGTGGCTCCTGCGGCGGTGTTGAGATAAAACGATCCGACGAGGCCGATGATGATACTGATAATGCCGAACACAACGGCATATATAACCATCTGCCGGAAACTAGCGCTGATATTTTTTGCCGCGGCGGTGGGTACTACGAGCAGTGCGGGCACCAGGATAATGCCGATTATTTTTATGCTCACTGCAGTCACTGCCGCCAGTAGGCCCAGAAAGAGATAGTCATACAACGCAACCGGCACTCCCGACACCCGGGCTATTTCGCGGTTGAACGTAATTTTGAAAAGAGACCGCCATAGGAGAAGAAAAACAAAACCCGTCACAGCCGAAACACCTGCGGCAAACCATACATCCGCAGGCGCTATGGCAATAATATCGCCAAAAAGAAATTGAAACAGATCGGCGCGGTATCCGCGCAGGAGGCCGATCACAAATATACCAAATGCCGCAGCGCCCGAGAAAAAAATGCCGATCAGCGTATCAAGAGCTTGTGCCGGAGCGCGCTGTTGGATATAGCCGATGGCGAGCGCCAGCGCCACGGACACGGCTACCGCCGCGGCAATCGGATCCACCGCAAGGAGAAAACCCAGCGCCACGCCCGCAAATGCAAAGTGCGCCACCGCATCGCCAAAAAACGCGGACTTGCGCAGCACTACAAACACGCCGAGCAGGGAAAGCGCGGATCCCGTCAGGATGCCGGCGACCAGCGCTCTCTGCATAAACGCGAATTGGAGAATTTCAATACTCATCGTTTTTCTTTATGAGGATATAATGCGTGCTCGGGGCCATAGAGATGCTTCATGGTATCGGGGGTAAGCGCTGAATGCGGCGATCCTTGGCATATCAGCGCGTGATTGATGCAAAGCACCTGTGTCGCGTGGCGAAACACCACATCCATGTCGTGGGATACCATGACGATGGTGATACTGCGTTGTGTCCGCAGATCCTGCAGGCGCGCATAAAATTCCCCCGCGCCTTCTATATCCACGCCCGCGGACGGCTCATCAAGAAACAGGATGTCGGGATTATTCAGCAGTGCGAGAGCAAGCAACACACGCTGGAATTCGCCGCCGGACAACACACCGATCATTTTGGGCAAAAGATCTGCGGCATCCACGGAGGCAAGGGACTCGGCTATCCTATTTTTTCGGGTACGATCGCGCAGATGCACATCCAGCAACTCCGCCACCGTGACCGGCATGGTGCGGTCAAAATCAAGATGCTGGGGCACATAGCCGATACGATCTGCCACGCGTCGGCTGACCCCAGACGATGGCACGCCCAAGACCATACTTTCTCCCTGGTAGGGGATGAGGCCGAGCATTGCCTTCATGAGCGTGGTCTTGCCCGAACCATTGGGCCCCACGATCGCGGCAATACTTCCTG
>CAYIBQ010000011.1:279-16409 GCA_964361695.1 uncultured Candidatus Saccharibacteria bacterium | reverse complement strand
ATGAGCGTGGTCTTGCCCGAACCATTGGGCCCCACGATCGCGGCAATACTTCCTGCTGGAATATCAAAAGAGACATCGTCAAGAACGCGATGGCCGTTGAGCACGACATTGAGATCTTTTACGGAAATTATATTTTCTGTTGTGAACATATCCTCTATGGACATCGCAAGACCATATATGGTCTTGCGATGTCCATAATTATTGCATGGCTCTTTTAAGCGTTTCCATATTGTGTCGCATGAGCGAGATGTAGGAATCCCTGACAGGATCGCCTGTTTCAACGGGATCAAGCGTGTACACCGTGAGACCAAGATCGCGGGCAATCACTTCCACAATGCGCGGAGAAAATTGCGGCTCCGCGAATATCGTTTTCAATCCCGTTGCACGGATTATTCGTATAACATCGGCGATATAGGCAGGGGATGGCTCTTTGCCCGGAAATTCTTCAATCACCGCGACCTGTCGCAGTCCGTACCGCTCGGCAAAATACCGGAATGCGGAATGAAACGCGACAAAGTCCTTTCGAGAAAATTGCGCGACACTTGCTCCAATATCGCGGTCAAGTTCCTGCAGTTTGGCGATGTATGCCGCCGCATTGCCGGTATAAGACGCGGCGTTGGCCGGATCAGCGACAACCAAAGCATCGCGGATATTGCCTATCTGCACGATGGCATTTTGGGGGTTGAGCCAGATGTGCGGATCCGCGCCCTCATCCGTGTTGAGTGACGATATGCCCACACTCGTGTCCACGACGGTAACATTTTTATTATCGCTTGCCGCAATGAGTTCATCAAGCACCGGTTCAAGACCCAGACCGTTTTTCACGACCACATCCGCCCGGTTGATTTTCTGTATGTCTCTGGGGGTGAATGACGCGACTTCCGGCGTGGCGGTAAACAACAGCGACAGTTCTATCTTGTCTTTACCCACCGCGCGCGCAAAGTCGTAGAGAGGGAAAAATGTGGCGATCACGCGGAGACGTCCGGTTTCAATAGTTGGCTCCGGCCCTCCCCAAGAGAGAACCAACGTCACGATACCGACGACCAAGATGCCGACGCCTGCCAAAAGAGAGGTTCTGCTCATGCCCCGATCCTAGCATGAATGCGAATCATTTGCAATTACCCGTAAGGTAGACTACTTCGGATGTCGCGTGATATCAAGAAGGAGATATATATCTTCCTGGATACGAAAGTAAAAACGCCAATCGCGATTCACTCTCGCTTGCCAACGTTCAGTGTCGTACTTCTTGACGCGAAGCGACGGATGGCCGATATCTTTCAGGAGAAAATCTATTCGCTTGAGAAATGATCGCTTGATGACCGGAGGAGCGCTTGCCCAGGCACGGTCAAAATGAGACGTTGTTCGTATGAGCATTATAGTCGGACAGCATGGAGATGCCGCTTCAGTTCAGCGACCGTACGGAACGGGGGACTGACGCGGCCGTCACGGATATCTTTTTCTGCTTCTGCAAGACCCGTGTCAATGATGACTCTTTGCTGTGGCGTAATCCCATCGTCCCGATCCACTACCTTTTTGGGCCTGATGACCACCTCGCTCTTCACGCGCCGCACCTCCACGAAGTCGCCCGTGCGAAGACCGAGTTCATCATAAATCCGTTTGGGGATCACTACCTGCCGCCGCTGCCCGATCCGACCGATGGGAGAGGGGGCATCTTTGCGCGTTTTTGTCTTGAGCGATATAAGCATACCGTCAGATTATCAGATCATCGGGTGGTGTCAAGAAGCGCATAGAGAAAATCATCTGCCAGATGCCGCACCTGCCAAGCCCGCCCAAGAGAAGCAGAAAAGAAAAAGACAAGCGCAAAGACAAACCCACGCCGCATATCCCCAAACCCCCTTAAAAGAAGGAGTAGAGGCATAGTAAGAGAAACATGAACTCTGCATTTATCGTTGTATTCTGTATGATCAAGGCTGTGATTTTCGATGTGGATGGGACTCTCCTGGATTCGTTTGAGGCGAATCTGAAATTCTATCAGGATCTTATGTCACGATCCGGATATGGTACGATCAGTCGGAAGACGTATGCCACAATGATGCATTTGAGCAGACGCGAGATGATACGATCCTTTGTCGGTGCTTCAGAAGAGGAAATGGGCCGGGTATGGACACTAAGTCATGTTGTCGCCAGTGAGATGCCAATCTACCTTTTGCGCACCCCTCCCGGAACTGCTGAAATCGTAAAGCTTCTGCATAAAAAATATCTTTTGGGCATCGTTACCAGCGGTCTCTGCGATACCATCTATAAGCCCCCGGAACTCGCGGCTCTGCGTCCGTTTTTCCAAACCACGGTCTCATACGAAGATACCGCAAGTCATAAGCCGGATCCCGAGCCCCTCCTGCTGGCAGCCCGACATCTCGGCATATCTCCAAAAGAAGCAGTCTACATCGGTGACATGCCAAGCGATCTTGCGGCAGCCCGCGCCGCACATATGAAGATCATTATCTATGGGAAAAATCCTATTGAGGAAGCGGACGGATATATATCGTCATTTCACGAACTGCCGGAACGCATTGCCATGTTATAAAAAAGAAAATGCCCGACTCGGAGAGTCGGGCTGAGATATAGCGTAATTGGCTAAAGACCATTGGTGTAGTCCCGATGGGGAACTGCTACTTTTTACAGGTTTCGGGTTCTTTACTTACCCACATGCTGACGGATTGACCGTTGCCGTCCCGCGGCGCCAGCAAGTACACTACATTATTATTCTGCGCGTCGCATAAGACGGTGAGGCGCATTTGGGGATATGAGTGGTTACTTCCAATGGCCATACTATCCATGACCGAAAGCGCAGATTGCTCTTTGGGCGGCGCGGCATCCGTATGCGGTTTTCGCAGGAATATCGCACTGGCAATGAACAGCAACAGAACAATCGCCACTCTCTGTACTGACGTGCTCATATCATGCCTCCTCATCGTAGATTCCAAGAATTTCCGCTTCTTCGCGCAAGGGCACAAAGAAAGCGTCGTCAAGAATCTCCCCCGTCGCGGAGAAGATCGTTACGGGTATTTGGGGAAATTGCTCCGCAAGCTCCCTCCTTTCTTGTTCGGCGAGTAGGTGATGATGGATATGCTTTTTCCTCCGCTCGCCAGCATCTGCCACACCATGGTCACTACCGAACCGATAGGCACTCCATGTGTGGACAATATATTTGCCTGTCACGGTGGTACCGCGATACCGGATGTCATGCCGCCAATTCGCGATCGTGCCGACCGTACGCGTTATTGCCTTATCTTCCGGCTCGACAGCAAGTATGATGTCTATGGACGTTACGTCGTTGGTCCGCAACAGCGATACAAACTCCTCCATGGTTTGGGGTCGCTTGGAAAACCGGGTCTTGAGGTAGCTACGGAACATATTCATAGAACACCACATAGTCATAAAGTTATACAGGTAACTCAGGACAGAAGCTACTCCACATTGCCGCCATAATCGTCTGCACATCAGAAGAATGCCCTTGCAGAAAGACATCCACTTGTCCGCATAAGCCCGAAAAACGCCCTCCCCGAGCACCGTATGCGGCTAGTTCTTTCCAAATCTCCTGCAACAAATCGCCGGACAAAACAGGGTATTTTCCCTCCGCTTCCAGCATTCCACACAACATTCTTGAGGAAGAGGAAGCGCCCTTGAGCTGATCCCCAATGGCACGTAGCAACACAACCTCGTCATAATATGGTACACAAAAGGGAGGCCCGCTCCTCACTGCCATAAGGAGCTTTTCCCTGATTGCATACGCGGTGGATGCCTCTCTGACCCACAACGAAAACTCTTTTGACGGAAAAGAACCACTCTGTTCAGTCATGGTCATACCCTTTCTACTTGATAGATTTAACCTTCTATTTGGTCCTATGCTGTACGGTACTGCTCCTTCCAAAGAGCGGGGTTTTTGTCAAAAATCAATCAAAAACTGCATACTACTTTTACTATGGATCCTTAGTTCTGTCAATAGAAAAGCGGAGGACAGGGGACTATCCTCCGCGCGTTTAGAACCAAAGAACAAGAGAGGAACGGCGTATCGCGGCGCTGTCCTGATTAAAACTCCTCACGGAATCAGCCGCGTGAGCATCTTTTCATCTATAAACCCTCCATCCACGAGCATACGGATGGACGGCATGATCCGATTCTGCTCGAATACTTCGGCTCTGACAGGCCCGGGATTCTGTTCAGTCGGATCAGGAATCCAACCCATGGGAAGAGGGCGTGAGAGTACATCCGCATTGAACCGAGCGATATCGTGAATGCTCCAGGCATCTACGCACTGCTCTCCAAGGACGACAGCATTCATAAAACTTATGATTTCCTGTTGCATCCTTGATTCTTTGTGTTGCGGATTTTTTTCGTCGGAACGGGGGTTGGGGTTGTAGACGCAAACGGCCGGATCAGCGAAAAGCGCTATAAGCGTCTCTTCCAAAAAACCTGTACCGAAGGGGCGGCGCATGGCGACATCCCAGGAAACCATAAACTCTCCCGCCAACATGTGTTGGTCTCTGGTCAATTTTTCGAAGACCCGACTCGCATGCTTTTGGATAGCAGGAGTGAGATATGGGAGCGTCGCCCAATCACCGAACGCAGACCGAGCGGCCATGCAACGTTCATTCTCCCGTCCCACTTGAGCCATCTTGATATAGCTCGCCAAGGGACGTTGAAACAACCCATACAGGAGATATTCCAAACCACGATACTCTTCGTATCTCGCCAATTCGCTGTCGTGCTGGCAAATCCAACGCGGGAAGACCTGCTGATGGGTCGCCAAAGCATATTGAAAGAGATAGCCAGCAAAAACAGCAACACCTTTTCCTCGAGCGCCAGCGGGTCCGCATGGTTTTTTGTCCAAGGCAAGGATAGGCAAGAGACGATCCCAATCGATTGTGTCCAATATCGCACAGGCCGATAAGATGCGGGTGCCGTGCCGCCGCGCCGTGTCAAGAGCACACGACGCACTCCCCCCGTCGACAACCGTAATGCATTCCGGTGGAAGATCAGACACCAGATGGTCAAGAAAGGTGCAGACCGGACTATTCTCTTTCACCGGTATGACCATCGCGACATTGCGATCTTTGAGATATCTCTCCGTCTTCTTCCTGCAGCTTTCAATATCGCTGTACGAGGGCTGCAGATAATCAGTTGAGAAAATACTTTGGAGACGCTCGCGTTCTTCGCCGACTTCAGCATAGTCCTGTCCCGTGCGTCTTTCCTCTATCACTGCCCGTCTCCTTCTATAGATGAGGGTTTTTATGATCTCTTTTTCAACGAGCTTCCGAATTCGGAGGATAAGAAATGTTACTTCTTATCCGCCAAAGCCGAGAGCCGAAACGGGTTGATACCCGCCTCTATATTCGGTATGAGATGTCCTACCAGCAGATTCCAGCTGACAAAATCAGGTGCTGCAAGCGGTTTGCCGGTTTCTGCGTTATAATTTTCGTGCATGCCACCTGTTTTCTTTATATCCGCGAGTAGCATGCCTGCCGTCGTCTCCGCCAGCCGCAATGCTTCTTTTTTAAACCCGTAGTCAAGCAGTATATACGCCGTCAAGGAATTTACCAGAGGCCATACCGGGCCCTGCCAGTTAGAATGCGGCTTGATCATGTTTACCTGATTATATGACGGATCGTCTGCCGAAAGCGTACGGATGCCCCATTTCGCCCGCATTTTTTTTGGATTGAGCACCCATCGTTTGATCATACCTCTGCCGTGTTCGTAGGATGCGATCCCGCTCCACAGCGGTATCAAAGAAGCGTAGGTGGCACGCTGTATATGCTTGCCGCTCTTTTTTTCAAGATTATAAAAAATGTTATCTTTTTCGTTCCAGAGATACGTCAGGATATTTTTTTTCAGGAGCTCTGTTTTTGCGGAATATGACGCATGATCTTTTTTGTTGTTTAATGCTTTGGCGATATGCGCCATTGCCACGTATTCGCGATACAGAAATCCATTGAGATCTGCCGCGAGCACACCCCGCCGCGGATAGTCCAAAGCCGCTACATTATTATCCGCTCCCGATTCCATACTGTCGTACCAGCTACCCAACCCCGTGCGGGCATCAAAAAACATTTTCTCGCGGTATCCGACCGATCGCTGTAAAACACTCATGTGTGGTGCCAGCCATGAGAAATCACCAAGAAAACGCGAGGCAAAAAAACATCCTTGCGCCAGAAATGGCTTCATATGATGGAGGCGCTTGTCAATCCCAGTCGGCGTCAGTAGACCAGGCGTAAAGCCGTCAGCACGCACATGCTCAAGATAATTAAGCGCCCAGTTTTTCAGATAAATCGCCTCTGATGACATTTCCGAAGCGAGCGCCATACCGATAAAAAATCCATCCCAGTCCCATTGTTCATTATAAGGACCGCCGGGGACAAGATAATCATGGTTGATGTCGCCCTTTTTCGGACGCTTTACCAGCGTCTTTTTTATGCGCAAGTTTGAGGCAAAACGATCTGCAAGAGTCGTCATACTATCTCTATACAACACCGGACATAGGAAAGGTGTTTTGCCTGGATGTTTGAATGTGGCGGCTTATGGGCATAGAATATCCATATGGACAAACGTGCGCATGCCACATTTGCCGCAGGGTGCTTTTGGTGTACTGAAGCGGTGTTTGATGCACTGGAAGGAGTACTATCGGTGACCTCCGGCTACACAGGCGGAGAAAAGGACCGGCCAACGTATGAGGAAGTATCGGGCGGCAGCACCGGACACGCGGAAGCTGTACAGGTAACATATGATCCGAAAAAAATCTCCTACGAGGACCTCCTGGAAGTATTTTGGGCTACACATGACCCGACGACTCCCAATCGCCAGGGAGCCGACACCGGCGCACAATACCGTTCGGTTATTTTTTATCACAATGAGGAGCAGAAACGCATGGCAGAAGCGTCAAAGACCGCCGCCGCAAACGATTTTGCACACCCGATCGTGACAGAGATCGTGCCGTTCACGACATTTTTCTCCGCAGAGGGCTATCACCAAAAATACTATCAAGAGAACAGACAAGCGCCGTATTGCCAGATCGTCATCACGCCCAAATTTCAGAAATTCACGGAACGATTCAGAGATAAACTGAAGAAATAATTCTATGGACATCGCAAGACCATATAAAACAGAGGACGAATGGAGACAGAAACTCTCGCCCGAGGAGTATGCTGTTTTGCGGGAGAAGGGGACAGAGACGGCGTTTACCGGCAAATACGTGCATACCAAGGATACGGGTATGTACCGGTGCCGCGCATGCAGAGCCGCGCTTTTTTCATCCGATGCAAAATTTGATTCAGGCACCGGATGGCCGAGCTTTACGGAGCCGACAAACCGCGAAAACGTCATGTTGAAAGAAGATATAAGTCATGGCATGCGCCGCACCGAGGTGACATGCAAGAACTGCGGCTCGCATCTGGGACATATGTTTGATGACGGCACTACCGACCAAGGCGGCAAGCGATATTGTATCAATTCCGTCTGCCTCACGCTTGATCCACACCAAGGGGAAAAATAAAAGTCCGCTCGCTTTCCAAAAGAGGAAAGGGCGGACGATATGAATCCTTACGCAATGCGGGCATTGAGCATCTCGCTCAAAGAAGAGAGCGCGCACTGCTCCAGAACGACGAGGCGTTCACAGAGAAGATCAATGGTCGCCCCCTCGTGTTGGACAACACGCCAGAGCAAATCTCTGATGTGATGCGGCTTCACCTCTTCCGGGAGGGCTACCACCTCCGCGCCGGACGTATGCACGGCCGCCTGCAAGAGATTGTAAATTGCCTGCGAGTCGGTACCCCAATCATCTTGGGGCCCGGTGAGGGTCAAACGATCAAGGGCGGCACACACACTCTCCAGGGTCACTTCCATTTGGATTCTCCTTACAAAAGGACTGTATCGGGGCATATTAGCGGATAAATAGGTTTGCTGTCAATCATTTGTCGGACATGACTTATGCCTTATTTCCTTCGTTTTATGTATACTTGTGGATAACTGTAGGATAATCTCTGACACTGTATGACCCCTGCCACAGAAAAAGCCCTTGCCATGCTGGGCCTTTCAGCCAAAGAAACTGCTGTATACACAGCGTTGCTTTCTCTTGGTCCTGCGTCTGTCCGTAAGGTGGGGGAAACGGCTGGCATCAATCGGGGAACGACGTATGACGCCCTGCGCATCCTGCAGGAGCGGGGATTGGTATCCTATTATCACAAAGAAAAACATCAGTATTTCGTGGCGGAAGATCCGCAGGTGCTTGCCCGCATCGCGCAGGAAAAACGCATGGAACTTGCCGAGATGGAAGCCATGGTCAATGCCGCCATTCCGGAATTGCGCTCCCGGTACCGCGTGGGAGAGAAGGGTCCGGTCGTCACCTATCATGAAGGTGATGGCGGCATCCGCACCATTCTGACTGATGTGCTGGACGCGGCAGGCACATCAGCGCCCAGGCAGTATCTTGCGTATTCTTCAGCAGATATCAGGCCATACTTGTACCGCTCGTTTACGGATTTTACGGAAGAGCGCGTAAAACGCGGTATTGCCGTACGGGTGATTGCCGTGGGAGAAGGAGGCGAGAACGCGCCACTCTCCGAGCGGCGATGGCTTACGCGAGAAGGCAGTACACCCACATATACCCTCATCTATGCGGGAAAGGTGGCTATGATTTCGGCGGCAAAGAGCGGCGTTGCGCACGGTATTGTCATTGAAGACGCTCATCTTTCTGAAACCCAGAGGATTCTTTTTGAACAGATGTGGCAATTGCTCGCAAAAGAAGAGAGGCGTGATACACGCCATAATCGTTAAAAATACGGCGTATGTGTGGCATCGTGGGATATATTGGAAAAAGGGACGGCGTGGCGCTCGGACTTGAGTGCCTCCGGCAACTTGAGTACCGCGGCTATGACTCCGCGGGTGCGGCTATGCTCAATCCTTCTGGAAAAAAGATATCCTCCATGAAAGCCGTGGGCCGCGTAGCCAATCTGGCAGAGCGTATCAACGGAACCCCGGCCTCGCCCCTGGCCATCTTTCATACCCGATGGGCCACGCACGGGGGTGTTAACGAAGCGAATGCCCACCCGCACGCGGACTGCGCGGGTATGATATGGGTGGCGCACAACGGCATCGTGGAAAATCACAAGGAATTGCGGAAAGAGCTGGAAGTATCCGGGCATACGTTCCGGTCTGCGACCGACACCGAAGTCATCCCGCACCTCATTGAAGAAGCAACACAGACCGCCGCATTTGAAGACGCGGTACGCATGGCTCTGGGCCGTATCCGGGGCACCTACGGCATGGTCGCAATCTCAAGCCGCGAGCCGGAAATGCTCATCGCCGCGCGCAACTTCAGCCCACTGCTCGTAGGGATTGGCGACGGCGAGTACATTGTGGCGTCAGACGCCGCGGCTGTGATACGGCATACCAAGCATGTCATCTATCTTGACGATGGCGAGATGGCGGTTTTGACGCCACGCGGGCATCGCATCACCGATCAGGGACGCCGGGCACAGGCCAAGAAAATCCATGAAATAGAGTGGTCACTCGAGCAGGCACAGAAGAATGGCCACGCGCATTTTATGGAAAAGGAGATTTTTGAACAGCCGGAAGCGATTGAAAACTCCATCCGCGGCCGTCTCATCCCGGACGAAGGCATGGCAAAACTCGGAGGACTTGCGGATGCAGACGGGATACTCCGCAAGGCACAGCGCATTCTCATCGCCGCATGCGGAACGGCATATCTGGCCGGCAGGATAGGCGAGTACATGCTGGAAGAATACGCGGGCATCCCCACCGAAGTGGATGTGGCGAGCGAATTTCGCTACCGCAAGCCGGTATTCCGCGAGGGAGACGTACTGCTCGCGATCTCGCAGTCGGGAGAAACCGCGGACACGCTCGCCGCGATACGCGAGGCAAAAGAAAAAGGCGTGCCGACGCTCGGCATCGTCAATGTCGTAGGATCCACCATCGCGCGCGAGACGGATGCTGGCGTGTATCAGCATGTGGGGCCAGAAATCGGCGTCGCCTCTACCAAGGCGTTTACCTCGCAGGTGGCAATTCTGGCGCTCATGACACTCCTCCTCGGTCGCCAGCGTGACCTCTCGTACGTCTTTGGCGAGCGTATCGTCAAGGAGCTACAGCGCATTCCCGATCTCATGCGCCAGACGCTTGCCTGCCGCGATCAGATGACAGCGCTTGCAAAAAAATACGAAGCAAGCCAAAACTTTTTCTTCCTCGGCAGAAAATATAATCTTCCCGTAGCGCTGGAGGGCGCTTTGAAATTGAAAGAAATTTCCTATGTTCATGCCGAAGGATATGCCGCGGGGGAATTGAAGCATGGACCCATCGCCATGATTGACCGCCATCTCCCGTCTATTTGCATCGCGCCGCGGGACTCGGTGTACGAGAAAATGCTCTCCAACATGGAGGAGATCCGGGCGCGCGGCGGCCCCATCATCGCGATTGCCACCGAGGGGGACGCGCGCGTCGGCGAGATCGCGGACGACGTCGTGTATGTCCCCAAGACACTTGAGATGCTGACCCCGCTCCTTGCCGTCATCCCGCTACAGCTGTTTGCATACCATTTCGGCGTGGCGCGGGGACTGGATGTGGACAAGCCGCGCAATCTGGCAAAATCGGTTACTGTTGAATAGCATACTCATATGCAGGCCTTGGTATTTGATCCGGCGCAGGGGTGGGAGACATCGCGTGGATTTGAAAAAAGAGACGTGCCGCAACCGGTACTGGACGTCGCGCGCGATTCCGAAGATGCCCATCGCGTTATTATAAAAGTACATTACGCCGGCGTGTGCGGCTCTGATCGCGGCATGTGGTTTCGGGCGGCATTCAAGGATCAGATTCTCGGCACCATAGCCGCCGAGCGGGCGCCGTGGCGCGTGATGGGCCACGAGTTTTTTGGCGAAGTCGCGGCCGTGGGATCGCGCGTGATGCGCGTGCGTCCGGGCGACTTCGCGTCATGCGAATCGCACGTCATCTGCACCGAGTGCTGGCAGTGCCGCAACGGCGAGCAACACGTATGCACCAACGAGAAGATCCTCGGCATTTCAACCGACGGATGCTTTGCGGAATACATCAAAGTACCCCAGCACATTGTCTGGCCCACCGATACCTCACGCATACGCCCGGAAGTTGCGGCCATGCAGGAGCCCTTTGGCAATGCCGTGCATGCGGCGTCGCAGGTGCCGTTGGCCGGGCGTACCGTGGCGATCTTCGGACTCGGCCCCATCGCGATGTTCCTCTCGCTCGTCGCCCGGGGCATGGGAGCTACGACCATCATCGGCGTGGAACCCAACCCCCGAGCAGCGGATATGGCACGGCATCTGGGCATTGATTATGTGATTCCCTTGGAGAAACATGCCGCGAAAAAAGACGCGCCGTTCGCGCACGACGAGTCGGTGACCGAGCACATTCGGGAGATCACCGGAGGACTCGGGGTGGATGTCGCGTTTGAAATGGCGGGATTCAATGACTCGGTCAACAACGCGATCTTTTCAACGCGCCGCGGGGGCGACGTCATTCTCTTTGGTCTCAAAAACGGCGATTTTGTCCTGGAAAATTACAATCGCCTCATTGTCTACGGCGTGACACTGCATGCGGTGATCGGCAGACAGATATGGCAGACCTGGGAGACGACCCGCGCATTACTGCAGGACCCGTCAAATAAGATACAAGAGCGCCTGTTCACCGTCATCCTCAACGAAGGCAAGGGCACGATTCTCCCGATCGGCGAATATACCAAAGAAGTATTTGAAAAAAAGATGGCCGAGCATCCAAAAATATTGCTTCAGTTTTAATGTTCACGCGCTATGTTCACAAATATACGGCAACAATTTACCGACGAATTAGAAAAAATTCGCGAGGCGGGGATGTATAAGGAAGAGGGCGTTCTGGAAGGCATGCAGGGCGTGGAGATCACCGTAGCAGGAAAATCCATGCTCAACTTCTGCGCGAATAATTACCTCGGCCTCGCCGCCGACCCGCGCGTGGCAGAGGCCGCAATCGCAGGCATCCGCACGTATGGCTTCGGCATGGCGAGCGTGCGATTCATCTGCGGCACCTCGCGCGTGCACAAAAATCTTGAAGCGGCGATCAGCGGATTTTTTGGCGCCGAGGATGCCATTCTCTATGGCTCATGCTTTGACGCCAACACCGGCCTCTTTGAAACCATCCTGCAGGAAGGGGACGCGCTTTTTTCCGACGAGCTTAATCATGCGTCTATCATAGACGGCGTACGCCTGTGCAAAGCGGAGCGGTTCAGATACCAGCACAGCGACATGGCCGATCTAGAAGAAAAACTCAAGGCGGCGGGACCGCGCCGAAGAATGCTGATCGCGACTGACGGCGTCTTTAGCATGGACGGCGACACGGCAAAAATAAAAGAAATATGCGATCTCGCGGAGAAGTACGGCGCACTCGTCATGGTGGACGATTCGCACGGCAGTGGCGTTACGGGAGCCACCGGCAGGGGAAGCGTGGAGGGATATATGGATCGCGTGGACATCCTGACCAGTACCTTTGGCAAGGCGTTCGGGGGCGCTGCGGGAGGATTTACCGCCGGACGCCGCGAGATCGTGGCGTATCTGCGCCAGAAAAGCCGCACCACTCTGTTTTCCAACAGTATGCCGCCCATGATCGCGGCGGCCGCTCTGTATGTCCTGCAGAATTTTGACGGCGATCTGCAGGAAGCGCGACAGATGCTTGCGGACAACACGCGATACTTCAGGAGCAGTATGGAGCGGCTCGGCTTTTCCCTCGGCGGCGACGGGGGTCATCCCATCACACCAGTCATGCTCATGGATGAAAAGAAAACGAGCGCCATGGCGACAGCCGTAAACGAGCAGGGGATTTATGTCCGCGGATTCACCTATCCCGTGGTGCCGCAGGGACGCGCCCGCATACGAGTACAGCTGTCAGCGGCGCACACGCAGGAGCACATGGATCACGCGATCGCGGCATTTGAAAAGATAGGAAAAGCATTACAGGTCATATCGTAATTTTATGCTATGAAAAAAATAGTCATTATCGGCGGCGGCACGGGCACATTTACGCTCCTTGCGGGTCTGCGCAAAATGCCAAGCGATAATACGGTCATCGTGTCTCCTGCGGACGACGGAGGATCAACCGGAGTACTGCGCCGTGAGCTGGGCGTTATGCCCGTCGGCGACATCCGCCAATGCCTCGTGGGACTCTCCTACACCGATGCCCCGCTCCGCGACCTTTTCTCATATCGCTTTGCCGCAGGATCACTCGCGGGACATACGGTAGGCAACATTATACTGGCAGCTGCCGAGAAAACGACGGGTGGGATCGCAGAGGCGATCGCCGTTGTGGGAAAGATGCTCAATATCCGGGGCGCGGTGATGCCGGCTTCCCTCAAGCCCGGCACCCTCATCGCCACGTATGCGGACGGGAGCCGCGTCGCAGGTGAACACCTCATCGACGAGCCCCGGCGCCCGAAGAAAGCCCGCATCACCGGACTCGCATTGCGTCCCGCGCTCAACGCCAATCCGCGCGCGATCGCCGCCATACGCGCAGCGGACGCGATCATTTTCGGCCCGGGCGACCTCTTTACCAGCGTCCTTCCCAATCTCCTGCCCCGCGGCATGGGAGCGGCCATACGGGCATCACGCGCCAAAAAAATTCTCATCACCAATATCATGACCAAACATGGACAGACCGACGGCTTCCGCGCATCGGACTTTGTGCGCGTAATGAATACATATCTCCCGGGCAGTCCCGCCGTGGATGCCGTGTTGATCAACACAAAAAAGCCCGCCGCATCGCTCCTTGCCGCATATCGCAAGACCGGAGCGGCATACGTGGAGCCGGATATCAGCGTCCTTGAGAGCATGGGCGTTGCCGTGAGCGCCGCACCCCTGCTTTCCGCCGAGACGTTCACAGGCGCCGCCGGAGACCGTCTGCACAGGAGTATGCTACGCCACGATAGCGATAAGACGGCCAAGATGATATGGAAATTAATTTCCTGATATGCTGGTTACCCGATCTATTTTCAAAAAACCATACGCCATAAAATTTGAAATCCGCGAGAAGCGGAAAAAAGTAGCATGGGCGTATCTGTATTTCATTTTTCAGGATCGGCACAGAGAGCCGTACGGCCTGATGGAAAACGTGTATGTAGAGCAGGAATACCGCAACCGTGGATATGGCACGGTGCTCATAAAAGAGGTCATCGCCGAGGCAAAAAAAAGAAAATGCTATAAGGTGATCGGCACGAGCAAAGACGCCAATACTGTGGCGCACCGCTTTTATGAGCGCTTCAGATTCAAAAATGTCGGCGTGGAGTTCCGCATGGATTTAAAAAAATCAAAGCCCTTGCAACGCGACTAGACCCTTCGGATATGATCGTTCTCGATTTCGACCGGGTATTGTTTAATTTTTCCGCTTTCAAGCGGGACTATGCGCGCGTCTTCGTCCGCTCCGGAGTGCCCCTCGGTCTTTTTGAAGAAACCTATCAGGCGGCTAGGGAGCGCAACGAGCAATACACAGTCCGTATCCATGTGCGGCTTGTGAAGAAGCACATGCCGTTGCTTGAGACCGCACCGCTCATGCGCAAAGCCGAAGCATTTGCCGGACAGGCATCACGATATGTATATCGGGACGCGCGTCCGTTTCTCACGCATTGGAAGCGACGAGGCGAGCGCCTCGCGCTTGTCTCTCACGGAGCAGCGTTTCAGCGACGCAAAGTGCACGCGAGCGGTCTGCTACCTTTTTTCCGACCTGCGGTTATAACGAATGCGCACTTAAAAATAGCGCCTCTTGCGGCACTGGAGAAAACGTATCCGGTCGTCTTTCTCGACGACAAGCTGGAGATCGTGGATGCGGCAAAAGAAAGGATTCCCGGAATCACCGTCATTCACATCGTACGCGGGCGGGGACTTCCGAAGAGCAGAAAAGCCGACGCAGTATTTTCCAATCTCACCGCAGCGCAGAAGTTCATTGAACAGCTGTTTGCCGCCCAGCGATGATACGCGCGGCAAAAGAGAGATGCTCGGGGGTGTTGACGCCGATGGATTCCGCAGGATCAATTGCGAGAGACGCAATACATTGCCCCTCACCGATTGCGATGCGGACAAGATCGGTGAGATAGTACTCGTTCTTGGCGTTATTATTTTTCAGAAGTGCCAGATGCTCCCACAGCCACGCCGCCTGAAAAGCAAAAAATGCCGGATTGACTTCACGCAGTTCCCTTTGCTCCGATGTCGCGTCTTTTGCTTCCGCAACCGCCGTGATATGGCCCGCGGCATCGCGAAGCACTCTGCTGAAATCGGCAAAGGGCGCGCGCCAGTCATTGAAATCCTCCACCACTGTAGTCATCATGGAGAGGACGCATCCTTCGCGCTGATGAAGAGCTGTAAGATTTGCAATAGTGTCGGCGCTTACAAACGGGTGATCTCCGTAGAGCACGATAACAGTGTCCGTCTTGTCTTTTAGAAGTGGCTCGGTGCATTGAACCGCATGCCCGGTGCCGAGTTGCTCGCATTGCCGCACATAGTCATACCCATCGCCCAGTGTACTGCGCATCAGATACTCGTTGTCGCCGACGACCATGACCGGACGCTGATCCGCGCCGGACTCTTTGATAGCGTCCAGCAAATATCCTATCATAGGGCGGCCATTCAACGGCACGAGTACTTTGGGGATTTCGGAGCGCATCCGCGTGCCCCTGCCTGCCGCGAGCACCACAACTCTTGTTCTCGTTTCCATACCATATATATAAACGCACTTCTTTCATGGAGCGTAACACAAGCGACATTATTTTTGTAGACAAACCCAAGGGGATAACGTCGTTTGATGTGATACGACGGCTCCGACGCACGCTCGGCATCAGAAAAATGGGGCACGCGGGTACCCTGGACCCCAATGCCACCGGCCTTATGATCATCGGCGTGGGCAAGGGTACGCGCCGCATGCAGGAGTATCTGGGACTTCCGAAAACGTATGTTATGGATATACTGCTGGGCATCCGCACGGATACCGGAGATATTACCGGCAGAGTCCTGCAGCATACAGGGGTGGGGGGGCGGCCACCAAGGCAAAAAGGAACACCCCCAACTAATTAAGAATAAAGAGAAGGCCTAGTGAGCTGCCAAAAAAAGAAACAAAAGAGAAAA
>CAYIBQ010000011.1:0-269 GCA_964361695.1 uncultured Candidatus Saccharibacteria bacterium | reverse complement strand
TTTTTTCGGGGGGTCACTCCTCAGTTTTCCGGTATATATCAGCGGCCGTTTCCTCCTGAATCCGGGGGTGCCCCCCCTCCCTGGGTGGCGGGGCCCCCACCCCTGTATTGTGGAGGATGCGCTCGCGGGCATGGTCGGCACCATCTCGTTGCCCATTCCTGCGTACTCCGCGCTGAAATACAAAGGCAAACCGCGGTATGTATACGCCAGGGCTGGGATTGCGATAGAGCAAAAAATCAGAGATATGAGCATCTACTCCCTCAAACTTC
>CAYIBQ010000010.1:0-19384 GCA_964361695.1 uncultured Candidatus Saccharibacteria bacterium | reverse complement strand
AACAGCGCATGTCGCGTGCGGTAACGGAACAGAGCCGCACCATACGCCTGCCCGTGGCTTTGCGTCAAGATATGCAGAGAGCCATCAGTGCAATCAGCGTGGTGGGTGCTCGCCTGTGTCGGCGGCCGGATCATGAAGACCTGGCAAGGCATCTTGACTGGTCTGTACAAAAAGTAGAGAAAGTGCTCCACATCGCGGCCATGGGCACGCTTCCTTTGGATCATCCCGTTCGTGAGGACGATGACGATACCATCGGCTCGCTGATACCCGATGCGCGCGCGGAGGATCCCGTGCGTGCCGCAATCATGCGCGAAGTGCCGCGGTGGGTGACATTGTTTCTCAACGCTCTTACCCCCCGCCAGCGCTTTGTTCTGGAAAAGCGCGGGTATGTGGGGGAGCAGGAGCATACCCTCCAGGAAATCGCGGAGACGCTCGGTGTTACGCGCGAGCGCGTGAGGCAAATAGAAAAAGCGACCCTTCTCAGGGGGAGAAAGTACTATCACCTGTATGGAGACGGGGACACATCATAAGAGCGAAGGCGCACGAAGCACCTCCGCTCTTTTTTCTTAGGGAGAATTTTCTGCTACTTCTTCACGTCCCAGCCCCTCCAGCACATAGATATTCTTGGCGGTGTATGAGTTGTTATTTTTCGGTTTTACGCCGTCCGTTTTTTTATTTCCCCGTTTCTTTTTTGCCATAATCATTCTGCGCCGTAGACGCGATGAGTTCCGATTTCATGATAAACGATAGTTTTACTATCTTGAAACGAAAAAATAATCCGGTGGCGACGATCGACCGAATACGCGTAGAAGCCGCCCAGCGGTCCGTGAAGTTTGTGCGTCCGCAATTTTAGATCAAAAGGGTCCTTTCGAAAAAGAGCGTCTCCCGCCTCCGCCTTTTTGAGTATGGACGCCGGAAGTTTCTTCGCTGACTTCAAGAATCTTGCGCTCTGGACAATTTTAATCCCATTGTCGTTCTTCATATCGGCGCAGGGCTTCAGTTATAGTTGGTGCGGTGATCGCTTTGCCCTCGCGGAGATCCGATTCGCTTTTTTGCAGGATTCGCTGGAGCCGTTTCTCGGCCATAGTCATTTTGGGAACAGACGCGTTTGGGGTGGCCGGAGACGATGCAATCGGCACTTGTCGCGGCAAAGGCACCCTAATGAGCAGATATTCTTTTGTTTTTTTTACGATGGTGGGAGTCTCCATGTCCGAATTGTATCACGCCATGCGCTACTTTGCAATACGGATTATCTACCGTCATCCGCAAACAGTTCGTAATACCCGATTGCAACGCTCGGGCCGAGCGTCATCCAGAAGATGATCTCCTCTATCGGAAATAAAGCGCTGAAGAGCGTGACGGTGCCGATATAATTTTGCATATCGGTGAAGCTCCACAGTCCGTACTGCACGGCGCGGATTTCCATGACCAGAGCAAAGATGAAAAAGAAAACGAGAAGCGGCGCGAGCTTCCTCAAAAACGCTTTTCGGTTTGAGAGAAAGTAGACAAGTATCGGAATCATACTCAATGCTCCCATTATACCATATGCATAATTGATCCTGCTTGCGGCAGGAAACGTAAAGATGCCAAAAAGGACACATACAAACGCCATAGTGGAAAATACGGCTAATGATACGGCGCCCCGTGTGATGCGGAATTTTCCAATGCGCCCGTCGTCTATAAAATGCTCGTAGAAGACAAGAATGAAAAAGATATGCAGGAAAAACCACAACATTTCCTCCGGCGGAACTCCGAAGATGCGAAATGAGAAACTGGAAGCAAATGGTTCCCATGCATGGTTGTGAAAAAGAAAAATATCAAGGGAAAACGCCAAAAGACCGATGAAGACCGTTCCAAACAGTATCTCGGGGATGTTTTTCTTCCGGCGCGCTATGAGGTAGAGAGAGGGTAAAAGGAACCAACCGACATTGAGGACGAGAGGGGGAGACGATCCCAAAACCACCGGAGGGAGGATAAAAGCAGAATAGATCAGGCAGACTATGAGAAGATCAGACGTTTTTGACTGCATCGTTATGCTTTGATATCCCACCCTCTTTCTTTGAGATCCGCAGTGATCTTCTGCATGATGGCGTCAATTTCAACGTCGGTCAGTGTGCGGTCGGACGACTGGAATATCAGATGAAACGCCAAACTCTTTTCTCCGTCCGCTTTCAGCGCGTCATCCTGGAAATAGTCAAAGAGATCGGTATCTGTCAGGAGCGCTCCGCCTGTGTTTTCAACGACATTGGTGACGTCGTCTGCGCGTATGTCTTCAGATACCACGATTGCGATGTCGCGCGTGATTGCGGGGAATTTTCCGACGGGACGGTACTCGGATTCGGCAGTCGCGCGTTTCGCGATTTCGGCAAACGGAATTGCGGCAAAAAGAATCTGCCCGCGCGCTTTTATCTTTTCGGCCAGAGCCGGATGCAGTTCCCGCAGAGCGCCGATTTTTTTGCCATCATGTATGATGGCCGCCGCGCGGTGCGGATGTGCAAACACATGCGGCGCCTCTTCGGTATACGCCACGTCATGCAATCCCAGACACTCCCACAGCGTGTCCAATACGCCCTTGAGCGCATAAAAATGCTCCACTTTCGCGTCTTTGTGCGCGGAGACGATAACGAGTTTTTTCGCCTCTTCCACGCCACCGTCTTTTCCTCTCCGAAATTCTTTTTGTATGCCGAATATTTTTACCGTATCATGCCCGCGTAGATTTTGTGCCGTCGATAGGACATAGCGGAGCGCTATCATTGGAGTCAGATACGCCATCTGGGGATTTTGCGGATTTTCCAGAGCCACGGCTGTCTGGCGGTCAATGCCGAAAGTGCTGTGTTCTTCCGCAGAAGAAAACTGATACAGTTCTGTCTCTATGAATCCCGCGCCCACGAGAGCATCGCGCACCAATTCCTCCCAGAAGAGAGCAGTATTTTTCTCGCCCGTCGCAAGAACCGTCTCCGGCATAGCGGGGCGTATGTTCTGGTAATCAAACAGGCGCGCGATTTCTTCCACGATGTCCTCTTCAATCTCAATATCGCGGCGTGCGTGGGGCGGCATAATGACAAAATCTTTGCCTTTGGAACGAGCAGTCCACCCGAGGCGCGCAAACGCCGAGCGATAAAAGCCCGTGGATATTTTTTCTCCGATCATGCGTTCAGCATACGCGGGACGGAATAAAATCGCGTGCTGGGTGGCTTTGCGCGGGTAGCGGTCTGCCATGCCGGAGAGTATGGCGCCGCCTGCTACTTTCCGAATCAGCATAGCAAGGCGATCAAGGGCGAACGGCGTCTCATTGGGGTCCAGTCCGTGCTGAAAACGCATGGACGCGTCCGTGCGCAGTGCGAGCGCCTGCGCTGTCCGCCGTATGACCACGGGGTCAAAATTCGCCGATTCCAGGACGATACGCGTGGTATTTTGTGATACGCCGGATTCCCTGCCTCCTTTTATACCCGCAACGGCAATGGGATTTTTCTCATCAGCAATGACAAGGATGTCAGGGTTCAACTCGTATGTTTTATCGTCCAGTCCTGTAATACGCTCCCCTTTCCGCGCCCGTCGTACGCGTATCGTTTTGGGTTTTGGATTTTGGGATTTATTTGTAATTTGTAATTTGTCATTTGTCATTTCCACGTCTTTGATTTTATCAAAATCAAAGACGTGGAGCGGTTGTCCGGTTTCCAGCATCACATAGTTGGCCGCGTCCACGACATTATTGATGGACTGCAAGCCGCATGCTGACAGGCGTGCGCGCATCCACGCAGGCGACGGCCCGATTTTTACGCCATCCATCACGCGCGCGGAATATCGCGAGCAATCTTTGGCATCCTCAACAGTAATGCGCAAAAAGTTTTTCGTTTGTAATTTGGTATTTGGGATTTGTTTGTGATTTGGAATTTGTATTTTGGATTTTTTGAGAGATGCGATTTCCCGTGCCATGCCAATGTGTCCTGATGCATCCGCCATGCGGTTGGGCAGTATCTTGATGTCCAGCACATGGTCATCCCCTGCTTTTTCCAGTCCCTCCACCTCAAACACGCGCATAGTCAAAAACTTTGCAAGCGCCTCGGGCGATTCTTTGAACGGCACCAGCTCTTTAAGCCATTGATAACTGAACTTCATATCAAAATTGTTTTAAAAATCGCAGATCGCCCGAGCGGAACAGGCGGATGTCGGGAATTTTATATTTCATCAATGCAAGGCGATCAATCCCTACGCCAAAAGCAAACCCTGCTATATTTTTCGGATTCCACCCTGCGGCTTTGAATACGCGGGGATGCACCATGCCGGCTCCCATCAGTTCCAGCCACCCCGACTGTTTGCAGATGGAGCATCCTTTTTGGCGACAATAGGTGCAGGAGATATCTACTTCAAATGACGGCTCGGTAAAGGGGAAATACGACGGGCGCAGGCGGATCTCAATTTGTGTATGAAACAGTCGCGAGAGAAACATCTGAATCACTGCCTTGAAATTGGCCACAGAGACATTGGTATCCGCCATCAACCCCTCCACCTGCATGAACTGTACGTCATGCGACGCATCGGTCGCTTCATATCTATACACCCTGCCGGGGACGATGATGCGAATCGGCGGCTGGTGTGTCTCCATATATCGTATCTGCACAGGGCTCGTATGAGTCCGCAATAGAAGCTTTCGGCTTTTGGGATTTGACTTTTGGGATTTATTTGGAATTTGTAGTTTGTGATTTGTAATTTCCTTTTGGCTACTTTGTAGCCAAAAGGTGTCCCACATATCCCGCGCCGGATGATCGGCCGGAATGTTGAGCGCATCAAAATTATAATGCTCGGTCTCGGCTTCCGGGCCTTCGGCCACGGCAAACCCCATGGATGAAAAAATCGCGACGATATCGCGCGTAATTTTCGTCAGCGGATGCAGGTGTCCGCGCAGGGGTTTAACCCCTGGGCGCGTCACATCCAGCCATTCCTTTTTCAGGATGGATTCGTGTTCCGTCCGTTCCAGCACTGATTTTTTTTCAGCAAGCGCTTGCTCAATCTCGCGGCGCAGAGCGTTTGCCTTTTCTCCTGCCTCCCTCCGCTCATCCGGCGGCAGATTTTTCAATGCGTCAAAAACCGCGGCGAGCGCTCCCTTGCGTCCCAGGTATGCGATGCGTACTGATTCAAGTGTCTGAAGGGATACGATGCCCGCCGTGGCTTCCTGAAAGGAGGTTTGTATCGCGCTAAGATCATGCATCATAGCCCCATTCTACGCTAAACCGCCCCCTGCGCGCGATATTGACATCTGATCTATAAAGAGGTATAATAGATGCACAGTACTTTTCAGCCGGATGTACCGGCAATCAAGGGCAATTAAAGCCAGAAAGGGGTTTGCCATGTTGACATTAAGCGGTGTTTCCATTGAGGCGGCGGGGTTTGAGGTGGGCCAGACGCGGATGGGACGGACGTGGGGTTGGCAGGAGTTCCATGCCCGCAACAGCAGGCCGACCATGCTTGACCTGCACGTCTCGGTAGACGTGCAAGGTGAAGATGTCATCCCGTTCATGGTGTTTGGTGGTGAGGTGGAGCCGCTCCGCGGTTACACGACTTTGTCGGTGCCGGTGCGGTGGGAGAAAGGTATTCCCATCACGCGACGGACTGGCATAGACAATACTGATGTCCATTTTCTTGGCTATGACGGCCGGGATCTGGATATTCAGGTGGGTGTTATCACCCGCCGCGGCCTCTTCTTTGTGACCGCGCAACAGGTCGCGAAAGGACGGATTGTTCGCGGGCGACAGGGGTACGAGTACATACCCACAGACCCCATTCACGCCTATCCTGGTTTTCGTTACGACCAGATATGGCCGAAAATGGGAGAGGCGGTTGAGCAGGTCGCGCGCCAGTTCGGCACGTCCCGCCAGTGCTGGAGCGTCCTCCGGCTCGCGGAAGTGAGGCGTGCGGTGTGGCAGCCGACGTATCTGCCCGAGCGTGAGGGATGGCTTCGCGGAGCGCCATTCTTCTACAACATGATCAGCGGGACTGGTCATATTGGGGAGCTCCGGACGATGACGGTGGATGCCACACGCCAGCAGGTGGAGAGCGTCGACATCGGCAGGAAGTGCTTCGTACACTTCAGCAAGGTGCCGGACCGTCTGGTGCCCGTGCTGGAGCCGATGAAGACGGTGTACTTTCAACTGGGACCCCAGAAGGATGGCGACCGCCTGCCGCAGGTGGCGGCTGTAGAAGTCTCTGCGGCCTCATAGACGCAAGAAACGATCTTTAACGGAAAGAGGATACAAAGAGCCCGGGATTGAAGCACCAGCTTCTCCCGGGCATTTACTTTTGCTCGCGTGATGGCACGAGCGAGGATTTTTTGATAAGGTGAAACCATGAACAAGGATCTCTTTTCAGCGTGGCAGACATATGTGCCGGACCTTGGCAATATCTTGCAGAAGATGGAGGAGAAGACGACCATTGCCGTGGGAGTCGCTCCGTTTCCGCGCATCATGCCATCACTTTTTCTTGACCACTACGCGATCTACTGTGTGAAAGATGCCGTGGATATTGATCTCCTGCGGCGCTATACGACGATTTTTTGCTTGGAAGAAAAACATCCGAAGATCGCGGAAAAAGTTCATTCGACAGGATATTTACTGCGCAACTGGGCATTTCAGGCGTTTTTAAAGTCGCGCCGTCATCCGTATCGGCTGATGTTTTATCAGACCACGCCAAAAATCGTGCAAGCCCTGGAAGAACAGAATATCGCATGGATCGGCAACCGGCCGGAAAGTTTTTCCGGCGTCATTCTCAAGGGTGATTTTCGTGACCTGGTGAAACAGCGCGGCCTTCCCTCCGTCCCCGACTGGCGCCTGTCCCGTGAAGAATTTCTCGGCACGACATTTGCTGGCGCATGGGCGCATTGGGACAGGACGTTTGTGGTACAGCGTGCCGACTTTGATGTTGCCGGAGAACTCGGCACGTTTTTTATCCGCAACGAGTCCGATTGGCAGGCCATGATCGCCATTCTCTCCAAGGATGAGCGATATCATTTTGTGACCGTCTCTCCGTTTATTGAGGGATATTCCCTTTCCATGCTGGGGTGCGTGACCGCGCAAGGGGTGCTGACAAGCACGCTCCAGCTCCAGCTCATTGACGTGCCGGAGTCACTGCATGGCCAGATGCCGACGGGCGTGTTTCTCGGACACGATTGGGCATTTCGTTTGTGGCCGGATGTGGTACAGCACGCGGCACAGCGCGTGGTGGAGTCCATCGGCGCATATCTCGGTGAGCGCGGCTTCAAGGGAATTTTCGGGATTGATTTTCTCTATGACACGAAAACGGAGGAAGTATTTCCCATAGAATGCAATCCACGATTTACCGGAGCCCTGCCGGTCTACTCGCTCATGGTGGCGCATCAGCGGGTGCCGACGATAGAATTTTTTCATATCCTTTCGCATCTCAATATCGGCGCCGACTTTGACTTTTCTGCCGTCAACGAGGCATTCAAAAAACGCCTGCCATTAGCGCACATATCGCTTACGCCAAAGGGCGTTTTTGAAATGAAAATACCGCTTGCCGCGGGCATTTATTCCTACGACCGAAACGCGCGTACACTGCGTTTTGAACGTCCAGGCGCTTTTTATCACGATTTCAAAAATGCGAACGAGTTTATGATGATTGATTCCCTGCCTCGTCTCGGCGGGCGCGTGATTCAAAACGTGCCGCGTCTCTGCAAGCTCATTTTCCCGCGCGGCATTGCACGCTCGTCGTTTGAAGTGGAACCGGATGTCGGAGAGATGATCACAACATTATCCGCCGGTCTCCGGGAAAATCAGGCCGTACCGGCAGTATCGGAGAGTGATGCCAAGACGAGCGATGAGTTTTGACGCATGTTTTTCGGTCATTGACTTTTGTAAGAAATATGGGTACGAATAAAGCTCTGAAAAAAGGCAGAAGATCTTCCACGAAGGAGGCAGTGATGCACAAGGTTCCCATGATCAGAATATTTGGATATGGCTCTTTATTGAATGGGGACAACATCAAGGAACGCCTCGGCAGTCACAAATTCATCACGCATTGGGGCATACTTACCGGTTATCAACGCACGTTCAGTAAATGGGGGCGCTGGCATGTGTATGTACCTCACGCTTCGCCGCATGATGGGCCGTGTCGTGGTAGAAGGCAAGCTGATAGACGTGGACCCTATTGGCTTTGCCGTCCTGACACGGTATGAGTCCGGTTATGAATTAGTGGATGTGACAATGCTCATGCTGGACTACCCGTCAGATGCGCCGCGGGTCTATTGCTATATCGGCGAGGAACTAAAAGAGATTCCGCCGGAGATGGCGAAGATCAGACGCAGTTATCTCACTACCTGTCTCGGCGGCGTACCTCCGGAAAAACATGAGCAGTGGATAAAGGAGACACACATCCCAGAAGGTGTTGCCATCGCCGAAGAGGACTAACGTACCGATACCGCAGGGTATCGGTTTTTCTTTTGGAGAAAATAAAAAGCGCCTTTGGGGGCGCTGTGGTTGCTAAGGTACGATTTCCGGAAACCGGCCAAGAAATTTATACGCGGGACTCTGTCTGAATGAGAGAGTCGTTTTTCTGGTGAAAAACAATCTCTCAAGGACAAAAATAATTTCCTGGAGCGTTTCAGCGGGAGGCGGTGCAGGTCCCGGCCAACGGGATCTGATGCCGCGTAGCAGTTCGTAGGATGTTCCGCACCAATCGTCGGCCGTGAAATTTATCATGGAGGCAAATGCTTCGGCAATCCATTTCCGTTGGTCCATATCGGTTACGTCATATGGGTTCTTGCTGAAAAATCTCCATGCATTATCACGCATGTTCGCGGTTGGGAGAATCGGTGCAGGCCGCGGGATAGCACGATGCACCCTTTCATATATAATAGGTCGAGATGTGCTTGGCGGAACCGTGGCTTCACGAGGAAGACACGTAATGGATTCCATCTTCGTCCGGGGTATCTGATCAAGAAACTGCGTGACATCGGCGCGTATGAGTGAACAGGACTCCTCGTCCGCCTGAAAACTTTGCGGAACATAGTCCAGGCCGATGAAGTGCATGGTGTGCCGTTTCTTTGTTTCTCTCACAAAATCCGCAAAATTCAATCCGCTGTCCGCTTTCCTAGCCGTGCGTCCGCTGTCCTGCGTGGCGAGGGCAATGATCTTTATGCGGCGATTGCGCAGAAATTCTTTGGCGATTTCGGTTATGGCTTCATCTGCCGCATCTGGCCTGTGTTCAACGACTTCAACCAGGTATCGTAGCGGAGCTAATTCTTGTACCACTCCGGCGAGGTAATCGGCCTCTCGTCCGGAATCAAACTCCGTGGCCGAGAACGCGGTGATGCGCCACTGTATCCGACAACGTGGAAACTTTTGGATAACAGCCCGTTCTATTCCGTAGGTATTCGCTCGGAGAATATCCAGTGAGGTATGGTGTCGCAACGCGGGATCCTCTCTGACGATTCTGTTCAAATTTTCAAAGTCCGCAAGGATCATACCCATCTGTGCTGACGGCATGAGTCACCTCCGTGATAGGGTTTTGCTTTTGATAGAAATCTATTGTGTACCGGTTTTCAAAAAAAAGCAAGACCCCCTCGGTCTTTGGCGTAGGTATGCCGATGGTGCCGCATCAGATATGTTTCTTGCCCGAGGGCGCAGAGTGTGCTAGGTTGTCAACGAAACATATGAAAACTCTTTCCAAAAATTTCATGTGGGTGCTGGTCATTTTGATGGCGCTTTCCGTGCTGTATTCGTCCGTCGCAGGACTGCTCTCTCCCCAGCAGGAGATTTCGCTCTCCGAGGTTGTCCAGCGCATCAACAAGGGTGAGGTTGCGGAAATCTCGGTGACCGATACAACGCTGGAGGTGAAACAGAAAAATGGCGAGACCGTCGTAGCCCAAAAAGAACCTGAAGCGGGCCTCACCGAAACCCTGCGCAATTTCGGCGTGGAACACGCCAAATTGCAGGAAGTAAATATCACGGTTACGACTCGAGGCGGGTTTCATTTTCTCCTTGCGGTCATCCTGCCGATCATGGGGCCGGTTCTTCTCATTGCGTTTTTCATCTGGTTTACCGCGCGGCAAGTCCAGCGCGGCTCCATGCAGGCGTTTTCCTTTGGCCAGTCGCGGGCGCGCCTCATCAGCCCCGAGGGAGAGCGCGAGCAGATTACGTTCAAGGATGTCGCGGGCGTGAAAGAAGCCAAAGAGGAACTGAAAGAGGTCGTTGATTTTCTCAAAAATCCGAAAAAATATATGGACATCGGGGCCAAGATTCCCAAAGGCGTACTGCTGATGGGGCCGCCGGGTGTGGGCAAGACGCATCTGGCGCGCGCGGTGGCCGGAGAATCGGGCGTACCGTTTTTTTACATGTCCGCGTCGGAGTTTATTGAAATGTTCGTCGGTGTGGGTGCAAGCCGCGTGCGCGATTTATTCCGCGTGGCAAAAAAAGTGGCGCCTGCGATCGTCTATGTGGACGAATTGGATGCGGTGGGCAGGATACGCGGAGCCGGTATCGGCGGCGGGCACGACGAGCGCGAGCAGACGCTCAACCAACTGCTCGTGGAAATGGACGGCATTGAAACCAACGACCGCATCATCATACTTTCCAGCACCAACCGGCCTGATGTGCTGGATCCCGCACTTCTGCGGCCGGGCAGGTTTGACCGCCGCGTGGTGCTGGATCTTCCCGATGTCAACGACCGCGAAGAGATATTGAAAATCCACGCGCACAACAAACCGCTCGCCGAAGACGTGAGAGTGCGCGTCATTGCCGAGCGCACGCCCGGCTTTTCCGGCGCGGATCTTGCCAATCTCGTCAATGAGGCCGCTATACTCGCAGCACGTGGGGACAAGAAACAAGTAGTCCAACTTGACCTCATCAATTCCATTGAAAAAGTTCTTCTGGGGCCGGAGCGCAAGAGCCATCTCCTGTCTCCGCAGGAAAAAAAGATTTCGGCATACCACGAGGCGGGACACGCGCTGGTCGCCGCATCGCTCAAACATGCTGATCCGGTGCATAAGGTATCCATTGTCTCCCGTGGCAGAGCCGCCGGATACACGCTCAAACTGCCGCTTGAAGACAGGCATCTCTATTCCCGCGCCCATTTCATTGATGAACTCGCGTCCGCCCTCGGCGGCTATGTTGCGGAACAGTTCGTGTTCGGCGACATCACCACCGGCCCGCACGACGATCTGAAAAAGGCCACGGATGTTGCACGCAGTTTGGTGATGCGCTTTGGCATGTCCGAGGCCGTGGGGCCGGTAGCACTCGGCGAGAGCGAGAGCATGGTTTTTCTCGGGCGGGAAATGACGACAGAAAGGAATTATTCGGAGCAGACCGCGGAACTGATTGACCGCGAAATCAAGCGCCTCATGGATGACGCGCGGAAAACCGCGGCGGACATCGTCAAGCGTCGTCGTGACAAACTGGATGCCATCGCCGCCGTACTCATGGAAAAAGAAACAATTGAGCACGAAGAATTTGACACCATCGTCAAAGAAAACGGCGAAAAAGAGAGATCATCTTGACTTTAATCGTGCATGTCGTAGCATTTCCGCATATGCGCAAGACTGACAAAAAGGATATGGTGGCTGCTGATACCGTGACGACGCGGTATGGTACGCATCGGGTTGTTTTTAAACGTGATGTGCGCGGTTTCGTCGTCGTTGCGCCGGATCTTTCGGGCGTTGTGACGTGGGGAAAAACTATCACGCACGCAAAAGAGATGGCGCGCGAGGCGATTGAGTTGTGTATAGAATGTCTGGTTGAAGAACGCCAAACGCATACATCACGGCGTACATCTCCTGCAAGCAGCCATCGTCGTATTGCCGTTCCGGCATGAGCATTATACCGGTCTTTACCCCAAGAGAAATGGTCGCACTCCTGCTCAAGGCAGGATTTCATATTCTCCGGCAGAAAGGGAGCCATATCCGTTTCCAGCATCCCGCAACCGGACGCGCTACCACGGTTGCTATGCACGCAAGGACGCTTTCCCGCGATCTTGCGGCAACGATTTTAAAACAAGCGGGAATATCAGCAAGCGATCTTTTGCGTTTGTTGAAGAGATAAAATCGCAGAGGGCGTGTAGCTCAGTTGGTTAGAGCACGGCTCTTATAAAGCCGGGGTCCTTGGTTCAAATCCAAGCACGCCCATCATTCCACGTTCTCTTACAGACTACACGGTTACGGGAGGATATGCGGTGATATACTATGTATGCATGAAATGCGGGAAGATGATGTTTACGATTTTTACCGAAGAGGAGGAGCGCGTCATGAGAACGCTATGCGAAGCGTGCGGGAATGAAAGGGCGTCTGATCGTCTGGCACGGGAAGTCGTACTGTACCCAGCATTGCTGAACGCTCCGCCGGATGCGGATGTCCCGGATTGACGGGAGGGGTGGGATGTGCGATAACACAGGATATTGAGCACCTCTACAATAGGAGAAAAAATGGCATATTCCCTCCAGCCCGGTAGCGAGCCAGGCGATGTACATGATGTGCTTTCACGCCTTGACCTGGCGGAACTTGCCTGTAAAGAGGGCAGGGTCCAGAATGCCCGACAGATCGTAAACGAGGCACGCGATCAAATCACCAATTCGATGGATCTCATGCGCCGTCCTGTGATGTGGCAACGCCTTGGCGAGGTTCTTAGCCAGGTGATTACGCTAGAGAGATCTCTGGATTAGGGCAGGCAGTGCCGTTCCGACACACGTTGGAGCGGCTTTTATTTATTGTCACCTTCGGATCTGTGTCGTATGATGCACATATCCCCGTACCTTGAAAAACATTTCGCAATACCACCGTTATTATGTGTGAAAAAAGGAGTATCTGTGGAGAGGGAAGACGCGATTGGGCCATATCTTGCTGAAATACGACGCTACCCGACTATGACGTATGAAAGAATTTGCGAACTCGGGAAAATAATAGAAGATGCCCGGAAACACGGAGATGAAGAGGTCATCAGAGTGGCCAGGCATGAAATAGCGGAAGGTAACCTTGCCCTTGTGGTCAGTATCGCCAAAAAATATCGGGGACGGGGCCTAGAGTTTACCGACCTTATTTCTGAAGGAAACGCGGGTTTGATGCGGGCAATTGATGGCTATGAATATCGTCGTGGATATAGATTCTCCACATTCGCCACCTGGTGGATACGTCATCGCATCACCCGTGCGATTGCCGACATGAAAGCGACGATCCGCCTGCCTGTACAGCTCCAAAGACATGTAGCGGAGCTTTTGCATGCCGAGCAGGTATTGGTGCAAGAGTGTGGCCATGCGCCATCAAACTATGACTTGGGCAAGAAACTCGGATGGACCCCAGAGCGGGTGGTGAGGGTGCGGCGGGCGGCGCGGATGTATGCCTTTTCGCTCACGAAAGCAGGCGATAACGGCACTGGAGCCGAGTCGCCGGTGGAGGACACATCAGCCGATCCTGTTGCGGAGACGCTGAAAAATGAAGACGTGCGCTTTGTTCGGCAAGAAATTCTGCCAGCGATGAGCGACAAGGCGCGCGCAGTGCTTGAGGTGCGCTGGGGTGTTGGCGGGGGTCTGCCCCACTCTCTACAAGAAACGGTAGCAGTTCTCCGCGCGGACCCGTCGCATTCGGGCACGCCGCTTTCAGAGGAAAGTGTATGGCGCGCGGAAGTGCATGCACTGCTGGAGGCGACCCGTATTGCCACACGCAAGCGCGGTACAGCATCTCCGGCGCTCCCGTCCCAGCCCGGTATTTCTTTTCTCCCACACGGTTGGAAAGGAAGTCCGGTCAAAAAAAGGACCTCTCCCAAAGAGCGCGTTGAGGATGCGCTGA
Organism: uncultured Candidatus Saccharibacteria bacterium; assembly: GCA_964361695.1. Taxonomy (GTDB): domain Bacteria; phylum Patescibacteriota; class Minisyncoccia; order Sungbacterales; family HO2-52-23; genus WO2-54-10. The sequence continues at coordinate 5,601 of CAYIBQ010000010.1, read as the reverse complement.
CGCGGTATCGCAACGGCGATCCGGTGATGCGCGGCGTGATAAAACTGCTTGGTTTTACCACAAAACAACTACGGATTATATGCCGGGATGACGCGAATGAAGAGGCGTTTGCAGAGGCATGGGATGAGGCGATGTCTTTGGTCGTCGGACGGTATGGTGTCGGGCGGGATGCGCTGGTTTCGGATGAATGGAGTAGACACAACCCTGCGCGCCAGGCGCTGATTGTCATCCTGCACGCGGTGCTTGGATATCCGCTTTCCAGGATCGCATTGATCTTTGGGAGCGGAAAAGCGCTTTACCTTGTACGAAAATATTGGGAGGATTATTGCGAGGGCATAGGTGAAAGCCCAAAAGTAAAAACAAAGTAAACGGCGTCATCTCGCATGAGAGGGCGCCGTTTCACACATCTATTCCATATGAAGCGTACGCTCCATGTGCTGGAGTTCTTTTTGAAGAGCGGGGAATTGCGAGAGATCAGGGCTTTGTTTGACCAAAGCAATGGCTTCTTCGCGGACGCTACGGACGAGCACGGGATCCGGGATGCCTTTGAGCACCAAGTCGCCGATGCCCGACTGTACGACGCCAAGCATACTGCCCGGACCCCGCAGTCCCAGATCTTTTTCTGCAAGCTCAAACCCGTTTTTTGCGTCCACGACTGCTTGCAACCGTCTTGTTCCCATGCCTTCTTCTGTGGAAAAAAGAAAACAGTACGACTGCTCCTCTCCCCTGCCTACCCTCCCGCGGAACTGGTGTATCTGTGCCAGTCCAAACCGTTCCGCGCCTTCAATCACCATGATCGTGGCGTTGGGTACATCCACGCCGACCTCAATGACAGACGTGGAAACTAGAACGTCATATTTTCCTGCGCGGAATCTTTCCATGGTCTCTGTTTTTTCTTTGGGCTTCATTTTGCCGTGGAGCATGGCAATGCGCAGATCCGGAAAGACATCCTCTGAAAGTTTTTTGAATTCTTCGGTTACGGCTTTTACATCCGTGAGGAGCAACTGCTGTTGATACGCTTTTGAGCGCGGACTTTTTGTTTTGGTCTTATCGTCCGGCTCTATGCGCGGACATACGACAAACGCCTGCCTTCCTTTTTTTATTTCTTGGCGGATAAAACGATTCGCGGTTGTACGTCCTGCGGGCGGCACTATGCGCGTGATGACTGACTTGCGGGATTTTGGCATCTCATCAAGTAGGGAGAGATCAAGATCGCCGTAGATGGTGAGCGCTAGCGTGCGCGGGATGGGAGTGGCGGTCATGGATAAAAAATGAGGGCGTGTAATACCCGCATGATTGGCCAGCGTAGCGCGCTGGTTGACTCCAAAGCGGTGCTGTTCATCCACCACGACCAAGCCGATTCTTTCAAGACGCATGTTTTTTTGAATCAGGGCATGGGTACCCACGGATATGTCTGCCGACGGCATCGGAGATTTTTTCTTTGCTCCCCCGCCGAGGTGCAGAGCAATGGTCACATTGAACGGCATGAGGATATTGTTGAGCGTGTCGTGGTGCTGGCGCGCAAGGATTTCTGTCGGTGCCATGAATGCGACACGGTACCCCGCGCGGACGGCAAGCAGTGCCGCAATGCCTGCGACCACGGTCTTGCCCGAGCCCACGTCCCCTTCCAGGAGCCGATGCATGGGGTTGCCGCGTTCCATGTCTTTGGCAATTTCCCACACAGAACGGCGCTGGGCATCGGTCAGGGGAAACGGCAGGGATGAAGTGACTTCCTTGATCAGCGCGATATTTGCGGGGATGGAGGGCGCGGTCGCCTGCCGTATGCGCGACCGCTCGCGCAAAGAGCGCAATTGAAACAAAAGCAGGTCTTGGAAAATAAAGCGGTGTTCTGCGCGGCGCGCCTGCTCGCGGGTATCGGGAAAATGCATGGCGCGGATGGCATCGGCCACAGGAACGAGTCCGTGGCGCTGGCGCGTCTCGTCGGGCAGAGGATCGGTCATGCGTTCACGGAGGTGGAGAAATTGCTTGATAAGAAAACGCAACCACCGCGACGTGATGCCTTCGGTTTCAGGGTACACGGGGACGAGAGCGCCGGTATGCGTCTCATCCGTTCCCGCGCGCTCGTGCGCAGGATTTTGGAGATATATTCCTTTTGGCCCCTGCGCTGTTTTTCCGGAGAGCCGCACGGCTGTCCCTTCTTTGATGGCGCGTGCAAGAAACGGCTGGTTAAACCACACGACGCGAATGCGCCCGGTCCCATCCTCCACCGATGCCTCCAGGATGTGCATATGCCGCCGTGCCGTACGCCCTTGGGTCACGAGCCGAACGACTCCCTCAATCGTCGCGGTCTCACCCAGAACGAGATCGGCAATATGTTTGCGCGCGGAAAAATCGTCATAACGCGCGGGAAAATAGAGGAGCAGATCGCCAAGCGTCTCAATACCGAGGCGTTTCAGGGCGGGAACAATCCGCCGGTGAATCCGGGGAACGGATGCGATGGGAGTGGCCGGAGAAATCATATCCGTATGCTATGCGCATGGGTGCCAATTGAAAAGCCCTCCGGCGTGCGCCGTAGGGCTTTTCAGGAGATACTGCTGTAATTATACGCTTTTGAATTCGTATGTCGCAAGCGGAGGAGGGAGGGTTTGGGGAGGAATCCTCCGCTTGCTCCGCTGATTTGTTTTGGTGAACTTCGGGCGGGCTTTTCTAATTATTCCCTCTAATCTTTACTGCTTCCTCAACGGCGTCTGAAATGTATTGTGAAATCCAATCGTATCTTTCTTTGCTATTGCTTCCTTGGGGATTGTAACATTTCACTATCGCAGATAGTTTTTTACCATTATCGCCAAAAGTTATAAAATCAAACGGATTGCCTCCTCGTTCTGTAATATATTGCTCATGGTTTCTCAAACCATGTATGTATATTCCAACAACGCCCATACCAGCATTCCATGATTCTACAATCTCGTGATTTATCCATTTTCTATTTGCCGTTTCTTTTCCAACAAGAACAACTGTACATGAACGATATTTCATTTGTTCTTTTATCCATCTTTTGATCGCTTCATCACCAGTTTTTGCAATAGTTTCCCAATCATTATCGGGAGCTGGCCTATTTCCTTCAATAGCACCTATATTACGGACTTGGGAAACACGCCAGCAGTCTGGTTTATAATGGAAACTATAGAAAACTTGTCTTTTTGTTGCCATAATTTTATTTCAACTGATACATTATAAAAAACGCTACACTAATCAAAGGAAGATAGAAAACTAAAAGAGTATAAGAAAACATTGAATATATCAAGGTATTTTTCTTAAACTCCTGATACTCACCTATATCCATAGAAAAATCTATATCTTCCTCTTTTAGTTTTCTAACATGATTATACAAATCTCTGTATGAACGCTCTTGCGAAAGAAAATATCCGTCCAAAATCCAAAAAATAAAGACGGCAAGAATTAGAAAATAAAAAATATAATCAGGACTATTGTTTTTTGAAAACAAAGCAAGCAACGCACCTATCAAGGTAATAGTCCAACCCCTTAGAAAAAACAAATTGCCAGCCATTCGGCTGATAATTCCTTGTATAAATTCAAGATGTTTTCGTTTATTTTCCATAAATTGTTCGCTTAATATCAACTGGGGATAACTTGGCTTTGATTTTCTACTTTTGTTCTATTATAATTGATGTGTGGTAAACAAGTCAAGTATCTTATGTTAACAAAGCGTCAAAAAGAAGTCCTCGACTTCGTAGAAAGTTATTCTCAAGAAAAAGGATACCCTCCTTCTTTTGAGGAAATTAGAAAGCGACTTAAACTCGCTTCTGTTTCAACTATCCATTTCCATATTTCAAAACTCAAAGAAGGTGGCTATTTAGGAAAAACAGAAAATAAGGCTCGCGCCATTAGCGTTGAGTCTAAGGAGCCAATGGTGAGAATTCCTTTACTCGGTATGATCGCCGCCGGTGAACCAATAGAAGCAATTCAGCAAAATGAATTTATAGCAATAGCGAAAACTAAGCTCCCGCCAAATAGTGAAGTTTATGCGTTACGAGTAGTGGGCAACAGTATGATTGATGAGAATATAAACGACGGAGATATTATTTTAGTAAAACAACAGGAAACAGCAGAAAACGGACAAAAAGTAGTAGCACTTATTGATAATCATGAAGCGACACTCAAAAAATACTATCGCGAGCGAGGACATATCCGTTTACAACCGGCCAACAAAACCATGGAGCCGATAATTCTTGATAAAGGTACGCAGGTAGCCATACAAGGAATTGTTTTGGATGTAATTAGGACTGAAAATCCAGAAATCAAAACAAGGCAAAAATTGGTGGATGTGGATACAAAAAAGAACGAAACACAAGCATCACTACTTCCACAAAAAAAGATCAAAATTACATACAAACCAACAAAAGATGCCGATGTGGTTCTTTTTCAAGGTGATCGTCTTGATCTTATGAGACAACTTCCCGATAAGTCCGTCAAACTGGTCGTAACCTCACCACCTTACAATATCGGCAAGGAATATGAGAAGCGGAGAGATTTGGATAGTTATCTTACTGATCAAGAAGAAACGATCAAAGAAGCAGTCCGTATCTTGTCCGATGATGGCAGTATTTGTTGGCAAGTCGGAAATCATATTGGTAAAGATGGCGAAGTATTCCCACTTGATGCTCTTATTTATACTATCGGAAAGAAATATGGGTTGAAATTACGCAACCGGATTATTTGGCATTTCGGCCACGGATTGCATTGCACAAAAAGATTTTCGGGACGGCATGAAACGATTGTCTGGTTCACAAAATCAGACGACTACACTTTCAATCTTGACCCGATTCGTGTACCACAAAAGTATCCGGGCAAAAAGAACTTCAAGAAGAACGAAAAATATGGAACGCTTTCAGGTAATCCACTCGGCAAAAATCCTTCCGATATTTGGGAAATTCCTAATGTAAAAAATAATCATCCGGAAAAAACAGACCACCCCTGCCAGTTTCCGATTGAGCTTATCGAGCGACTTGTTTTATCTATGACAAACCCAGGCGATACTGTGTTGGATCCATATCTAGGTGTTGGAAGTTCCATTTGCGCGGCGGTTATCCATAATCGCAAAGGTTACGGTTCAGATATTATGAAAGAGTATTTAGATATTGCAGAGAAAAGAGTAGAAGCCGCCGCAAACGGCACACTCAATCGCCGTATGATGGGAACTCCTGTTTACCAACCCACAGAGAGTGTAAAACTAGCAGAATTGCCAGAGGAATTTAAAAAGGCTAGAGAAAATCTATTTGGGTCCCGGTTTTGATCCGTGGTACTTTCGCAACTTGAATGAAGTGAGAGCACCTTTTCTGTCGTTTTTAAAAAGTTCTTTGAGATTAACTGTCTTTTCTTTTTCTTGATCAGTCAATCCAATTCCAATTACGAAAACAGGAATATCAATACTGCTCTCGCCTCTGTTGTTAAAATCAACAAGGAGCTGATCAAAAGAAGAAACGCCAGTGGACATTTGTTTTACTAATTCCGCAGCGGGAACGACTTCAATACCACACTTGATGTAACCAAGATTTTTGAAGATGATCATTTTAGAAAATATGTCGTAACCCATAAACGCATATTTCCCAAATTGGATTT